>JAGRGP010000093.1:10535-11018 GCA_020445415.1 Gammaproteobacteria bacterium | reverse complement strand
TGGTCGCCACCCAGGTGCCCAACGTACCGGAGTCGCTCCCTTACGGTGTGGCATTGGTACTCATCTCGATGGTATTGCTCATGAACAGCCTCTCCATTGCCTTCCGCATGTACCTACGGGGGAAAAAGAAATGGTAACCAACCACGCGGCCTCGGCAGACGAGGATGAGGCGCTTCCTCCTAAGTTAAAGGTTGAGCATCTGCGCATCAAATACCAGGATCATGTTGCGCTTTCCGGCGTGAGCCTCGAAGTTATGCCAAACGAAATCTTTGGCATTATCGGTCCCGCTAATGCCGGTAAGACATCATTTCTCAAGGCGCTCAACCGCATGGATACCTTCAACTCGGAAATGAAGGTCGAGGGTGATGTCTATTTCAACGGGCGCCACACGCGGCAACTACGCAACCTGTATGCCTTGCGAAGCCGTATTGGAGTGGTATTTCCACTCCCTGTGGGTCTGCCATTGACTATCTACGAAAACGT
>JAGRGP010000093.1:0-10527 GCA_020445415.1 Gammaproteobacteria bacterium | reverse complement strand
GTCCCCTCGCCTGCGGGGAATTAGCTCCCGAGCAGAGCTGGATCTGATTGTGGAGCGCTGCCTGATGCGCGCCGCACTCTGGGACGAGGTAAAGGACCGGTTGAACTCGCTTGGAAGCTTGCTCTCCGGCGGTCAACAGCAACGGTTAACGATCGCTCGCGCGCTCTCACAAGAACCCGAACTACTTTTCCTCGATGAGTTTTCTATCGCCGTCGACCCGGTGACCACCATGCGTATCGAGGATGTGCTCCAAGAGTTGAAGGATGAGATGACCATCGTGCTGGTTACCAACCTGGTGCAACAGGCCCGCCGCCTTGCCAACCGCACGGCGTTCTTTCTGGGCGGAGAGTGTGTCGAGGTGGGTGATACCGAGGCATTGTTTAAAGGGCAGGTTAAGGATCGGCGCACTCTGGACTACATCGAAGGCCGATTCGGGTGAAAAACCGACGACGCGATCACTGGCCGCCGGACAATCGAACAGCACCGGACAGCACCCTGATAGTAGGGGGATGCAGACCCCCTGTGGACTACCCGAACCGACGATATTGGTAACCCTATGAAAACCGCTACTGCAGAAAAAACCGAGGCAACCACGAACCTAGCCATCCATACCCGACAATTGGATCTTTGGTACGGCACCTTCCAAGCCCTATTCAAGGTTGACCTGTCAATAAAGAACGGCAAGATAACCTCTTTGATTGGGCCATCCGGCTGTGGAAAATCCACCTTCCTACGCAGTGTGAATCGGATTAACGAGCGGCTCGGATACGTGCGGATCGAAGGTAGCGTCGAGGTATTCGACAAGAATATCTATGACAAAGACGTTGAGCTGGTACAACTTCGCAAGCAGGTAGGCATGGTCTTCCAGCGGCCTAATCCCCTGCCCGCAAGCATTAAGGATAACATTCTGTTCGGACACCGCATTCATAATGCCGGACGGCGCACCTCGCGCAGCCAGCAGGACGAGATAGTCGAGCAGGCATTGAAACAGGTACTTTTGTGGGACAGCGTCAAGGATCGGTTGGGCAGGCGGGCAACCGAGTTGTCTCTGGAGGAGCAGCAAAAGCTCTGTATCGCCAGGCTACTGCCGGTGCAACCTCAGATTCTACTGATGGACGAGCCATGCTCGGCCCTCGACCCCAAGGGCACCGCGGCGGTTGAAGAACTGATCTGGGAACTTGCCGGTAAATACACCATCCTCATCGTCACTCACAACATGGCCCAGGCCCGACGTGCCAGCGAAGAGTGCATCTTTATGCTGATGGGCAAAGTAGTCGAACACCTGGCCACGGACGAGCTGTTTGTTGCTCCAAAAAGAAAGGAGACCGCGGACTATATCGAGGGTCGTTACGGATAATCGATCGCAATCCCGCTCGTTATCTAAGCGCAGAATGCACCACTAGACCGCGGTTTTACTTGCAGCTTCTGAAAGGTGGGAATTTGCAGCTAAATGTGCTGCCGATGCCGGGTTCGCTTTGGACTTCCAGGTGTCCCCCATGACGAATCAGTACATGTTTAACGATCGCCAACCCGAGGCCGGTTCCCCCGCTTTGCCGTGATCTACCGACGTCGACCCGATAGAAACGCTCGGTGAGGCGGGGCAGATGTTCGCCGGAAATACCGATACCGGTATCGTGTACACTGAAATTGGCTCCCTGATCATCGCCGCCCCAGGTAATTTCGATGCGTCCCCCTTCCGGCGTGTAGCGCACCGCATTGAAGATCACGTTCGAAAACGCGCTCTCCAGCTCCGACAGGTTGCCAAAAAGCTTAACAGGCTGATCGATCACCAAGGTGATGTGATGCTGCCCATTGCTTAACGCCTCGGCTTCGGCAAGCAGGTTTTCCAAAAGCAAGGGCACGTCCACAATTTCCTGTCCCTGTGCCTGCTGGTCACTCTCCAGGCGAGACAATACCAGCAAATCTTCGACGATACGCCGCATACGGCTGGTCTGCTGGCTCATTTGCTCAACGGCGTTATGCCAATGACCGAGCCCCTCCTCGCCGGCCTCCGAGATAGCTTCCAGATAGCCATGGATGACCGTCAATGGTGTGCGCATCTCGTGGGATACATTGGCGACGAAATCCCGTCGTACTGTCTCCAGTTGCAACACTCGCGAAATATCTCTTGCTTGGAACAGCCGCTTACCCTTTCCGTAAGGCACTATTCTCACTTCCAGGCTGATATTGTCAGCAACCGGTGCCGGCATCTGTAGAGGAACGCTATAGTCACCGCGAGTCAGAAACGCGTGGAATACTGGATCGATCAGTACCTCATGGATGCCGCGCCCCTTATGCCGCTTCCGATCCAATCCCAGCATGGTTTTCGCCGCGCTGTTCCACCATTCCATTCTACCCAGGTCATCAATCACCACGGTGGCATCGGGCAGGGCGCTACTGGACTCCCGAAATCCGGTCAACATACGCCCCATCTTGCGTTTGCGCTTACGACCGCGCTCCCACATCTGCCTGGTCAAGCGCTCGATAGCGCCCCAGATGCCAAGCGATGACGGAGGCGGATGGCGCTTGGGACTTTCAACCCAGCGGCTAAACAAGAAAAGTTGGTAAAGATGCCAAACAAGCAACGCCCCAATGGCGCATAACAGGAATATAACGAATCGCCCTACCCATAGGCCGACTAGACCAAAACCGCTGACAATCAGTACCAGGAACGCAAGTTCCCTGATCCAAACTTGGGGAAGCGTCTTGTCAGGCAGTTGCCTGCTCCGAGAACCGGTACCCCGCTCCACGCACGGTCTGCACCATGCCGTCCGCACCATAGGGCTGCAATGCCTTGCGCAATCGCCGGATATGAACATCCACGGTGCGCTCCTCGATGAAGACGTTGGTTCCCCAGACACCGTCCAACAGACGGGACCGGCTATACACCTTGTCACGGTGGGTCAGAAAGAAGTGCAGCAAGCGGAACTCGGTGGGCCCAAGATCTACCACCGTATCCTCGATACTCACCCGGTAAGTCATGGGATCCAAGGTCAGGGGCCCCGCCATCACCACCTCGTCTGAAACATGAGGTGATATCCGGCGCAGAATAACCTTGATCCGAGCGACTAGCTCACGGGGGGAGAATGGCTTGGTAACATAATCTTCTGCGCCGCACTCAAGCCCGCGAACCTTGTCATCTTCTTCACCCCGGGCGGTTAACATGATGACCGGAATATCCTGGGTGAGTTTGTTCTGCTTGAGTTCGCGAGTCAATTCCACGCCGCTGGTTCCCGGCAGCATCCAGTCCATAAGAATGAGGTCTGGTGGCGTGTTCGCGAGGTGGTTGCGCGCATCCCCTTCGTCTTCTGCTTCCAGTACCTCGAAGCCAGTCTGACGTAAGACAAACGCGGTCATTTCCCGCACTGCGGGTTCATCCTCAACTACCAATATTGTTGCCGTCATGAAGCCTAATTCTTCCCATTGCTTGCGTCCGAATATTACACTTAGCCATGATTACAATTTGATGACAGTCGGGCGCACCCCCCATCTTATCCCGTAGCCATCGGTCACCACTGAAACAAAACCCACTGGGGTACCGAGATATCCTCCGGGCTGTCCCGGGTCACATCCATTACCCCATCACCATCCAGATCAAGCAAATAGTAAGGCGGCGCATCCCCGGAGATAACCTTGATCATATAGACCTGGCCGTTCACACTGTATTTTTCTATGGTCTTCCCGTCCTGCTCGGTAATCGTGACCTCCGCTTCGGGCACCGCGCCCGCCTCTACCTCAGGGGCCGCCGGGGATATATCCGGCGGCCGACCGCCCAGCTCAGAATCCTGAGACCAGGCTGAAGTCGATAACAAAGTTACAACCACGATCAATGCCGAATATTTCATAGTCTATTCCCAACGTACCGCCGCACCAGGACCGGGCAAGCCTAATCGCAGGTCACAGCTCCAACAATATTTTCTTCTCGTCACGGGTGGGTTCTAACCCTCCCGACTCGTAATGGCTAAAGATAGCATCAAGAACCGCTTCCGGCTCATTACAGACCTATATCAGGTCAAAGTCCTCTCGATCGATGGTACCCGCTTTGATCAGCGTGGTTTGGAACCAAACCAGCAATCCTCTCCGAAACTTGCCATTCACAAGGAGGCAAAATAATTAGGGTAAAGCCTATATGACCAGCATGCACTCACTGACAGGCCCAGGCATACGGGCACCTGAGGATACCGGACTTAAACCTATCTCAAAATTAGCGAATGACTTCCAGACCAGGCATAACCGTCCGAAAACGCGCGCTTACACGGAGTGAATGAGTAGTTGAGGCAGGTTTTAACGCCGTATCGGTGACATGCGGCAATTATGAGATAGGTTCTAGACGGCTACTCCCAACCTATCACATCGTAACCACGATCACTCAGGCAGCGCTCTACGAAGCGCTTGAAGGTGGGATTGAACTCCCTTGAGTCGACGGCGCCCTTGATACCACCAACACTGCCACCCGCCAATGCGCCGGCTAGTGCCAATTCTCCGGCATCACCACGGATCAACCCCCATACCCCGGAGGAGACCCCGCCAAGCAACGCACCCGTCGCTGCTTTCTGGCCAACCTCGCCATCCCGCTTCTCTGCAATACCCCAATCCCGTGCCAATTCCATACACTGACGGATATCCTGCTCCGACTGTTCCTTGCCGACCGCGATTGTATAAGCATTGGGATAGAATACCGGACGCTTTTCACTGCCCGCGCATCCCACCAGCGCTACCAGCAACAGCAAGCAGCCGATCAGCCGGAGAGGTGGAGTTTCTCTATGCGTAGCGAGTCCACCCACCGGGATTCCACCCCACGGCCTACTGGGATTGCGAGATCATATAGTCAACAGCTGCCCGCAACTCGTCGTCGGAACAGGTCATGCAAGTGCCCCGAGGTGGCATGGCGTTCTTGCCATTGAGCACGGTGGTCATGAGCGCATCCATCCCCTGAGCGATTCGAGGTTCCCATGCCGCCTTATCCCCCAACTTGGGTGCCCCTGCCGCTCCGGAAGCGTGGCAAGCGATGCATGTCTTGCTATAGATTTCCTGGCCACCGCTGCTCGCAGCGGCGGCAGCAGGATCCGCCGCCGGCGCCTCCTCGGCCACACCCGGCTCAGCAGCGCTGGTTTCAGCAGGCGTTGCCTTCTCTTGAATGGCGGTTGCAACCTCGACCTTACCTATTGGCGCAATCCGATCGGCAATACCGCCTTCATCTACCCCGGTGCCCTGAAACCGAGCAACGGTAAGGGAGTAGATAGCTCCGATCAGCACCACAATCAGGCCGAAGCCAACCAGAACAACACCTATACTACTGTTTTCTTTGTTACTCACTGATACGACCCTTGTTTCCGTTTGGATATGGTATTGGTCGGCACCTCTAACTGGCGCCTACTCCAAGTGTACTGAGACCGGAAATTATAATACCAACTCAATCCGATTTGCCATGTAGACGTGCCCTCATCATATCCAGCCCCATAAAACAAACGTGGACGAACGCGCCAACTCTCGCTATCCTAGTCGACCTTTGCCGTCGCTAGGAAGGCACCGATCTTTAGTTTTCGGTTTGCCCAACGGCACGGCAATTCCGTTTTGCGCCCGTAGCTCAGATGGATAGAGCGCAGCCCTCCGGAGGCTGAGGTCAGGGGTTCGAATCCCTTCGGGCGCGCCATCTACTGTCGATACTACCGCATCGGCGAATCGAAATTGATTCAATGGCGGCTCCCGCGCCGTTCGGCGCCAGCTTGGAAAATCGCACCAAGCTGCTTTATCGAGGATTGCTGGCAGAGTCATCCATCCTGTAAAAGCAACCTCCCGCGCCTTTCAGCCGGAAGATGCCCAACTGTCAATGGCATTGTCCAAGACGATTACCCCAGGTTTATACTTTAACAACACGTCTGAGCGGAGTTTTGACCACTATGAAGAACGGTGTAGCCGCAGGGTTGTGGATTGTAATCGCGTTGCTGGTGGCCCCTCCCGGCCAGACACAAGTGGTGTACCGGACGATTGATGCTAACGGTGGCGTCCTGTTCACCAACGATCCAGCCATGGCCACTCAAGGTGAAGTTCTACCGATGCCCCCGAATCCGGATGACCAGCAGGTCGAGGAGGCGCTGCAGCGGGAACAGCAGTTGCGTGAGATGGGCAAACAGCTAGAGCAGGAGCGTATCGGGCGGGAGGCGCGACAAGCAAAAGCGGCGGCCCGACAGCGCAAAGAGCTTGCCGATCTGGATCGAGAGCAAACAAATCGGGAAATACCGGAGCAGATTTCAACACCCCCGGTATTCTACTATCCCCCGCCTTACATCTGGCCAAGGCCACCTCACTACCCTCCCCAGCCGGGAAAACCCTGGCCGCCTCGGTACAAATTCCAACCGGGATTGAAACCTGCTCCCGATTAGGGCGACAGTCAAGACTGGGGGTCAAAGGGTAACGTCGGCGGGCGGCGCTGACCGCTGATTACCCGGCGCCCGTTCTTTAATGAGAGCAGCGATTATCTCGTGGTGGCCGCCTTGATCGTGACATCGACCTGAGTGGCATACCACAGCGGGAGTTCGATGACACGCGGATAGCCTATTTTCACCGCCTCGAGAGCCCGCCTCTTAAACAGCGGATTTGCGCTTGCCAAGCCCGCATCGATCAGCATCGCCACAGGAGAGGGCAAGGGAGCATCCGCGATCGCGGGTTGCAAGGCGATACCGGGGATTAGATCCTCATCACTCTCCCGCCAGCCACCTTCGCGGAAGAATCGCCGCCACGCCTCTTCCTGGAGCCGTTCGGCCAGTTGCAGATCAGGGTGGTAGCCTGTCAGATTTCCCCAATCGCTCAACCCCGCTGCAACGTACACGTAATCCTCTAACGCAGCGCTGCCCAGCGCTTCATTCCCTTCGCGAGCACGTAACAGACGCCTTCCCGTCCATAACCGACGCACTAAATAATCTCGAAGCTGAGACGCAGCAACCCGGTAACGTTCGTCTCCAAGGCTGGTGTATCCCGCAATCAGTGCACTGAGCATCAGCCCGTTCCAGGCCGCCAGGCGCTTCCCATCCCGCGGATGGTCCCGGGTAGCCCGGGATACCATTAGCTTTTCCCTGACTCGGGTTTCCAACAATGCTAGCCTCTCGACAGTTTCTCCCCGTTGCCGAGCCAACTCTGCGAGTTCGATACCCGGGATGGGAAGGTGGCCGCCCTCCCTATCCGGTGCACCTTCCATCCCCCAGCGCGCCCGCGCAAAGGCTAGCTCATCCCCGTCAAGGGCCTCGGCCAGTTGCTGTTCTGTCCACAGATACCCCCCTCCTTCGACGTTGTGTTTGTCAACGGCGGAAAGACTGGAGATAAACCCTCCCTCGTCCCCACGCAGTTGCCGCAATGAAAACTCCAAGGTCTCCCGGGCCACTTCCCGAAAGGCTGGCCGTCCCAATAACTTTGCCGCTTTGAGGTATAGTCGGGCAAGTAGTGCCTGGGTGTAGAGCATCTTTTCGTAGTGGGGCACCCTCCAGCCAGGATCCACTGTATAGCGAAAGAACCCACCCCCCAGATGATCACGGAGACCCCGATTCATCATCTGCTCAAGGGTCAGGGCAACCAGGTTGCGAAGCCCATCATTAGGACCACTTTCCAGATGCCCGAGCAGCACCCCCCATTGGGGGGCCATCGGAAACCGGCTCTGCTGCCCAAATCCGCCTTCCAACTCGTCCCCCAGGGAGAGCGCCATCGTCACCAATTGTTGCTGTAATACTCGAGGTTCCTGGAGTGGGGCAGTCGATACGGGGGGATCGATTGCCTCCGCGGCCTGGCGTGCCATTGCCTTTAGCTCATCCGATCCCTTGCCCCAGACGGCTTCGAGCCGCTTCAAGAATTCAAGAAAGTCGTGGCGTGAGGCATAAGTCAACCCTACCAACGGAAACCCTTCTGGGGTGAGAAACACGTTCAGAGGCCACCCCGCGCTCCCTCGGGTGCGCTGCACAAACTCCACCAGGTGGGCATCCAGCGCCGGATGCAATTCACGGTCGATCTTGACCGGTACGAAATGCCGGTTTAGTAACGCCGCAACCTCCGGATCCCGGTAGCTTTCCTGCTGCATCACATGACACCAGTGACAAGCGAAGTACCCGCTGGACACAAACAGCAGGCGGTTTTCCTCCCGAGCCAGCTGCAATGCTTCACGGCCCCACAATTGCCAGTGCACAGGATCCGCTCCGTGCATCGCGAGGTAAGGCGAGGGATGGTTGCGCAGCCGATTGGTAGAATCGCCACCCGCCGGAAGGACTATGAACAGTAATAACAGGACTGCAAGGAGTCGGGGCATCTGCGCGCTTCCAAAATGTGACTGCAAGGGTCCACCATCAAGAGGGGTCTGACTAAGGATCAGGATTCCCGGCAGGTGCTTAGCGATGGAGCCAAAACACCACCACCTGGCCGGCGATGGTTTTAGAGGTCGTCCAGTTGCTCGAGGATATTGCGAGCGACCTTCACCTGATCTTGGTTGCCGCTGACCAGCACCTCGTAGAGCAACTTACGGGCGGCGGGCACATCCCCAGCATCTCGAAACTGCTGGATCCTTTGTAGTTTGTCCTCCACGGGATCCCGCCATGAATCCTGTGCCAAATCGTCACGGGCCTCTTCCTCAGCTTCGATGATATCAAGCTCGGCATCCAACTCCTCGGGAGTCAAGGGCACAAACCGGCGCGCATCGGGTGAAACGGCGTTACCACCCGCCGGGCCGGGACCAGGATCGCCATCAAATGTCGGAACAGGACTCTCCGGTGGCTGCCAACCTTTTCCGGTAGCCGCTGAAACCAAACCAGCATTGGACACTCCGGAAGATCCGCTGGCAGCTTGCTCTCCTCCGGTTTGTGGAGCCTCCCGCTGCCCTGACTCGATCCCAAACAGCCGAGAAAACAGCAGTCCGATCTCAAATAACAGCCACATCGGGATCGCCAGCAAAGTCTGGGAGATGACATCCGGGGGCGTCAGCAACATCCCGATGAGAAAGGCGCCCACAATGATATACGGACGTTTCTCTGCTAACTTCTCGGGCGTGGTCACTCCCATACGCACCATAATAAAGGTGGCAATAGGCACCTCAAACGCCATCCCGAAGGCGAAAAACAGGGTCAGAATGAAGTCCAGATATTTGGCAATATCCGTAGCGACCGTAACACCGTCCGGTACGGTGCCAGTCAAAAAAGCGAACACCAAGGGAAAGACAGCATAATAGGCAAACAACATACCGACATAAAACAATACCGCGCTGGATGCCACCAGCGGCACCGCAAGCTGCTTCTCATGCCGGTACAGTCCCGGAGCAATGAAGGCCCATAGCTGATACAAGATGAAAGGCATCGCCAGAAATACCGAGGCAACCAGGCTGAGCTTGAACGGCGTGAGGAACGGAGAGGCAACTTCGGTGGCGATCATGCTGGTTCCCTGGGGCAAATGGGCCATTAGCGGGCTCGCCACCCAAATATAGATCTCGTTGGCAAAAGGGAACAAAACCACAAAGATTAGCGCCACCGCCACCACCGCGCGCAACAGGCGGTCACGCAGTTCCAGCAAATGTGAAACGAAGGGCTGTTCCTTCAGGGGATCGTCAACCGGATCTTTGTTTGTCGTCATCTGCGTGATCGCCGGAACGCTGCGCGGAATCACCCAAGGGGGCAGAAACGGATTCCTGCTCCGATCCAAAGACCTTTTCCCCCTCCCGCAGGTTCTTACCGACCTCGTTCTTGAAATCCCGGACCGATGAGGAAGTCTCTTCGATCGCCTCTTCAAGGGGGTTCAGTTGCTTTTTTTGCTTTTCGATAATTTCCTTGAGTTCCTCGGCCTTAATTTCCTTGTCGATCTCCGCCTTTACCGCGTTCAGCATACTGCGTCCCTTACCAAGCCATTTCCCCGCGGTATAGGCTAGCTTGGGCAACCGCTCCGGACCGACCACCAGGAGCGCGACCAACCCGATCAGCATCAATTCCCAAAAACCGATGTCGAACATCGCCCTACCGTTTCAAATCGGGATAAATGCAACCGCGGTGCTCAGGTCTTCTCCTTTTCTTTGCTGGAAACCTCTCCATTGATGGCATCCGAATCATCCGTCTTTTCAAGACGCTGCTCTTTGTTAGCTTCCTGGTCACCATCTTTCATGGCCCCCTTGAACCCCTTCACTGCACTACCCAGGTCGGAGCCGATGTTTTTAAGGCGTTTGGTGCCAAACAGGAGCAACACGATCACCAAAATGATCAACAACTGCCAGATACTGATTCCACCGATACCCATTGTCTTCTCCCGTTATCCTTGCGCCGTTCGTAACGGCCCATCAATTGCTGCGCGCAGCCTTCTCGTCCAATCCGGACACGCCAAAGCGGTCGCTCAGGCACTGCATCACGTCTTCTACATCCATCTCAAGGTGCGACAGCATCACCATGCTGTGAAACCACAGGTCGGCGACTTCGCCGATGACCGCGTCCCGGTCTCCCCCGGCTGCGGCGTCCTTGGCTGCCAGAATGACTTCGGTGGCCTCCTCGCCGACTTTCTCGAGTATCTTGTTCA
>JAGRGP010000092.1 GCA_020445415.1 Gammaproteobacteria bacterium | reverse complement strand
GCCGCCTTCTTGTGCTTGATGTTGGCCCACTTGCTGTGTCCCGCCATGAAAAACCCTCTGAAATTCTCTGTCCGGGCTGAATTTTATCATCCCGGCGCGGCTGCAGAAACTCGGGACCGATTTAGCTCCGCCCAATCCGTTCAAAGCAACCCCGCCGCAGAAACGTAAGGGTCTGGCGCACTACAGCTCTAGAAAACAACATGCCAGTGTGGCTGACCGGTAAACAGCATTGATCATCCGCTTGGGCCACTTCGGTCTCGCTGACCGAGACGGTGCCATCATGGATGCCTGCCACCCCACTCAAAAGCCGTCCGACACCTAGCCCGCGAGTACCTGCAATCACTCCCAGTGGCCGTTCTCCCCGCCATGGCGGGGCGGCTTTCACCAAACCCGACATGGCCTGATTGAGCAGGAAACGGCCGGTGGTGAAGCAAGCGGCCCGCCGTGCCGTCTTACTGCCCAGGACCGGCGAACCCAACAATACGATTCGGCCCTCGGGAAGATCGGCGCAGCGGTGAAAAAGATGCATGATCAAAATCCCCCCCAGACTATGCCCGACAAGATGTACCGGATCGGCATGCAAGCCCATGATATATTTGGCTAATAGCGCCGCGCCCTCCTGGGGGGTAATGAGCCGGGATGGATATCGGAAACGGTGCACGCGGTACCCCCCTGCCCGCAACCCCGAGCCCAGATACGCCATCTCGGCACCGCTCATAAACAATCCGTGAACCAACACCACCTGCTGCTGTTCCATGACTTGCGCCCCGAATCCCCGGCCCCGGCGGCACTCAACTTTAAAGATGGCGGCCACCGCGTCGCTAAAAATGCAGATGCCTGCTCACACCAACCCGAACCTCCGTGGAACCACGCGAATCGATGCCCGACAGCCTCACAGACTGGACTGATCGCCTAGCCAACCTGACGCTACCGGTCTTGCCCGATACCGCCGAGGAACTCGACCGGCTCGCGGGCAGTCCGGTTTCAAGTCACACGAATATCGAGCGTATTCTGGCATGGGATCCGGGTTATGCAATCGCAATTTTTCGTTATCTAGGCAATCTTCCCCAAGCCCCGAAGACCCCGGTTGGCACACTTAGCCACGCCATCTCCCTACTCGGATCCCGGGTTGTCAGGGAGCTTGCCCGAGGACTCTCCCGACTGGAGGAGTCTCCACGAAGCAGCCCTGATCAGGAGACCCGGGACTGTTACTCTCGGGCATGCCACGCATCGGTATACGCCTATCACTGGGGAGCGCAGCGGGGGGATGGCAACCCGGGAGAGTCGGGTATGGCGGCCTTGGTGAGGCGGTGTGGGGAGATGGCCATGTGGGTCCACTTCAGGGCACATATGGTTAAGATTCGCGGTCAAGTAACTGAAGGCCAGAACGCAGACGATGCCGCCCGGCAGGTGCTTGGGTTCACCCTGGATCAACTGAATCAGTCACTGGCATTGCGCTGGACGCTGCCACCGCTGGCGGTGGAGAGTCTGTCAACCGTTGGCGCCTTCAAACCGCGCCCCCTGGGAGTGATGCTGGCAGCCGCACTCGCGGATAGCTCCAGCCAAGACTGGGCTAGCCAAGAGACCTCGGAGCTGCTGGAGCTGGCAGCAGAATTCCTTAGACTTCCACACGATCAAGCGATCTCGGCAATTCATTGCCAAGCCGTAGATGCCGCTCGGCATCTGTGTTCGTTACCGCTCCAATCCGCGGCCTATTACCTCATCCCACAAGCGCAGTGCCAGGCCGGTGAGGATACCGCCGGACCTCCCTTGAAAATCGCTCTTGCTGCCACGCCCGTAGCCGCCGTCCGAAGACCGTCACGCGAGGAAAATACCACCCGTCCGGCCTCCGATCTCCGCCAGAAACTCGCTCAAACTGCGGCTGATCTTCACACCCAGGCGGGTATGGAGAGGACCATGTTCGCCATGCTGAGTCCCGACCGGAAAACCCTGCGCGCAAGGTTTGTGGCGGGTACCGCCGCGGATGCTCCGCTTACCCGGTTTCAACTGCATCTGGAGCAGCGTCACCTGTTTTCGTTACTGCTCACCAAACCCAACGGGTTCTGGCTCAACCAGGAAAACCGGGAAAAGTACCTTCCGGCGATCCCGGCCTCTCTGCAATCCACCATTAATCTGCAGGGGTTTTTCGTCAGTTCGTTGTTCGTTGGCGACCGGCCGCTGGGAATACTCTACGCGGACCGCAGTGACCCCTCTCTCGCCAACGCGGAAGATTTTGGCCGATTCAAGGCATGTGCCCGTAAACTGAGCGGAGAATTGGCCGCGCGGGCATCCTAACGTACAAATTCTGCCGTAAAAGTAGTATAGTTTGGGCCCATTTCCATCGCCCCCCAGAGTTCCAGTGCAGAATCAACAACTCAGTTACGTAATCGGCGACAGCCTCTATCTGAATATCACCGATCGCTGTACCCTGGCTTGCGAGTTCTGCCCCAAGACACAGGGCATCCCTCGGGTTCACGACTACGACCTGACCCTGGAACAACGGCCGGAAGTCGCGGATATTATTGCTTCCATCGGCGACCCCGCCCGCTACCGGCAGGTGGTATTCTGCGGGTTCGGGGAACCTACGCTGCGGCTGAAGGTATTGCTCGAAGTTGCCCGGTATGTGAAGTCAAGAGGTGGCAGCGTGCGAGTCAACACGGACGGGTTGGCCAACCTGTTCCACAAACGCAACGTGCTGCCCGAAATGGCCGCGTGCGTCGACGCCCTGTCGGTATCCCTAAACGCCCAGAATTCAGAGGTCTACGACCGTCACTGCGTGCCCGCACTCAAGGGATCATACGAGGCGATGAAGGAATTCTTGAGACTGGCTCCCACCTACATCCCCGATACCACGGCGACAGCCATCAATGGGTTGGATGGGGTGGATATCGCTGCCTGCCGGAAACTGGCGGAAGAACTCGGTGTCAAATTTCGCCAGCGGGAGCTGGACAAGGTAGGCTAAGTAGTGGAGTAGTACCCCGATGGCAATGACCTTCCGACCCTTCGATCTCGACAATGACCGTGATTATCAAATCTGGCGGGAGCGCAAGCTCGAAGAATATCCCGAAAACATAGAATCTCTGATCGTGGAAATCGGCGATCCCCGCCGGTTGACCAGCGCCGAACGCGATGCCCTGCTCCAGCGCATCCGCAAGTGCAATATGGCAATCTATGCCAGCGCGTCAGGCAGTGATCCGGACAAAGAGCAGGTGCGCGCCTTGGGCTCGCGGTTCGGACTTGAGCGGCTGGATAACCACATGTGCGCCGACCAAGATGCCATTAGTTCGTTGACAGTCCAGTCCGACGCCTTGCATCAAGGCTATATCCCCTATACCAACCGGCCCATCGCCTGGCATACCGATGGGTATTACAATGACCCTGATCATCAGATTCTGGGCCTGTTGCTGCATTGCGTGCAGCCCGCCGGGAACGGTGGCGCCAACCGATTACTCGATCACGAAATACTGTATATCTGGCTACGGGACGACAATCCGGAGACCATTAACGCGCTTATGCACCCCGAGGCGATGACTATCCCCGCCAATATCACCGAAGGGGTTGAAATACGTCCGCCACGCACCGGGCCGGTATTCTCGGTTCTGCCGGAAGGCCAACTGCATATGCGCTATACCGACCGAACCCGCAGCATCGAGTGGCGTAACGATCCCTCGACCGATGCGGCGGTTGAACAGCTCAAGAAATTCCTTAAACGCCCGTCTCCCTTTTCTTTCCAAGGCCGTCTCGAGCCCGGACAGGGGTTGTTGTGCAACAACGTGCTGCACACCCGCACACCCTTCGAGGACAGTGGTGCCAAGCGGCTAGTGTACCGGGCTCGTTATTTTGACCGCATCAGCGGGACTTGAATGACGCTGAGGCTCATGCGACCATCCCGCTCCCCCTGTCAGATTCAACCACTAGCATGACGGAAAAGGTCTCAACGCAGGTACCGGTCGAAATCAGCCTACACAGCAAGAGCCGCCTGCTGGTCGTGGTTTTTTCCAATGGGATACGCTTCGAGTTGCCCTGCGAATACTTGCGGGTATTCTCCCCCGCCAAGGAAGTACGATCACAGCTAACCCCGACCACCGGCAAGGAGAATGTCAATATCATCCGCATCGAGCCCCAGGGCCAGTATGCGGTGCGGCTGGTGTTCGATGACGGCCATGATACCGGCATCTATTCCTGGGACACCCTTTACCAACTTGGGAAACAACAATCCGAAAACTGGCGGGGCTATTTGGACAAACTGGAGGCCTTGGGTCTGTCACGCCAGATAGCGCCGGGTAGCGCCGAAAAACCCAGGACGATCAAGCTACTCTACTTCACCTACCTGGTCAAAAAATTGCGGAAGGAATCCGAGACCCAGGAATTACCCGATACGGTCGAGGATGTACGCACATTGCTGGACTGGTTGGCAAAACGCCGCCATGAGCATGCCCACCTTTTCGACCTCAACCATGTGCAGGTCACTGTCAACAAGCAGTTTTCAGAACCGTTCACCCGAATCGAAGACGGTGACGAAATTGCGCTGATTCCCAGGTCTCCGATCGCTCCTACCGCTAAATAGACCCACCTGATTACCTTCCCCACAATTACCCAAGTCCATGATCACAGCCCCGCTTTTTCCAGCGATTGTCAGATTTTTATACACTTTACAGTAAGTTAAGCGCAATTATTTCGCGCATCCAACCAATCAAGCTGTTAAAGTAGCCCGGGAGCGAGGCGTAAATCCGCCAAACTCTAGCGTCTCGTCAATAGTCCCGTTGCGCGCTTTGTCGTGCTTCTACGTGGTCATGACAGCGCGCTCAACATATAACCTATAACCCACGGCTACTGGTCGATAACAATAAGGAAAAACTATGTGTACCTTTCGATTCCAACCATTTAAGCGGTATTTGGGGGTTTTAATCTTGCTGGGTATGGCCGGCAACGCCCATGCCGTCCTCTATAGCTCGGGCCTCCTGGACTTCGAGACTACAGGGCAAAGTATGTGGGGAGAGGGTGTCGCGTCTGGATTTGACGTCTCGCATTTCCTCGGCACAACCTGGAATAGTCCAACCGCGGAGATTGGCGGCATTGCCGGCAGCAAAGATACCGTGATCATTCCGGGAATCCCCGAGATCACCACAAAGATCTACCAACCCAAGATATGGATTCCCACTCCGACCTTTTCCAATCCCTTCAAGGGACATTACACGGGGTGCGGCTGCTGGAAGAGGGTAACAATCATTCCGGAGACCGACCCGATAACCGGAGATACCCGTACCGGCGGCGTGGCAACGGCCAGAAGTTGGGGAACGGCGGGATTTAATCTAGGAGCCAAAGCGGATAGCGGCTCGGTAGATGCCCAAGTCAGCTACGGTGCGACCTTGAATCTGCCCGATGCCGTGCTGGTCAACGAGTTTTTCAGTCTCAATCCAAATAGTGATCTGTCGAATGGATCAAGTTTTAGTACTAATTCACCTGAGATTTCGGCAAAGGCCGAAGCAGTGCTGGGAGCCAAAGCGGAGTTGGGGGGGCAGGTCTGCTTCATCGGCTTTGGCTGCAGCCCAGACGAAGAGGTTCAGACAGCAACCGTCGGTTTCGACACCAAGACCCTGGAGCTGGTCTCATTTAACGAGGACTCTTCCGGGCAGATCAAGGTTCTGGGTGCTCTCGATCCGGCGCTGTTCCAATTCGACAGTAAAATCGAAATCAATCCCGCCCCGGGTGTCAACGTGGGCAATGTCACAGTACATGTTCCCGACATCAACACGGTCGGTAGCGTAAATGGATCGAAGTTGGAATCCGCGGGCGCGGATGATTTGCTGGCGCTCAAAGCGGATCTGGACGGATTGATAGCTGCCGCTTTTGGGCTGCCTTCGATTCTTGGCACATCGCTCAATGCGGGAATCTTCAATGCCAGTTACGACATCATCGATATTGAATACGGCCCGACTTTGGAGATTCTGCAGAATTTTGAACTCAAACCGACCCTGATGGTGGATCTGGCTTTCAGCAGCCCGGTCCTCGTCGAGGGCATCGGCCTGACCGATTTCATTTCGTCACCTTGGGAGGCCTTGCCGCGCATCGCCCTGCAAGATCTGCTCGATGTGGTGGTGACTCCTGAATTCTACGTAGATGCCCTTTTCAGTAACAATACTACCCTTGGCGTGGATGGTGAGTTTCTGCTTTCGGTACTCCAGGCATCATTCTCGCTTGAGGCTTTTGGACTCAGTCTGGATATTGGAGAAGGTCTGGGCCCGGTATTCGAACTCAGCCAGCGTGACGATTGGTTCAATCTACCGCCCCTCTTCAGCGAGGAGTTCTCGCTAGGTGATTTCAACAGAATATTGGGGCCATCGTTCCAGCTAAGCGCGGCGGGCATCGGCCTCGTTACGGAGCCAGGAAGCCTGGCATTGTTGGTGCTTGGAGTGCTGCTGTTCCGCCGCAATCGCTCTACACCGTCAATCTCCCGGGCGATATCCGGGTAGGTAGCGATTAGATCATCCAGTGAGCGGAATAGCCGGCGGAGGGGTGCCAATTGTGTAGAACCCAACGCACCGCTTCGCCGGTCAACCCGTAGACAGGACGCCTTGATGCTCGAGTGCAAGGTCGGCGAAACCCACCCCCGCCTCGGCGTAGATATTGAATACCGCATCGGCTCCCACGTCGCGCAGCCGCATGATCTCATCGGAATAGCGGGCGGTCGCGACGATACGCCCGCGAAAACCCTGCTCCTTGAGATGCCGTATGACCTGTAGATTGGCTTCCACCTTGGGCATGGCGAGCATTACCAGTTCTACGCCGCTTTCCATGGGCACCCTGTCCCAAAAATCCGCATCGGTGGGATCACCGGTTATCACCCGGCGTCCGGCCTCACGATGCCGTCCCACCAACTCCCCATCAAAATCAACCCCCACCACATTGCCTTGGTCAATCGCCTTAATGCGGTCATAGGCCCCGGTGCCTACCCGCCCCATGCCGAACACCACCACGCCCGCTTCGCCCGGACCCAACAGCCGGTCGTCTGGCAGCCTCCCCTGGCGCTGGAGGCGTTTCCAGAAGTCGCGATAACCGGCGTAGATACCGTGAGCTCTGGCATTGACCGGCGCAGCCAGGATAAACGAGAGAGACACGGCAACCGCCATAACCACCAACCAGTCCGGGGAGACCCATTCCTGGGCCACGGCGATCGCCATAACGATAAGGCCGAATTCGCTGTAGTTAGACAGATTCAGCGTAGTCAATAGCGCGGTCCGCGCTCGCAGCCGGAACCAAGTCAGAAGCCACAAAAAGAGCATAGACTTGAGCAACACGAACAACGTCAGGAATCCGGCAATCAGAAGACCTTCCCAGCTGGGTTGCCCGGACAGGCCGATAGTCAGAAAAAAACCGACAAGAAATAAATCCTTGAAGCCGAGCATCGCCTTAGCCATTTCCGACGTCTTGGGGTGCTGGGATATCACCACACCCAGCACCAAGGCACCAAGATCCGCCTTCATGCCGACCAGTTCGAACAGCTCGGCCCCCCCTAGAGCCAAAATGAACCCGTACAGGATCAATAGTTCACCGTGTCCCGTGAGGGTCAGCAGTCTGAGCAGCAACGGCCGCACGAAGAACAGGCCTACCAGCAACAGCGCCCAAGGGGAAGGCAGCTTCCCCGAAGACGCGGTCAGAAACACAACCGCCAGAATATCCTGCATGATGAGTATGCCGATGGCGATACCACCGTGCAGTGAGGCCATCTCACCCCGCTCTTCCAGTACCTTGACCACGAAGACCGTGCTGGAAAAGCTCAATGCGAAGGCGATTACCAGCGACGACCCGAGCTCCAGCTCCGCAAACAGGGAAACACCAGCCAGACTGAGCCCGAAAATTCCGGCGCCGAAAAACACTACGGTGATGGTGGTATGCAAGCCGGTAACCGCCCAGACCTGAGGCCGCGCCAACGTCATCGGATGCAGTTTCAAGCCTATGGTGAAGAGCATCAACGTGATCCCAATGTCGGCCAGCTTTTCCAGCATTGTTCCGCTGGCCGCGCCCAGGGCGTTAAGGGTAAATCCGGCAGCTAAGAAGCCAATCAGTGGGGGCAGGCCGATTAGTTTTGCAACGAACCCGAGCGCAAAGGCAAGGGAGATCCAGGTGACATCACCAAGCGCGACTGCAACCCACTCAAAGTCCACCGAGATCTCCTCTCCGCAATTTCACCAAAGTTTCGTCCGGATATTGTGCCGGAGCCGCACGAGGGACACTCAGACCATTTGACCGGGCAACTTGTGACCCCCGTTGGGTTGCTCCGTCCGAGCGCCCATGATTGTCCGATCCATTCAGGTTAGTCCAGTTGCATGCTGGCGGTTACTGCCATCTTAACCAGGTTCGCCAGTGAGCGAGCGTGCATCTTTTCCATGACCCGGGCGCGGTGGGCTTCCACCGTTTTGGTACTGACACTCAGTCGTTGGGCAATCTCCTTATTGGCCCAGCCATTGGTCACCATCTCCATCACCTCCAACTCGCGAGGCGTCAAGGTGGCCAGGTGCGTAGCGATTTCGGCACGCTCGGCCTGCGTGGACCGTTGCTCGATATCGATATTGAGGGCAAGCCTGATACTCTCGAGCAGTAGCTCGTCATTGAACGGCTTTTCGATAAAATCCACAGCACCCGCCTTCATCGCCTTAACCGCCATAGGCACATCACCGTGACCGGTGATGATGATGATCGGAATATTGATCTCATGCTTGAGGAAGTGTTCCTGCAGTTCCAAACCACTCATACCGGGCATCCGCACGTCGAGCAACAGACAGCCGGCCTGGCCAGGATAGTAATTGCGGACGAATTCATCGGCGCTAGCATATGTCTCCACCTTCATTCCGACCGATTCGATGAGCCATTTCAAGGAATTGCGCATCGCCTTATCGTCATCCACTACAAATACGCTGAAGCTGTTACTCATCTTACCTCCTGGTATTCTTTGCCCTGATACGCGGGAAGCGTAACGCTGAAACAGCTGCCTCCGTTTGATACTTGCTTTGCTTCGATTCTCCCCTGGTGATCCTCAACGATACTCCGGCTGATTACCAGCCCCATTCCCATACCCCCCTGCTTCGTTGTATAGAAAGGCTGAAACAAATTCTCCGCTACCTCTTCGCTAATCCCCGGACCACTATCCACCACATCTATTTGGATATTGCCACCGCCTTTGAATCCAGTCCTAATCACGAGACTACGGGAATCTTCTGGCACTTCGTGCAGGGCGTCCAGGGCATTGCGCACCAAGTTGAGCAGCACCTGTTCGATCTGCACCAAATCTCCACGTACCGGGAGCCGGTCAAAGCTAACCTGCTGCTCGATCTCTACCCCCGCCTTGCGTGCCTCAAACTCGACGAAAGAACAAACCTCCTTCACTAGGCTATTGATATCCACGACGCTGCGCACCGGTAATTGCTTGCCAACCAACTGCCGAAGCCGACGAATGATCTCGCCCGCGCGCTCCGCCTGAGTATTGATCTGGCTCAGCGCATAAATCAGATCACCGCTTCGTTCCGGCTGCGACTGAAGCCGGCGTGCACAGCCGTTGGCATAGTTGGCGATTGCCGACAAGGGCTGATTCAGCTCATGAGCAAGCCCGGTAGCCATTTCCCCCATGGTACTCAATCGGCAAACATGGACCAGCTCTTGCTGATGCTCCCTGGCCAGGCTCTCCGCCCGGCGCAATTCGGTAATATCCCTGCCGTAAATATTGACGTAGCCCAGCTCGATTACGGGTGTCATGAGCAGCGAATAGGTTTGTTGCCTGAGACTGACTTCGGTTTCCCAATCGTACCCTGACTCGAAGACCTGGAGCAGCCGTTTGCGCCAGTACAGCGGCAGCGTCTGGCCCTGCTCGCATCCCCAATACTCCATCAGGGGACTACTGGCGGGATTGGCATAGATCACCACGCCCGGCAGGTTGACCCTGATGATTGGACTCGGGCTTTCCAGCGGAAACTTGGCGAGACTGCTGATGGTCTCCTCGGCCCGCTTGCGGTTTGTTATATCCCGCAGATAAACGGTATACAGATGCCGTTCCCGCAAGTGAATCGGTTTGACCGACACCTCTACTGGAAACAAACTACCGTTCGATCGCACCGCCAACATCTCGCCCTGGGTCTGCGACTCTTGGGATGTTCTGTCGGGTTGCAACCGCGCGAGCAGTTTGGATAGTGAAGCCCGGTCATCCTCGCGAATAATCAACGGCACCAGGTTAGAACCGACGACCGCGTCCCGCTGGTGGCCAAAGACTCGTTCCGCGGTGGAGTTAAACTCCACGATGAGGCCACTTTCATCGATCGTGACGATAGGATCGAGGGCGGCTTCCATAATCGCCCGCTTTACCGCCTCCGATACCTGCATCTCGGTTTCGTGCACACGGCGCATCTCTTCCCTGGAGTTGAGCACGTCGCTGATAAAATGTTTAATCCAATCCTCCATGACGAACAACTGATTGCCTTTCTCCAAAATCGGTTGGCGCCGACCCAAAGCCCGCCTGGAAAACAGGGAGATGCGCCGCAGGATGCGATTCAACCACTCCGACAACAGGTAAAACACGAGCGTAAACCCGAGTATGAAGGTGCCACCGGCAATCAACCGCTGCCGGCGCTCCACCCCTTCCACCCGGCGGTGTATCGCCTCGACACTACTCCGGGGAATTAAGGTGACAAACTGAAGGTTGATACTTGAGCCCTCGTAGGCAAAAAAGGACTGCGCGGTAATCACGAAACGTTCGGCCGCATGCTCGACACTACTCGCCGTCATCACGCTCGCCGGATCACTGGTCGCCAGAAAACGCTGTTCATCGGCGTCGAGCATGCCAATCACCACATCACTCGCCGATGCACCCTGTTGCGAGGCGCGGAGAAACTCGTTGTCGATTGGCGCCACCATCACCAGATAGCCCATATCGGTTCCGGTCCCATCCTCCACGGTCTCCGATACCAACAGATAGGGCGTGTCCTGCAGTACCGTGAGATATGACTGCACCCGGGATTCACTCAAAAACCGCTCATCAACGGTCAGCAGGGCTTTGGGCAATTGGCGAGCGCCTAGATTGTATATCTCCCGGACCCGCCCACCCCGGTCCACCAGCAGGACCTGTCCGGGCTTGATGAGTGTATGC
>JAGRGP010000009.1 GCA_020445415.1 Gammaproteobacteria bacterium | reverse complement strand
AACCAGGTATGTACTGGCCACATAGGTACCTTGACGGCAAAGGCAAGCAGAAAGGCAACGAAGATAAGGATCTGTTCGCTGAGGCTTAGCCTAAGATCATGGAACGCCAGGACATCGAAGGTGCCTGACTGGAAGTACATGTAGATCAACGCCACCAGCATGAATACCGAGCCGAAGAAGGTGTACAGAAAAAACTTAATGGTCGCGTACACCCGGTTCGGCCCACCCCACACGCCAATGATCAAGAACATAGGGATTAACATCGCTTCCCAAAATACGTAGAACAACATCGCATCAAGTGCCGAAAACACACCAACCATGACGCCTTCCATGATCAGGAAGGCCGCCATGTAGCTGGCCGGCTTAAATTGAATAACCTCCCAGCCCGCTCCGATCACGAAGATTGTGATGAAGGTGGTAAGCAATATCAGTGGCATGGATATACCATCCACACCCAGGTAGTACTCAATATTGAACAGAGAAATCCAGGGAACCCGCTCTACAAACTGCATCTCCGCCGTATTTGGTTCGAAGCTGGAATACAGTGGCAAGCTGACGATAAACGTCAGTACGGAAATGATCAGGGCCGTTCTGCGAGTGGCCTCCGCGGCCTTATCACCGCTGGCTAACACCAATACACCACCGATAATCGGTAGCCAGATAGTCAAACTGAGTATGGGCCAATCTGCAAACATACGTAGCGTCCTACCCTCTTAAGCGGCGATCACAAACCAGGTCAACAGCAAGAGCAAACCTAGGATCATGGCGATGGCATAGTGGAACAGATAACCCGTCTGAACGGTGCGAACCCAATCTGCAAGCCTCCCGACGGTCCTGGCCGAACCATTGATAACGACGGTATCAATGATGTAACGGTCTCCCAACGACCAGAGCCGGTTGCCGAGGGCTCTGCTGCCACCAGCGAATAAAAACTGGTAGGCCTCGTCAAACCAATATTTGTTAGCCAGAGTCCGGTAGACAGGCTCGAGCAAGTGCTTCATCCGGTCGGCGACACCCGGCTTCACCAGATAAACGAACCACGCCACCAACACTCCGCAAAGCGCGAGGTATAAGGGTGCCCCGAAAAAACCATGGACGATCATCGAGTTAGGTCCATGTAACCCCTTGCCCACCTCAGCCAAGGTATCGTGCTGGGGCAAGACGAACAGCGACCCCTCAAACCACTCGCCGAACAACATGCTGTCCATCGTCAAGTAGCCAATACACACTGACGGAACAGCCAATGCTACCAATGGCATCCACACCACCTTTGGCGATTCATGCAGGTGAGCTTTAGCATGTTCGTCTCGCGGACCCTCGCCATGAAATACCAGGAAAAACATCCTGAAGCTGTACAAAGCGGTAATGAATACTCCAACTAACACCGCGGCATAGGCATATCCAGAACCCGCAAGCGTGGAATGGTGCACTGACTCGATAATGGCGTCCTTAGAAAAGAACCCGGAAAAGCCCGGAAATCCGATCAGTGCCAGCGACCCCACCAGGGAGGTCCAGTAGGTCCACGGCATATATTTGCGGATCCCTCCCATGTTGCGAATGTCTTGATCGTGATGCATGCCAATGATTACCGAACCCGCGGCTAGGAATAACAAGGCCTTGAAAAAGGCATGGGTCATGAGGTGGAAGATTCCGGCGGCATAGGCGGAGACCCCCAAGGCTACCATCATATAGCCCAGCTGAGACAGGGTAGAGTAGGCCACCACCCGTTTGATGTCATTCTGAACGATGCCGATCAGGCCAGTAAAAAAAGCGGTGGTGGCGCCGATTACCAATACGAAGCTAAGCGCCGTCTCGGAAAATTCATAGATCGGTGACATCCGTGCCACCATGAATACACCGGCCGTTACCATCGTGGCCGCGTGAATTAGCGCGGAGATGGGTGTTGGGCCCTCCATGGAATCAGGTAGCCAAACATGCAGCGGAACTTGGGCAGACTTGCCCATCGCTCCGATAAAAAGCAGAATTCCTATCACTGAGATCAGCGACCAGCTGGCACTGCCGAAGATCTGGATCTGAGTATCGGCCAATCCAGGAATACTGGCAAAAACCTCGGCATAATCCAAACTGTTGGTGTAAAGAGCAATCGCCGCAATACCAAGGATAAAGCCGAAGTCCCCAACCCGGTTTACTAGAAAGGCCTTGAGGTTTGCAAAAATTGCCGTTGGGCGGACCGACCAGAATCCAATCAGCAGGTAGGAAACCAAGCCGACCGCTTCCCAGCCAAAAAATAGCTGCAAAAAGTTGTTCGACATCACGAGCATGAGCATCGAAAACGTGAACAGGGATATATAACTGAAAAACCGTTGATAGCTATTGCGCCCCGCCAGGCTGGTATTTGGCCAGTTTTCCTCGTCGTGCGCCATATAGCCAATGGTGTAGACATGAACGCAAAAAGACACAAACGTGACAACGGCCATCATCACCGCTGTTAAATGATCGATTAGGAAACCAACCTCCATCCTCAATCCATCGCTGACCATCCAGGTGTAAATGGTTCCGTTGAAGACCTCAAGGTTACCGGCCGCAAAACGATACAGGACGTACAGCGAAAGCAACGCCGAGAGACCTACCCCACCACTCGTGACCCAGTGGGCACCCGCCCTACCGATTTTTCCGCCCCAGAATCCCGCGACGATTGCACCGAACAAAGGTGCCAACACAATAATCAGATAAAGTGTTTCCATGCTTACCCCTTGAGCGTATCAAGGTCTGTAACGTTGATAGTACGTCGATTACGGAATAGAACCACGAGAATCGCCAACCCGATGGCCGCCTCCGCCGCCGCCACCGTCAGGATAAAAAACACGAACACTTGGCCTGCGGTATCACCATGGTAATGGGAAAACGCGATGAAATTCATATTCACCGCCAGCAGCATGAGCTCGATGCACATCAGTAGAATGATGACGTTTTTTCGGTTGAGAAACACGCCCGCAACACTGAGGGAGAATAGAACCGCGCCGAGCATAAGAAAATCCGTCAGAGCAAGCATTTCAATCCTCCGCCTCCATCTTGACCACTCGAATTCGGTCGTCGCCTTTGCGGACCCTTACCTGCTTGGACGGGTCTTGATACTTGGTCTCGGGTCGCTTGCGCATCGTCAGTCCAATGGCGGCGATAATCGCCACCAGAAGGATCACCGCGGCAACCTCGAACGGGTACATATAGACCGTGTAGAGAAGTCCGCCCAGCACTTCCGTATTGTTGTAGTTAGCCACCTGAGATGGTGGGGCGGGGAACCGCTCCAACGAAAAAGTGCCCGAACCTACTACCAAAAAGATCTCTACCGCCATCGCTACCGCGACTAGCAGCGCCAAGGGCAGATGCTTGACAAATCCCGCCCGCATGGTTGCAACGTCGATATCCAGCATCATGACGACAAACAAGAACAGCACCATGACCGCGCCCACATAAACCAGCACCAAGACAATTGCGAGAAACTCCGCTTCGGCAAGCAGCCAGATTGCGGCACTGGTAAAAAAAGCAAGCACCAGAAACAATGCCGAGTGGACCGGATTGCGCCGAGTGATCACCATCAGGGCAGAGGCCACCAGAATGATCGAAAAAAAGTAAAAGACAAACAGTTCGAATGTCATCGGATCGTCCAGTCCAGTGTCAGTCTTGCCAAGGGAATCCCCATCAACGGTACCTCGCCTCGACAGCGATATCTGCTGCCAACTGCTGTTCATACTTGTCGCCCATGGCAAGCAGCTTTTCCTTGGTCATAATGGCATCTTCCCGATTTTCGAAGTGGTATTCGTAGAACCGCGTCTCCACGATAGCGTCTACCGGACAAGACTCCTGGCAGTAGCCGCAGAATATGCACTTGAATAGATCAATATCGTAACGCGTGGTACGCCGAGAGCCATCTGCTCGCGGCTCCGCTTCGATAGTAATCGCCAGCGCCGGGCAAGTAGCCTCGCAGAGCTTGCAGGCAATGC
>JAGRGP010000091.1 GCA_020445415.1 Gammaproteobacteria bacterium | reverse complement strand
TGTTGGCCATCTCTTCCACCATGTTGACGTTTGGTCGGAAGATGTAGCCTTCCGCGTTGGCCAGCGAGTGCTCAGGTGCATACTCCTTTACCAGCGGCGCCTGACTCTCGATCACACCTTTCATTTGCACGCCAATTGCGGTATCACTCGGGTCGAACTGATTCAGCAGCGCGGAGAAGACCGGCTGACGTGCCCGGTATGTCTGCTCCATGCTGCTGCTTACGCTGTCCACATTGGCCATGTTGCTAGCCACTAGGTTGAGTCGCAGTGATTGCGCACTCATCCCAGACGCTGCGGTATCGAAGATCTTGAACATTGACATGACTGTTACCCCTTGATTGCCGTCATCAGCTTACGGATGTTGCCACTGAGAAAACGAAGACTGGCTTGATATTCCAGGGCATTGGCGGCAAAGGCAGTGTGTTCGAGCTGACTGTCCACCGTGTTACCGTCAAGGCTGGGCTGGGTGGGAATCCGGTAGAACAGCTCGCTGGCGGAGACTGGGCCCTCACTCGGTTGAATGTGACCCGGGCTGGTTACCCGCATGGATTCTTGCCGGGGAATTTGTTGCCTCAGCATAGCCTGAAAATCGAAATCCCTGGCCTTGTATCCCGGAGTATCCGCGTTGGCGATATTGGCGGAGAGGACTTCGGCTCGGTGCACTCGCAATTTCAGTGCCTGTTCGTGTATACCAAATGCATCATCTAGCTTCATCTGCTATATCCCGTCTGGGTTTTGTCCCAAATCGGAGCAGCAGATTTTATGCCAAACAAACTAATTGCTGATTAAACAAGCAGTTAACTTGGATATCAGCAGGTAGGGAAGGCGAGGTGGCAACGGGCATCCGGCCAAGTGGCAAAAATCCGCCGCCCCAGCCGGCAACAACGGGGCATGGGGCAGGAGATCACCCATTCTTGAGGCGATAGATGATCCCGCCGGATTCGCTAACCATTTCAAACCGGTCGGTGTAACCGGATAGGGATTCTGTGGAACCGAGCAACAAGTATCCGCCAGGATTCAAGATCCTGCTCATGCGTACCAAAATATCTTGCTTTTGTGTGTTTGAAAAATAGATCAAGACATTTCGGCAAAAGATCACGTCGAAACGCCCCATCAACTCATACCCCCGGGTGAGGTTCAATCCTCTGAAACTGACCCGTCTCCGGATCTCGGGAAGCACTTCAAGGGTATCTCCTTTACGGTGGAAATACCGATCACATTGTTCAGGCGACAACCCACGGGATGCCGCGACACCAAAATAGACTCCTCGCCTGGCTTGTTCGAGTACGTGGTTCGATATATCGGTGGCGACAATCTCGACGTTATTGGCACCTTTCCCGGGATTGCTCTTGTCGAAATCCTGAACGATCATGCTGATGTTGTAGGGTTCTTGGCCTGACGAGCAAGCCGCTGACCATATCCTTACCCGCTGCCCAGGGCGGCCAAGGCGTTCCGGCAGGATGCGGTTCTGCAAAAGTCGAAAATGTGGCATATCACGAAACCAGTAGGTCTCGTTTGTGGTCATCGCATCGACAACGGCCGTCTTCAATCGGGGGTTTCTGCCGGTGCGTAATTGTTCCAGCAGGTGGCTCAGAGTCGGTACGTCGTAATGCCGCATAAGCCCACCCAGACGACTGGAAATTAGATACTCCTTGCCCTCGCCCAACACGATACCACACGCATCTATAAGAAATTGCTGAAACGCCTGGTAATCCCCCTGGGAGACAGCCTGCGGTTTTTTCATCGTCTGTTGCATCTATTTATTGGCCCTGTGTGGGTGAATGGGTGCTTTTTCCCTGACTCGAAGGAATCTAGAGCGATTGGTTAGCGGGCCGGGCCCCGGTACGCCCGATCCACAGGAGGCTGGCCGGCCATACCACACGAATGCGGCTTCAAGTTAACGCCTCCCTATCTCCTGAGTGAATGCGTCTTTGCACCATGGCGGCAAGCTCATTGGGTTCGAATTTCGCCAGAAACTCATCGGCGCCGGCTTGCTGGGCCAGTGTCGCGTTATACTCGCCGCTGAGCGACGTATGCAGCACTACCGGCAGCACCGCGAGCGCTCGGTCCTTCTTTATCTCTTCGGTTAGGGTATACCCATCCATCTGGGGCATTTCCACATCGGAGATCACCAGTGACAGAAACTCGTTGACTGGCCTACCTTCCCGGGACCATGCCTGTAGTTGATCCAATGCTTGGCGCCCGTTGTTACAAAGGATGGTACTGATGCCAATCTGATCCAGTACCCGTTTAACCTGGGACCGGGCGACGGAGGAATCATCTACGACTAGCACATGCCGGGGCTCGGTGCTGATATTCGGACTTGTCATGTTATCCGCCACCTTGTCATGCCGCCCGATGATCTCGTCGAGTACCTTTTCGACATCGATGATCTGGATAAGCTCGTTTTCCACCCGGGTGACGGCGGTCATGTAACAGTCACCGCCGGTCCCCTTGGGGGGAGGAAGTATCTCCTTCCAACTCAAATGCACGATACGGTCCACCGACCCTACCAAGAATCCCTGAATCTTGCGGTTGTATTCTGTCAAGATAACAAACCGCTCCGCGATATCCTCGAGACTGGGCCCACCGATGGCCATGGATAGGTCGATAACCGGGATGGTATTCCCCCGCATACTGGCTATTCCTCTGACTACCGGGTGGGCACCCGGGAGTTGGGTGAGCGGGGGGCAATGAAATACTTCCTGGACTTTGAAGACATTTATGCCAAAACGCTGCACTCCAGCCAACCTAAACAGCAGGAGCTCCAGGCTGTTCTTTTCCGCCTTGCCAGATCCATGTTCCCTTTCCTCGACAGTTTCAAACATAACAATTCTCTGAATACGGGCTGGCCCAACCGAAACAAGATGCAGCCCACAGGGAACGTGGACCGCTTCGTCTACTGACATGGGATATCGGCTCATAGCGAGGCGTCTTTAGGATTCAAATTGCTGGTTGGGACTCGCTATTGCAACCGGCATGGTGTTTGCTTGGTATTAGGGGGTAGTCCCAAAGTGTCAAAATTTTGGCCAGGCCAAGAGGGTTCCCCGAGAACGACTAAACAATGCGGATTTCAAATGCAATAAACCTGCTGGCAAGCTTGCTACCGAGTCTACTGGTCGTAGAATCACAGGCTGCCGAGTTCCAGTCTCATCAGAGTATCCGCGAGGCGGTACGCGCTCATGTCGTTTCCCGGCACACCACCGATGGACGCACGACCGTCCATGTATCAGGACTCGACCGACGGCTGCGGTTGAAAAAGTGCAAGGCCCCCCTAGAAACCTTTTCCCCTCCGGGCAGCAGCAAGCGTGCCCGGTCGACAGTTGGCGTTCGCTGCCGGGCCGGGCAAAATTGGTCCATCTATGTGCCGGTCACCATTGAAATTACCAAACCGATCCTGATCGCCAACCGGCAACTCCCACGGGATACCATCATTGGCTCGGGTGATTTCCGAGTCGAGGAACACCCCGTTTCCCAGCTCCACCGCGGGTACCTGCAGGATCCGCACAGGGTAATTGGCAAGATTCTCAATCGCGATATACGTGAAGGCGATGTTCTTACACCTGGCTGGCTAGAGGCGGCGACAACCGTTAAGAAGGGCAGCATGGTAACCATACTTGCCAGAACCGGAACGGTGCAGGTACGAATGGAAGGTACCGCACTTGCCGATGGCGCTACAGGCGAGAAGATAAAAGTGCAAAACAGTAGCTCCAATCGGCAGTTGGAGGCAACCGTGACATCGTCTGGGACTGTTGAGGTCAATTTGTAGAGCACCGCGTATCTTATCGCTACTAATCAGAGGCTTACCGCTTCACAAGCACAAGCTCGGACCCCACCTTGCAGGTGAGCTGCAATGCTGTCATCCGGTCGGATCGGTGTTAAAGTTTTACCTTCGCCGACCGCTATGATTAGCAGATCCTATCCATTACATCAGATCAAGGTGCGCAATGGGCGTTGAAATCAGTGGCTTGCGTGGAAAACAAGTACAAAATAGCGGCAGTAGTCGTCAAACTTCATCTGCTAAATCCTCTACCGGTACGCGGCCTTCCGCGGCTCCCAGTGATGACAAACTCAGTCTTACCGGTTCCGCGTCAAAACTGCAGGCGTTGGCCACCCAGGTAGCCCAGCTCCCGGTGGTGGACGTGGGACTAGTCGACGAAACTCAACGGGCTATCGCCACGGGGAGTTTCCATTTTGAGCCGGTCGACGCGGCAGAGAATCTCCTGACTCAGGAGAAAGAACTGGCCACCTTGGAATCCCAGTGACCGCCAGTAACCGCCACCCGTTAGCAACTCTCTCCCAACTGTTGTCTCAGGAGTTGGCGGTTGCCGGCGATCTGCTTCAGGTCCTGGATCACGAGCGGGATGCCCTAACCCGGGAAGATCCCCAGGGAATTGAGGCAACAACCATGGACAAACAGCAGCTCATGGTACAGTTGAGAGAGTTACTCACGCGACGTGACGCTTTTCTGATGGAAAGGGGATACAGTACCGGCAAGCCCGGAATGGATGCCATTTTAAAGGAATTAGCAGCTGACTTATCGGATGACACCCAAACGCTGTGGCAGAGTTTGGGGCAGGTGGCTGGTAAGCTGCGTGACAGTAACGACACCAACGGTATCTTGGTCTCATTGGCCCAGCGCCAGACTCGCCAAGCGCTGGAGATTCTCACCGGAAGAACGGGGCAGCAGCAAACCTATGGCCCGGGCGGAAACCAGGTAGCCGGAGTAAGCGCACAGACCCTGGCCAAGGTTTGAACCGACACCGACGATCGCTCCCCGGCCATGTTTCAGTTTCTCCGGAATACCATCCTCGGGCAGGAAAGGGAAACTCCCCCCCCACAAAACCATCAAATCATCGATCGAGCGCAAATCGCCTCCCTGTTGGTCCAGGCCTGCAGCAATCACGTCCTGTTCAATCTGAAATTCTCGGGGTTAGAGAGTCGATTTAGCACCGCGCTGGTAGGCATCTATGACGAACATGGCTTTGTAGTGCTCGACGAACTGACCCCGGAAGAGGGAAACGGATTACTCAAGATCCGCCAGCAAGCAACGCTGTCAGGGAGGCTTTCAGGGGTTCTTTTGACATTTACCACGCGCTTGATAGAGGCCCGGGAAAAAAACGGAATCGCCTACTATAAGGTCATGTTTCCCGAGGCCGTCAAGCACCGCCAACAACGCAAGAGTCCACGCGTACCGACCAATGGCGCGGGTATTCCCTTCCATGCCCTGCGGGGAAAAGGTAACCATCAAATGTTGAGAGGCTATGTCACCGACCTTTCGAAAAAAGGCGTGGGACTAGTCTTAATCGAGGACGATGTTTCACTACAACGGGGGGAAATCTTGCCGAGTTGTATCATCGACATACCGGACTTGGGGGAAGTAACCTTCTCACTGGAGATTTCGTTCAGCTCGCGCGATAGCCGCGAGCCAATCACCCGAATTGGCGGCCGGTTCCGGGATATTGATGCTCGCTCCCTGCAGCGCGTGCGCCGCCAAATCGACAAGATGGAACAAGTGCGTCAGCGGCGTCTTATCCAACACAAGTGACCCTCCACTTGTCCGCACGGTTCAACCAGAAACGCTGGTTGGCTGCCACAGTTTATCTTGACCGGTACAAGCTCATCCCCACTCGCCAGCATCCAACTCAGCCAGCCGCTCGAGATCAAGAGGGCGATCAACATCCCACAAAGTTTCGAGCTCCTGCCAATGCCAGCGCAATTTGGCAAGACGCCGGCGGGTGATTTGCAGCACGCTTTCCCCTCCCCAGGGGATGGCGGTGAATAGTTCGGAAGAATAGCGACGCAACCCCAGCAGCACATAACCTCCGTCATCCGCGGGACCCAACACGGCGTCGTATCCATCGTCCAACCAATCAAGGGTCTGGCGCAGGTGGATAGCGCTCAATGCCGGGCAATCCCCGCCGATCAGAACCACCGGACCCGAATGCCTCAACGTACTGCGGGTTGCATGAGCCATGCGCTCGCCAAGGTCAGCACCGGACTGAGTCTCGAGTGTAAGCGCATACTCAGCTAACAACATCCTAAAGAACGGATCATCAGTGTGCGGTGAGCACCAACAGACCACCGGTGCCAGACATGCGGTGCTAATCCGCTCGATCGTTGACTCCAAAAGCTTCCGGTAAAGGGCTGTGGCCCGATCTGCCCCCAGGGCGGGAATCAAGCGGGTCTTGACCTGCCCCGGCACCGGCGCCTTGGCAAAGACCAGAATGCGGGCTTTGGGATACCCTATGAATTGCTGCAAAGCCACCTACTGCCAAAAGTCGAACCGTTACGCTTCAAATACTCAAGGCGCCGCCACAACTACTGCCATTTCCCGCGGTGCAGCCGTAGCAATGCTCGCCGATGGTAATGGCCTGGCCCTCCAGTTCGGCCCTGATTAAATCCGAGACATGAGTACGCCCGTTGCTCTGCAACCCCAGTGGCATATTCAACATCTGATTGAAATCACAATCATACAAATAGCCCCGCCAGTCGACACTCACCAGGCTCCTGCACATTACGGTCGCCAGGTTATCCTCCCGGTAGGAGTCTTTTAGCAACTGCATATACGGCTCGAACTCGCCGCGAGACAACAATACGCTACCAAATCGACTGATAGGCATATTGGTTATCGTCAGGAGATTGTTAAAACAGATCCCATGTTCCTCCCACAGTTGCCGCTTATAGTCCACTTCAAGGGCCTGTTGCGCGGGAGGAAGATCCGCTCCCTGGGGATTGTAAACAAGGCTAAGCAGTAATCCACTACCCGGTTGACCGTAACCGAGCCGATTGAGCCTCTGCAGTGCCGCGATACTCGACTCGTATACTCCCTTGCCCCGCTGACGATCCACGTTTTCCTTGAGATAGCAGGGTAAAGACGCGACTACCTCTACCCCTTGCGCTGCCAGAAACTCCGCCAATCCCTTCTGATCCGGCTCTTCCAGCACTGTCAGATTGCATCGGTCCATAACCCGAACACCCCGTCCTACCGCCTCTCTCACCAGATACCGGAAGAGGGGGTTCAGCTCCGGCGCCCCACCGGTAAGATCCAGGTTAGCGACCTTTTTTTCGCTGAGTAGCGCAAGTACCTGATCAATGGTCTCCCGATCCATCAATTCGGTCCGCTTTGGCCCGGCATTTACGTGACAGTGGTTGCATTGCTGATTACAAAGATAACCAAGATTAACCTGCAACGTTTCCAGCTTGCCCCGTTGAATCGGGGGAAAATCGGTAGGTAAAAGAAAAGGCGTAGTATCCAACATCGTCTCAATCCGCGGTTATCGATGTGTCGAACCGGACACGAACTTGATTCGGCCGGAGTAAGTTATCGGTGGAGCCATCTTAACGACAAGCTTGCCCGTCATCCAGTCAACAATGGTAGAATGCCAAATTGTTGGGGCCGTAGCTCAGCTGGGAG
>JAGRGP010000090.1 GCA_020445415.1 Gammaproteobacteria bacterium | reverse complement strand
CCGGATGATACGGTAATCTACCCGGCCCATGATTATCATGGGCTCCCGCTGTCTACCATCGGCGAAGAGCGGGCTTATAATCCGCGTTTGGGTAATAACCGTTCCCGGCGGAGCTTTATCGAACTGATGGATAACTTGGTGCTGGAACCGCCGGCAAAGATCGAAGAGGCAGTCCCCGGAAATCTGGCCTGTGGTCTCAGGCAGGGGTAGGGTAGGTGGCTGGCGGTGCCGGGCATCCCATTCCATCGACTGGGGCCGATAGTTCGCCGGTCAACGAACACGAGAGTGGTGTCTCCCAGGCTTCCGCGTTACTATCCCGCCTGAGTTTTCGACGCCGGGCCTGAAGGTATCTTGATCGCAGTTCGCCGGTACCGAAGCCGGCAGGTTGCCCGCTCAGTCATCCCCAAGAGAAAGGCCATGCTATTAGTTATCTCCCCATCGAAGAGTCTGGATTTTACCGCGCCGGCCAAGACCAAAACCTATACGGTTCCGGACTATCTCGACGAGTCCCGTACGCTGGTGGAACGCATGCGCCTGTTGTCCGCCCTGGATATCGCCGAGCTTATGCAGGTCAGCATGAAACTTGCCGAGCTTAATTTCGAACGCTTCCAGTCCTGGCAGGAACCGTTTACACCCGCTAACGCCAAGCAGGCAATCTTGGCCTTCAGGGGTGATGTCTATACCGGGTTGGGGGCCGAGGATTTTTCGTCCCGGGACCTTACGTTTGCCCAATCTCATCTGCGTATTTTGTCGGGGTTGTACGGGTTGCTTCGGCCATTGGATTTGATTCAGCCCTACCGCCTGGAGATGGGGCGCAAGGTTGAGACTGCGCGGGGCAAGAATCTTTACCAATTCTGGGGCGAGATTATCACCGACGGGCTTAATCGGCAGTTGAGCCGCATGCGGTCTCGCCATCTGATCAATCTGGCGTCGGCGGAGTATTTCAAGGCAGTGCATCCCAACCGGCTAAAAGGCGATGTGATCACTCCGGAGTTCAAGGAGCGGAAGAACGGGCAGTACCGTGTCATTGGCATTTTCGCCAAAAGTGCGCGGGGCCGACTAAGTCGCTTCGTCATCAAGAATCGCCTAACCGACCCCGAAGCGTTGAAGGTATTTGATGAGGACGGGTACCAGTTCAATGCCGCGCTCTCGTCATCAGCCAAATGGGTGTTCACTCGAGGTTGACCGCCAAGGGTTACACGCTCTGGTGCGATGGAAAACGATGGGAAGGCTAGCCTCACGGGCCAAAATCGATACCTGGCCCGCCCGCCAGGGCGTGATACCGGTGATCTCTCCCCTGGGTTGGTTTGGGGGTGGAGTCTCCCATAACGCGCAGGGCAAGCCGGCCGTCTATGGCGACAACCCAGTAGCACCATCAGTGACTACGCGGGGACAGGTTGATCTATCTAACCGCTGTTTTGGTGACGCGATGGCAGCGCCCGGTGAGGGTCAGGAATCCATCGCCGTCAAGGTATCCGCGGTCACCGGTCCGGTACCAACGGATACCGTCTTGCTCAACCATCACCTCGCGCGTGCTGTCTGGATCACGCAGGTAGCCCAGCATCACCTGAGTGCCCCCGATCAGGATCAATCCCTCTTTTCCCGGGGGCAGGGAAACCAGGGTCTCCGGGTCGACGATGCGAAAGCTGCTGCCGGGGAGCGGCATGCCGACGGTACCCGTCTTGCCGCCGGTTTGGACTTGCCAGTCCCGCGGATCGATACGGTCGGGTATATTGGCGCTGGCTACCGGCGTGGTTTCGGTCATGCCATACCCCTCGTAGATTTTCTTGTTGAACTTACGTTCAAAGGTGTCCCTGGTTTCCGGAGCCAAGGGTCCGCCCCCGGAAACCACTAGGCGCAGGGAATCCAACATCAACGGGTGGGCGCGTGGATTCGCAGCCAACGAATCCAACAGAGCGGGCGTCCCACACAAGATCGTGGCGCGCTGGCGGGCTATCGCCTTGGCTACCGCGGTGGTATCGGAGCCGTTGCCGTGAAACACCACCGGAATACCTTCGATCACCGGCATTAGCCCCGTCACCGTTAGGCCATAGGCGTGAAACAGGGGTAAGGAGGCCATCACGATATCGCTCTCGCGGGTATCGAGCACATCGGAGATTTGGCGGATGTTACTCATCAGGTTGCGGTGGCTGAGAACCACCCCTTTGGGCCGCGCTTCCGTACCGGCGGTGAAGATGATCGCCGCGGCCTGTTCAATGTCTACCGGACCGCCAAACCACCCGTACAATAGTCTTGCGGGTACGAAAATCGAAGCAAGCAGTGTAATTATCGGAGTAATCCCGCCTCGCTCTAACAGTGCCTGCATATCGACGAGTTTAAGGTGCTTCAACACCGGTTCGAGGTCGACGCCCTGGCTTTTCAGGCGGGTAATGAATTCCTTCGACGAATACAGGGTGCGGATACCTGCTTTGTCTAGCATGTCTTGGAGCGTTTCCGGGTCCCAGGTGTAGTTCAAATTCACCGGGGTCTTGCCGCTTACCCAGGTCGCCAGGTTAGCGAGGATTCCGATGCTGCTCGCAGGCAAGAGTATCCCCGCGGTTTGCTCCGGGCTCTCTCTGCTTATCAGGCGCGAGAGGGTCAGTGTACGGGCCAAAGCTCGGTAGCCGGAATCTGGTTTACCGCCGACCGAATCGGTAATGCAGTATCCTGTTCCCTGCCGTTTAGCGGCGCGAATCCAGGCCAGGGGGACCGCTTCCAGCGTTTGGGTGTGTTGATGCCAGGCATCGATGGAGAGGTCGAATACACGCCGCTTCAACTCGGTAGCCTGGGTCCCCGTGGGCAGTGGGTTGCCGAAGGCGACGATCACGTCTCTGCGCAGCCGGTGTCCGCGTAGCTGGCGCATCCGCTCGGAGGACCGGGAAAATCGACTGCCCCACAGGCCACGCAGATAGAAGGGGACAATCACCCCTTTAGTACCGGCCGCCGCCCGCTGATAGCCGGTTTTGAACTCGCCTAGTTGGCCGCTGCGACTGATGGAACCCTCCGGAAAGATACACACGACCTCGCCCCTTTCCAGCAGGTTGCTTACCATTGCCAGTGCCGCTCGACTTCGCCCGCTGGCGATCGGGATTACACCGAACAGATCGAGAAACCATTTTAGGTACCAGAGTTCGTAGAGGCCGCGGTGCATCACAAAATGAATGGGTCTGGGACAGGCAATTTGTACGATCGCCCAGTCGAGCCAGCTGATATGGTTACCTAGCAGTAAGACACCACCTTGCCCCGGAAGATTGTCCAATCCCAGCACCTGGATACGGTGGGTGGTGGAGAACAGTCTGGCGAGCACAAAGCGGACCAGAGACTGAGGTAACTGGATCACGGTGTAGAGTGCGCCGGCGAGCGCGACGACTGTCAGTAGGTGAAGTAAGTCGGTGCTGCTTAGCCCGATCGATATGAGCAAAAGCGCCACGCCCGGTATAGACAACATCAGTAGGTGCTGGACTGCGTTGCTAGCTGCCAGGATTCTTCCCAGTTGCCCGCCAGGCGCATGAAATTGGATGAGACTGTGCAAGGGTACGACGAAGAGCCCGCCAGATAGGCCCAGCAGCAGGAACAGGAAGGCCAGGGATTGCGCCGAAGTCACTTGGGAAAGTACGAGCAGTGTCAACACGACGCCGAGAGCCCCCAACGGAACCAGTCCCGTCTCGATATGTTTCCTCGAGAAATAGGCCGCGAGCAATGAGCCGGCAGCCAGGCCCATGCCCGACCAGATGACCGGTCCGTAGGGGGAAGCGGGGGAACCCCAAGACTGAGTCTCCGGTACCATCGGAGCGAGTGCGGTCAGTACACCCTGGGCCAGCCCCCAAAAAAGTGACAGGCCCACTACGGAGAGCCAGATTACCCGGTTAGCGGGCAATCTGCCCAGATTCTCCCAAACATAATTTGCCGTGCAATACCGGCGCCAACGAAAGCGCAGTTCGTGATGCCCCCGATCAGTGGTCTTGAGCGTAAACGTCAGCAGGAATTCCAGCGTGGCACAGGCGAACAGCAACCAGCCCCCGGGGGCGATTTCCCGCAGCAGGTCTGCGGCCGTGTAGGGGGGGGTTGTGTTGGCCGCCAGGTACTGAAACACCAACAGGAAGATGAGGATACCGGAAACCGCCCCAGTTGCCGTGGTGGCCTGCATCAAGCCATTGGCCAGGGTTAGTCGTTCGGACCCGCTTAGCTCCCTGAGGTAGCCGAATTTGGCCGGAGAAAAGATCGCGCTTTGGGTTGCCAGCAAAAAGGTCAGAACCAGTGCGCCACCCAGCCAGCCCCAATGATAGGCCAAGGCGATCGCAAGGGTAAGAACCATCGCCGAGGCGGCACTGGCTTGCATAACGCTGATCTTTGAATAGCGGTCGGAAAGAAATCCGGCCGGGCTCAACAACAGCACAAAGGGGATCAAGAACAGTAGGTTGATGGCCAGGGTCTGGCTGGACAAGATACTGTCACCGTAAACCCGCAGGAAGACGCATTGCAGCAAGACCCGCTGTCCTAGATCGACAATGGTGTTCAGCAGGGCGACAATCAGAAGCGGTAGGAGCGCAGGGATTCGCAGGGGTTTGGTCACGGTCCTAGATCCGAGTTTATGGGTGATGGGGGTTGGCCAGTGATGTGCCTAACCCAATTGTGCCAACTGTATCAGCCGTTGGGTAGAAAGTGCCGGCAAACTGTCTTATTCACCGGCTCTGAATCAATCTGAGGGAAAGCGGGCTTGTACGCCCCGAAGTCCGGCGCCCGGTGGTGTGATATCCGGAATCAAGAGGGATAACTTCCCGTTCCTCGGGAAGTAAACTGCATCCGGGTTTCTTGGGATAGGGGTAAAAAGCAGACTGCCGGGAGTTACCCCGGCAGTCTCGACGGTTGCACGCCGTTCTCAGGACACCAGGCTACCCACCCGTGCCAGGCTGTTGGGGAGGGGGGTGCCGTATGATTCGCACAGCGGTCGCAATAACCGCTCCACCTCTCCACGGCCCATAGCGTCCATGGTTCTGCAGGGGGGGTTACCGAAACGCAGTGCCATCTCTGCCCCCATGTCGAAGGCTTTAGGCTCCGCTACCTCTTCGTCCAGCGCCTGCAGGACAGTCAAGAAGGTTGACCCCAGGAGTCTCTCCCCAACTCGACTGGCAGCCTCTTCCGGAGGCGTGCCGTTATCCTCCTCCAGCTTCCAGCTCTCTCCCGCGTCGCCCACCCGCACCATGCTGGTGGCCGCCTGATAATAGGGGCCCAGAGACTCCAGGTGGCGAATGGCGTGCAGGTTGACCTGGGGTTTGATGATGTTCATGACCGCGAACGGGCCGAAGGCGACTCCCAGTACCGACTGGGCAACCACGTCCACTTGCCCTGGCGTGGCCAGTCCTTCATCCACGCATCGTACCGCTTCATTGGTGTAGGGGCAGAAGAAGCGGTTGACGGCGAAGCCGTTCTGATCACGGCATAGGAGCGATTTTTTCCCGGTTTTCGCACAAAAATCCAGTACCGAATCGACGACTTCCTCTCGGGTATCGTCCCCACGGATGACCTCTACCAAGGGATTGATCTGGGCCGGGCTGAAGTAGTGGGTTCCCAGAAAGCGGCCGGGATCATCGATAACTTGGGCGATGTCACTAACCTTCAGGCAACTGGTGTTGGTGGTGAGGATGGTATCCTTGCGGACGACCCCATTCAACTTACGGAAGGTATCGAGCTTAATATCCAGATCTTCGAATACCGCTTCGATGACGAGGTCGCAACCTGCCAAGGGGGCCAGGTCGGTACCGGTGCTGATACGCGCGGTGGCCTGGTCGGCCTGTTCTTGGGTGATGCGGCCCTTCTCCGCCGCCCTCCCGAAGAAAGTTCGCGCGGCGGTTACCGCACGTTCCAGGGCAGCCTCGGAAAGATCGGTTAAATACACGGAAAAACCGCTTTGCGCCACATTGATGGCAATTCCCGTTCCCATTGTTCCTGCACCAACAATACCGACTGATTTAATGTTCATTGCTTGGACCTCCGATGACCATGGCAGGTGCTCTGGGGGAGTACCTGATTTCTCAACTATCATAACCTTAGCCTACATCCGGTTTGTGTGCACTGCAACAATTTATTTGTGTTGTGATGGGGGATCACTACCTCCTGTTAGGACGCGGCGAGCGGTGGGTCAGGTCTCAGTCAGGAGCCAACCCCAAGTTACGCCTGGTTTTCATCTATACTGTTTGGCAACCGCAGTTTGTTCTGTTCGGAGGAGTCCGAACCGGTAATCTGGAACTGAAAATAATCTCGATACTTGCGGGGGGGAGACATGAACACGCTCAAGAATGTGCTGGCGATCATTGGGTTGCTGGCGGTTATGCTCTTTGGACTGGGCTTCTACCAAGTCTGGTCTGCAACACGGGATTTTGATCCCGATGCCTTCAAGATCTACAAGGAGTTTGTCAGCAATTTGCTGGAAACCGGCGATTTGGCGGATGCATTCGTGTGGGCGGTTCCGGTCGCGGATGGGGTGGAGGTCGAGGATGTCAAGGAGTCGATGAAAAGTCTGGCGGTCGAACGGAACTTTCTGTTCGTGAATGAATCGCCCTTCTACAAGCAAGCTCAGGCGGTAACCGGCGAGGAGTTTCGCCATGTCTCCTTCATGCAGTTCTGTGATGTCAGGGTCGGGATCGAGATGCTGGAGCACAACAATGCCTACTCTGCCTTCATGCCTTGCGTGATCAGCGTGGTCGAAGATCAGGACGGGAAGCTCTGGCTCTACGCCATGAACATGGATTTTCTTATCCACGGGGCGCGTGAATTGCCCCCGGAACTGAAGAGTAAGGCGCTGCGGGTTCGACGGGTCATGCGGGAGATTATGGAAGGCGCGGCAACCGGCGAGTTCTAGCCCGCGGTTGCCTCGCGTGACAGGTGAATCGTGTTACAAGGAAAGGAGGTGTGCAGGTGTCACTGTTTAATTTTCTGGTGGTTATTGCTTTGCTCGCCACGGTAGCCAGCCTGGTTTGGGGGTTAATTTCCATGGTTCGGGGTGGCGACTATGATGAGAGTCACTCCGCCAAGCTGATGAATACCCGGATCGCCTTTCAGGGAGTCGCCCTGTTATTGATGTTGGCGGCTCTGCTTTTGAAGCTGGATTGATTGCTTAGCCCAATTCGGTTTCCGCGGCCAGCGGCGTTGCGCCGCTGGTGATGCGTCAGGTCTATGAGGGGTGAGCCGATGACCTTTGGAGAAAAGATCTCAATCTTCTCGAAGCAGCTGCTGCGCCCCGTGTTACTCGGGGTATTCTGTGCGGTGTGGGGAGCGCTAATCTACCTTGGGGGGCCTGCCAGTTCGCTGTTCAGTGGTGACTGGCAAGCCAATCTGGCAGGGAAGGGTTGGCCGATAACGGCGTTTTTTCTCGCCATGACCCTGGGCGGCTTGCTGGCCCCGTTCTTCGCGATATGGAATTTTCATCAAAGCTTGTCCCGGGTACGGGAACTCCGCCGGGAGGGGCTTGAAGACTGGTTGGTGCGGTTAGACGGTGAGTGGCAAGCCGAAGTCCGCAAGCGATCCCAAGCTCGCATGGGGTTAGATCGTGAACCACGGTCCCGCCGGTAAAGGACAGGCTTGACTCGTCAATCCACCAGGTGCCCAACGAATTTACTGGTATCGTCCAGGATCTCGCCGCCTCGTCGAAATCCGAGTCCGCAGGCTTCCCAGATATAAAACACACCAGCCTGATAATAGCGGCCGGCAGCATCTTTGGGCAGTTCGTACCATGCTTGATAGACATCCTTGTTCTCACCATAGGGACCGTCGGTTTGCGCAATCGGTTTGCCTGCCGCGTTCAGGATCGTGGTGTTTGCGCCTTCCCGTCCGAATATCTTTTTGCGTACCTGGGGGGTGTTTGTCAGTGGAGTGAACGCGGTGTTAAGGAGATAGGGAGAGTCTGGAAAGAGCTCGTAGAGAATCTTCATGATGCCCTTACTTTGAAACAGGATCGTGTAGGCTGGGTTGAGAATATGGGTGTGCCCCCGTTTGGAAATGCTGTCCAGGATCAAGGTCAGTTCGAGCTCCTGGGTAGCGATATCCTCCCAAGGGAAGAGCTTAAACCAGTAATCTGCCAGCTGTCCCTCACGGTTGAAGACTCCCTCGTTGTTGCTGAACCCTGCTTCGTCCAGGTAGCAAAAATCATTGAAAAACCCTGCGTCCTGGGCGACCCGTTGGAGATAACGAACGGTGCGTTCATCTTCCGGAATTCCCCGGGCGCTAGAGAACAGTATCTTCTGTTCGGCGTAGCGCTCCTGAAATTGGTTAGGTGCTTCCGGGCCCGTCACGAGGCGGTGGAAGTTGTCCTTGAGCATGTCGTGGATGTTATTGAACTGGCGCGATTGATCCATGCCGTTGGCCCTGAGGATTGCCCATTGCACAATGGAGGTCTCTAGTATTCCCGTTGGGGTATCGGCATTGAACTCAATCAGTTTGATGGGCTTACCGTCGATACCGCCCGCCAGATCGAAACGGCCGTAAAGATGCCATTCATCATCCTCCCAGCTTTGTTCAACCATCGGCACCAAATTGGAGGGGATACCCAGTTCGTAGTAGAGCTGTTGGTCGATGACCCGCTGCGCGGCGGCAACATACATGTCGTAAAGGGTATTGGCCGCGGCGTAATAGGCCTCGGCTTCGGCCTCGCTCAACCGCACCAGTTCGCTGGCGATATAGTCGCTGCCATCGGTGTCCGTATGCCAGGTCAGGCCGATTTCTTCCAGGAGTGATTTTTCCAGCGGTTTAACCGCCAAAGTCTCGACCATGAATCAGCCTCCGTAGGTGCCAAAAGACGAGGAGGTGCTGCTCCCGGCGCGGCTGCCACCAAAGAAGCCACTGCGTGGCTGTTTGGTTGATGTTGACGGTCGAGCGGTTTGGGTGAGTGATGTGCTAGGGCGTCCGCCGCCATATTGTTGCTGAGCCCGTTGAAAATTCGAATTGGCTAGTAACCGGTTGGCGAGCATGCCGCCGATCAATGAGCCTGCGGCGGCGGCCAGGATGGTCTCTCCCAACGACAGGCCGCCGGCCTGCATGGCGGGTTCTTGAGTAAGCCCTGAGGTACCCGCTTCCACTTTGGCCGCCTCTTCCTCGGCCAGTTGGCGAAGCGTCTCTTCGGGCAGAAACCGTTCGGTGCCTTGGAGGTCCCGCAAGATCGCCCGGGTAGGTCCATCCGTGGGGTGTTTCTCCACCACTTTATAGGTGTCGGGATCAGCGCCTGTTTGTTCCACCACCAGAAAATAGTTTTGTTCAATTCCCTGGTCCGCGATACCCCCGGGGGCGTTAATGCCTGGCGGAGGTTGGCCTTGGTCACCACAACCGTTTAGGCTGGCAATGATGGTGAGGCCGAGACTGCCGGCGATTGAATAGGAGAGTGCCTTTTTGATGTGTTTCATGTGGGGTCCTTGTCTTGGAGCCGGTCTCAGATTTGGGGGGTCTATTTTATCCTGCCGACCGATGGGCGACAAAATCGGCGGTGCAATCGGTGGCCGTATCAATCGCCAAGAAGCAGCGGCAAGATTTCTCCGGATGCGCCACGCAGGGAGATGTCGCAGTGGCGGCTGAGAGGAGTATGTTCTAGGTTGATTTCCACCACCCTGGCATGCCGCTCCAGGGCCAGTCTGGGCAGGCTGGCGGCGGGTTGTACCAAGGCCGAGGTGCCCACTACCAGAAACAGGTCGGCAATCTGTGCAGCTGCCCAGGCGTTTCTTAACACGCCTTCCGGAAGGGCCTCTCCAAACCAAACGATGTCGGGCCTGAGTACGGCTCCGCAACTACAACGCGGCGGGATCGGAGTTAGCGGAACCTCGCGGTTTGTTGCACGATAATCGCACTGGGTGCAGCGAACCTGCCAGATATCGCCATGCAGTTTAAGAGGACTGGCTGATCCGGCCAGATCATGGAGGCCATCTACATTTTGGGTGATCAGGGTCACGCTAGGATGTTGGCGTTCCATCTCCGCTAGCGCGAAATGGCCCGGATTGGGGGACTTTTCTGCCACTACCGCGCGGCGCCAGTCATACCACTCCCAGACCAGAGCCGGATCTCTGGCAAACGCTTCGGGAGTGGCAAGTTGCTCGGCCGGGAAGTTTCTCCACAGGCCACCGGTTCCGCGGAATGTCGGGATACCGCTTTCGGCCGATATTCCAGCTCCGGTTAGCACCGCCACGCGGCGGGCCTCTTGTAGCCATCCGCGGATCTGGACGATAGCAACCTGGTTTGTCATGGAACAGAGACTACCCTATTGAGGTGCCAGGTGGGTAGCACCGCCAGCCCGGCACGGGGCGAGTGGGTCGGTAAGGCGATGTCAGTGAATTGGTCTCATCGGCTGGTTTGCGTCTACCTATTGGCGGTGTTGTCGATGTGAACATTCAAAAATGAGCGATACGGATGGGGTGGTCAAGGCGTATCTACACGCCATCGCCGCCAGGAATTTCGAGTTGGCTCGGAGCTACCTCTGCGACCGGGGATTCCGTTATGTCAGCCCCATCGGCAACTTCGATAATGCCGACCGCTTTATCGACAATCTTGTAGCGGTGGGCTCCATTCTTGAAAGGTTGGAAATCCGTCAATGCATGATATCGGGTAATCAAGCGCTGGCTGTTCTGGATGCCGTCATCACCTTGCGCGGTTACGTATCCAAGACCATTGCTGTTTTGTTTCGCGTCGAAGGGGGAAAGATCCGCACCATCGAGGCAATATTCGATGCCTCGGACTACCATAGAATGTTTGCCTAGCCGGGGTAAATCGTTCACTTCAAAGGGCCGCCGATAGTGACCGGATACCACACAATCGGCAATGTGGCAGGCGCCGGGCCGGACTCGAACGGGTCCGATTCAATAGTCGGGGCTGTCGCCATACCGACTAACTGGAATTTCCCGACCAAATAGCTAACCTTTTAACTCAGGAGTCATCACCCCGGTCCATCCAGCAACAGGAGTGCAGCTATGAAGCCTGGTATCTTCCAAATCCTGACCCACCAGCAGTCCGGCAACTTGGCTGTTGTGTCTGCCGTCTTGGTAACCTGGCTGTTCGTGTCCTCGGCAGCGCTTGGCGCGGGCACCGATGTAATCCTCGAAGGCGATCGCAGCGTTCCCGTGAGCGCCAGCAATGGCATGGTGGTGACCAGCCACTATCTGGCCACCGATGAAGCCCTTGCGGTTTTGCGAAATGGGGGCAATGCGGTGGATGCTGCCGTGACCGCCGCATTTGCCTTGGCGGTAACACAGCCCAGATCGGGAAACATCGGCGGTGGCGGGTTTATGCTGATCTCTTCCGAGCAAAAGAATGAAGTGGTTGCCATCGATTACCGGGAAAAGGCCCCAGCGGCGGCCAGTAAGGATATGTTTCTTGGCCCGGATGGTAACGTGGATAACGAACTGAGCCGTTTTTCGCACCGCTCGGCGGGTGTGCCCGGAACCGTGGCAGGTCTGGCGCTGGCTCTGGAAAAGTACGGAACCCTATCCTTGGCGGAGGCCCTGACTCCGGCAATCCGGCTCGCCGAGGAGGGGTTTGTTGTTCCCGCCCGGTTCAGCGAGGGAATAGAGGAACGTGCCGAGCGGTTGAAAAAACACGAATCCAGCCGCAAGGTTTTCTTCAAGCCGGATGGCTCCAGTTATCGGCCGGGAGATTTGTTTGTGCAAAAGGATCTGGCGGCAACACTGCGGCGGATTGCCGAGCAAGGCACCAAGGGATTTTACCAAGGAACTACAGCGGATTTGATCGTGGCCGAGATGCAGCGGGGGGGTGGGCTGATCACCCACGACGATCTGCGGAACTACCAGGCGTTGATCCGCCGGCCGGTTACCGGCAATTATCGGGGCTACGATATCTACTCGATGAGTCCACCGAGTTCGGGGGGGGCGCACATCGTGCAGATCCTCAATATCTTGGAAGGTTTTCCGATTGCCCAGAGTGGCCACAATTCCGCGCATACGATCCACTTGATGGCTGAAGCCATGAAACGTGCTTACGCGGATCGTTCTCAATATCTTGGGGATACTGATTTTGTCAAGGTGCCGCTGGGCGGGCTAACATCCAAGGCGTACGCGGAAACGCTACGCGCCGGTATCGATCCTGCCAAGGCAACGCCCAGTGCCACGGTATTACCCGGGGATCCCGTGCCTTATGAGAGTGACGAGACCACCCATTTTTCTATCGTGGACCGGTACGGAAACGCGGTATCCAACACCTATACCATCAATTTCAGTTACGGATCGCACATCGTGGTCGATGGGGCCGGATTTCTGCTGAATAATGAAATGGATGATTTTAGCGCCAAGCCCGGTGTTCCCAATGCCTATGGCCTGATTGGCGGTGAGGCCAATAAGATCGAGCCCAACAAACGGATGCTCAGTTCCATGTCACCCACGATCGTGAAGCAAGCGGGTAAGAATTTTCTGGTAACCGGCAGCCCCGGCGGTTCACGCATTATTACCACGACGCTCCAGGTGCTCATGAATGTCATCGATCATAGACTGAACGTGCAGGCGGCGGTCAATGCTCCTCGTATTCATCACCAGTGGTTACCCGATGAGATACGGATTGAGCAGGGGATAAGCCCGGATACCGTCAAGCTATTGGAAGACATGGGACATACGGTAAGCCAGAAGGCAGCGATGGGCGCCATCCAAAGCATCATGGTAAGCCGGGACGGAACCCTGTATGGTGGTGCGGATCCACGCCGCAGTACCTCATCGGCAAAGGGTTACTGAGATTCCCGCCAGCTTGTCCTGTTAGGCAATCGGGTTGACTGATCACAGATGTACGTGCAAGCTAAGCTGCGGTAAAACAATGGTTTTTATTAAAACAAGATGATTCACCAATCCTGAGTAGAGGAGTTATCAATGGCAAAAATGATGTTCGAACCTTCGGATCTGGACAAAGGCGTACCCGAGCATATTTTGGAGAAGGTATTTACGTCCAAACGCAAACACCTGATCGGGCCCAATTATCCCTATAAAAAAAAGCTGGGCACTGAGGAGTACGAGAGCGAAAAGGCGGATCTGCAGGTCGAGCTGCTAAAGCTTCAGAGTTGGGTTAAAACAAATGGTAAGCGGATCGTGATGATCTTCGAAGGACGGGACGCTGGCGGCAAGGGTGGCACCATCAAGCGTTTCATGGAACACATGAATCCTCGTCAAGCTCACGTGATCGCGCTGACTATCCCCAGTGAGCGGGAAAAGGGGCAGTGGTATTTTCAGCGTTATATCGCGACGCTTCCCACTCGGGGGGAGATCGCACTGTACGACCGTTCTTGGTACAACCGGGGCGTGGTCGAGCCGGTAATGGGTTTCTGCACACCCGAGCAGCACAGGTTGTTTCTGGAACAAACACCAATCTTCGAGAAGATGCTGGTGGACGACGGCATCATCCTGTTTAAATTCTGGTTTTCGGTAAGCCGTGAAGAACAGTTTCGGCGTTTTAAATCCCGGGAGACAGACCGCCTCAAGCAGTGGAAGCTAAGCCCGGTGGACCAGGATGGCTTGCAGCGCTGGGACGATTTTACCAAGGCCAAGAATGAGATGTTCGAACACACCGACAGCGCATGGGCGCCTTGGACGGTGATTCGTTCGGATGGAAAGAAACGGGCCCGTCTGAATTGCATGCGCTATGTGCTCAACGCACTGCCTTACGATGAAAAGGATGAGAAGGTGGCCGTTGCGCCAGACCCGAACATTGTCGGCACGGTCGGCGAAATGTACAAGTACACCTGATCGCCAGGGGTTGAACCCCGGTTCCCGTCACGGGGCCGGGGTTGTTGTACCGGGCGCCGCTGCCCGTTATTTGAGTCCCGCTTTCTCGCCGATAGATTTGGTATTAATCCCTAGCAGGGAATACAAGGGGCAGATACCGAAGATTCCGGTTACCAGCAGAATCACGCCAACCCAGCCAATTGGATTTTGTAGGGCATAGAAGACATTGCCGATCAGTAACACACCGAGGATAACACGCACGATCCGGTCCACTTTCCCCACATTGTTCTTCAGCAGATTCATTAGATTTTCTCCCAGTAAACAGATTCACTGCAATCGTTGGAATTCGCCAATGGTAATTGAACCTGGCGAAGCCGTTGCTATTGTGACCGTTGATTATACCGTTGGTTCGGCGGGCATGAGGGTCCGGGGAAAGTCTCGGTGGTCTTGTGCTACCGCACGATAACTTGGCGGTGGGTGGTGTGGTAAAGCGTCGATGATTTACCTAGTATTGGGCAGGATGATCTCACCTTTACCGCGGTGGGACAGGCGAGGGTTGATGGAGATAACTCAGAGCCAGGGCGGGCTATAGACGCCGCGGACTTGGTGGCTCGGGATTGTAATTCAGGGGACTGACGGCAGCCAATGGCTATTCTATTCGAAAACGATTTTATCGTTGGAGGTGATCCGGAAACCCGGGTTTCCAGTAATTTCCGCCTCAAGGAATTCATGGACGAACAGGGCAAGATCTATCTGCACCGGGAACTCGCGGGGGCATTGCAGGTATTGCGTGATCAATACGGTGCGTCGATTCGCGTGCGGACCGGGGAAGCCGTACCCGCTGCCGATGAACTCGCAGGGCGGTTCATTGTTGTCGATGTCGCAGATAAGGATGCGTTGGAGAAGTGTGCCGCCCACTTGGTGAAAGAGGGCTATCTCCAGTACGTGAAACGTCGGCAAGGCGGCCTCTATTTAGAAATGCCCCCACCGGACAATCTGCCGCCAGTAAAGCCGGAAACCGCATTTGCCTGTGGACTCAGAGTCACTGCTGCATTCGAGACATCGGGCGATCCCTTTCAGCAGGTTACCGGTAATTTTGACGGCGCGGGGCTTTCATTCGGGCCGATACAATGTAATTTCAAGTCCGGCACGCTGCAGGAACTTTGCAAACGTTTTCAGGTGGAAGACGAGGCGGCGCTGCGTAGCTGCTTCGCGCTGCCAGCACACTATCAGCAATGGCTTCAACTTATCGATGGCCCACGAACCCGGGCAGTGGCTTGGGCGGATACTCAGAGCACCGGCCAGGGAAAACGTGGTTTTGCCGAGCCTTGGAAGTCCTATCTTCAGGCGGTTGGCCGGACCCCCGCGTTCCAGCGTGTGATGACGCGCTATGCTTACGATAAGTATGGAAAGCTGATGATGTCCGCGGTTGCGTTTTTGGAGGGCCTCACCGCCATACCCATTGACAACATGCTGTGCCTGTCGGCGCTTTACGACATGGGCGTCCAGCAAGGCAGCCTGTCCCGGGCCCACGACAATATCCGTCGCCGAGTCGCGCGCGAACAACCCGTCGATCAGCGCCAGTTGGTTCGTATCGCCGTCGAAGAACGCGCGTTGAAGGCACTGAAACGTTTCCGGGCGGATTGTCTTAGCCGCCGGCTTTCCATCCTGGAGCGGCAGCCGGTAACTGTGGTAAAGGAGGGGGTGAGAAGTACCCGTTCCAACGGGCGGCTGTATCTACTGAGAAACAGTAGGGTGGAACGGTTAGATAGATTTCTGTCCGGCTAGCTCTACCGCCGGTGCTAAATTTGAAACGATAACCGCGGGCTGATTGGTAAGCAAAGGTCCGGCAATATGGGGGAGTGGGCACAATGAGTGTTAGTCAAAAGATCGGCGCCAAAGGTACTAAGAAGATCCTAACGCTGGATGGTGGCGGGATCCGGGGAATGATAACGGTGGAGATTCTCCGGCGCATGGAAACCCTGTTGAGAAAAGAGTACGGAGGGGACGAGAATTTTGTGCTCGGGGATTATTTCGACTACATCTCGGGTACCAGTACCGGCGCTATCATCGCGGCTTGTTTGTCTTTGGGTTGGTCGGTGGAACGGATCAGTCGGTTTTACTCGGAAAGCGGCGAGAAGATGTTCGACAAGGCCAGCTTGTTGAAAAGGTTCAAGTACCAGTACGAGGACACCGAACTGCGAAAGACCCTGCAGCAGGAATTCGGTGCACGCACGACGCTGGGCAGTCCAAAGCTCAGGACCCTGCTGATGATGGTAATGCGCAACGTGACCACCGACTCCCCCTGGCCGGTCAGCAATAACCCAGCGGCCAAATACAACCAAGCGGCGCGTGGCGATTGCAATTTGAATTTGCCGTTGTGGCAATTGGTGCGGGCCAGTACCGCGGCACCTGTCTACTTCCCGCCGGAAAAAGTCAGGGTGGGAGCACGGGACTTCATCTTCGTGGATGGGGGCATCACCATGTACAACAATCCCGCCTTTCAGACCTTTCTGATGGCGACACTCGGACCATACCGGCTCAATTGGGAAACCGGGGCGGACAAGATGCTGATCATCTCGCTGGGCACCGGGACCAGCCCCGATGCCAATAATGATCTGAGCCCCGGCGAGATGAACCTGATCTACAATGCAACGTCGCTGCCTTCCGCGCTCATGCTGGCCGCGCTTAACGAGCAGGATACGCTGTGCCGCATCTTTGGGCGTTGCCTAAACGGGGAGGAATTGGACCGGGAGATCGGTGACCTCATCGACCGGGATGGGTCCATCCATTGGCCGTTGCAGGAGAAACTATTCACCTACAGCCGATACAATGCCGAGTTGTCCAGGTCCGGGTTAGATCGGCTGGGGCTACAGGATATCGATCCCCAGCATGTGCAGAAACTTGATTCGATAGCCTATGTTGGTGAGCTGCAGCGGGTGGGTAAGGCAGTAGCCAAACAGGTCACGCTGAAACACTTTGCCGGCTTTCTGTAACCTCAGCTCCCAGGATGTGACCGGGCAGACGACCGTTCATCTCGACCGGCAGGCCTTTCATAGCATGCGTGTACTCATCATTGAAGACGACGAGTTGCTTGGTGACGGTATCACGCAAGTGCTTACCAGTCGGGGATTTGAGGTGGAGTGGCGGCGGGATGCCCGATCCGGCGAAGAGGCGTTGCAATACCTCGAGTTCGATTCCGTAATCCTCGATCTCAATCTTCCGGACCGTCCGGGCATGGGCGTACTCCAGCGATGGCGCAAGCGAGGCGATACCACGCCGGTTCTGGTGTTAACCGCCAGATCCGAGGTTCATGATCGCGTTTTCGCGCTAGATATGGGGGCCGACGATTACTTGATCAAGCCGTTCGATGTGGACGAACTGTGCGCGCGTATTAACGCGCTGCACCGGCGTAATCAGGGATGTTTTTCTACCGGAATGTCGATTGGCGGATTGACCGTGAATCCGGAGTCACGAACGGTTTTGCTAGAAAACCGCAGCGTCGAGCTGTCCGGGCGGGAGTTCGATATCCTCTACATGTTGGTAGAGAATCAGGGAAGAGTTCTGACCAGGCAGTCGTTGGAGGAAGCCGTTTACGGCTGGAGCAGGTCGGTGGCGAGCAATGCCATTGAGGTTCATATCCATCATCTGCGCAGGAAACTCGGCGGAGGATTGATCCGCACGGTACGGGGTGTCGGTTATATCATCGAGAAAACAACCTAATGAGATCCATCCGTTCCCGGCTTGTACTCTGGGTAGTGGGGCTGGTATTGCTGATTTGGACGCTGATGGTGAGTCTTACCTGGTGGAGCGTGAGTATCGAGATTCACCCGGTTTTCGACGCGCAGTTGGCACAGGCGGCGCATATGCTGGCGGCAACCGCGCGCCACGAGTCGGAGGAGCGGGATCTGGATGCGTTCGTCACCGATTTGCATGCCCAAGGCTACGAATACCCTGTAGTGTTTCAGATCTGGTCCGCGCAGGATCGCCTGCTCCTCCGAGGGCCTGGTGCTCCCCCTCGGCCCTTATCTAAAATGATGGAGCCGGGCTACTCCAATTCTCAGCTTAATGATGGGTTATGGCGGGTATTTACGCTATACACAAGCGGCTCGGGGTCCGACCGGCAGGTATTTCGCATCCAGGTCGCGGGGAAGATCGAGAACCGCCGGCGGTTGATCGAAAAATTCGCGGTCAATGCCCTAAAGCCGTTGCTTCTGCTGCTCCCGTTCTCGGCCCTCATCTGGATTGGCATCAACCGGGCCCTTAAGCCTTTGCAATGGATCACCGACCAGATTGCCTGCCGTGACCAGTCGAATCTGGAAGTGGTTTCCACCACCCGCGTGCCCGTCGAAATCTCCGTCCTGGTAAACGAGATTAACGCCCTGTTGATAAGATTGCGGGCCTCGCTGGACCGCTACAGCCAGTTTGCGGCCAACGCCGCCCATGAGCTGAGGACACCCTTGGCCGGGGCAATGGCCCAGCTTCAGGTTGCGCTTCAAGCGGATTCGGATTCTCAGCAAAGGCGTGCCCTCGATCGAACCCTGGAAGGCCTGCGCCGCTTGAACCACCGGGTTGAGCAACTGCTTACATTGGCGCGGATCGAACCCGAACGCATGCGGCTACAGCTGGAGTCCTTCGATCTTTCACCAGTGGCGGCGCAAGTTGTTGCCGATCTGATCCCCCGGGCGCTGTCCAAGGGGATCGAACTTTCTCTGCACACGGCCGGTCCGGTACATTTAAAGGGGAATCGCGAGCTGGTGGAAATCCTCCTTGGCAATCTGTTGGACAATTCGATCACCGCCATGGGAAAAGGGGGCGAAGCGGTATTGTGTCTCGAGACCGCAAATGAGGGTGTGATTATCAGCCTGCAGGATAGCGGCCCCGGAATACCACAAGCGCTGCAGGCCAGAGTCTTTGAGCGTCACCATAGTTTGCCAGGCCCCGGTGATAGCGGCTACGGGCTGGGTCTTTCGATCGTAAAGGTGATCGCGGAAATACATTCGGCGTCGGTGACCTTGGACAATCGCCCGGAAGGGGGGCTTCGCGTGACGGTCCGGTTTCCGTAGAACTGTTAAAAACGTGACAGGTAACACAGCTTTTTCTAAGTGATTTAAGCGTTTCTTAAGTTTCCCTTGCTAGATTGGCGAACAGGGTCCGAGCGTGTCGCGGTGTTTGCGAACGGCGTTCCACCTCGGTCCGCTTTGCAGGCAATGGGAGACACCAATGACTAATCGAACCGGCCCGCTAGAACGGGAAAATAGACACAAAAATCGATCGGGAGCGGGTAGGTTATCCCGCATTTGCTATCCGGGTGCGACCCTCCTGGGGGTTGGACTGCTAGCGCTAACATCACTTCCGGCGGCGGCTGTCTACACCCTTGACGAGGCGGTATGGAGCGTTGAAAAGAGTAGGTTGGTGGTGCGAGGTAGGGGTGATGAACGGGGTGCGATAGTGTCGGTTGAGAATACCTACGCTCCTGACCAGGTGCTCGGCAAGGATGATGTCAACAGTCGTTTAAGATGGCGTATTTCGAAGATCTTTTCCAGCGCTCCATGCCGGGTTTCAGCCTTCCATGACGGTCAGGAGATCGGTCAGCTCGACGTGCAAGACGCTCCCGCCGATTGTGCCCCCAAAGCCCCGATCTCACCCCCGGATCCACCACCCGAACTGCCATCAGTGTCCATCAATTCGACCAGCACAAGCGGTTTCCCCGGTGACCCGGTGGATGAGGCACCGCTGACCGGGCTTCCGGGGTATGCCCTGTTCGCGATCAATGACCTGGGGATGCACTGTGGTGATCTGGACACCCGAATATCCAGTATTCTGCCACCCTTTAATCTCCTTCATGCCACACTCATTCGCAGGGGAGAAGAGCCCGACGTCCTCAAGCCGAATGATGGTGTCCGACTGTTTTATTCCGCGGCCTCTAATCCGGCCGATCCGATACTTTCCGGACAAAACTCCGCTGGTTCGGGGCCGGTGTACTCGAGCATGACCGCGGATGGCCACGTCTACAAAACCAACTTCTGGGAGGTTGCCCGGGAGGCCTACGATCCCTTCTACCCACCCGGGGTGTTGGCGGCATTCTATCCGCCGGGCCAGGATATTTTGGATCTGGGTCTGCCCATGCCGGATGTGGAACGCCTATATTTGGGCGACGGAACCCTGCAGGCTACCCAGCAGTCCATGCCGGGGCGCGCCTTTCCGTTCGGCCAGAATGTGCCGAGGGAGTTCGCGGTATTCGTCAGGGATCAGCCGTTCTTTATCAATCCCGCCTTTAAGTTCGGTTATGTCTCGGAAGAGGTGGATTGGTTTGAGGCAGCGGGGGTCCCGTTGAGCGCTTTCGATGACTATGGTCGCGAAAATCCCTGGCCGCTCTATCGCATACAGGCCAAGGACGCCAATGATCGCGTGCTAGCCACGGTGGATACCGTGGTACCGATTTCCGGAGAGGCCAACTGCGGTGCCTGTCACAATGCACCTATCGATGGTGGAAACGGGGAGGCGACTAAGAATCTCGCCAACATCGCGACCACGTTGGATGACCCCCAGTTGGACGAATTGCCCCTGGAGGTGAGCAAAGAATACGCGGCGGATCTGAATATTCTCAGGCTTCACGATCAAAAGCACGATACCGATCTGGAATTGGAAAGCCCCGTTGTTTGTCAGCGCTGTCACTATACTCCGGCGCTAGACCTTGCCCAACTGGGACCTTTGGGGCCTGGTGACGGACTGGCGAACGGGCGGGAGCAGACTACGGTACGCAGTATGTCCAACGTCATGCACAGCCATCACGGCAGCCTTAGGAACGCCCAGGGAGAGCTCCTGTTTCCGGCCATGGATCCTCCGGTGGATAGCACTGGCAACCCACGCGATGCACTGCAGGCGCGGGAGGTATTGGAGGCTACCTGCTATCAATGTCATCCTGGCAGGCGCACAGACTGCCTGCGCGGCGCGATGGCCTCGGGTGGAATGCTCTGTCAGGACTGCCACGGTGACATGCTGCAGGTGGGTAACGATTTTTCGCGGCGCGTGACTCCCGACAATCCGGGAGATTTCGAACTTGGTGGAGACTACTACACCAATCCGGATCAACCTCGCGTACCCTGGGCGAATGAACCCGGCTGCGGTTCCTGTCATACGGGTGATGCCATGGACAATATGCGGGATGAACCCGGTACGTTGGCGGCACCCTATGACAGTGTGCGCTTGATTCAGGCTTATCTGGAGGGGGATGGCAAGGCCACGCCGATCGTTCCGAGTAACAAGCGGTTCGCTGAAGACGTCATCGAGGCAGACAATCCGGCGGTCGATGGTTCCAATGACCCACGCATTGGTAACCCCATGCTCTATCGGGTCAGCACCGGACATGAGGATATCTTTTGCGAGGCTTGTCACGGCGCGACTCATGGGATTTGGCCCAACGGCAATCCGCTTGCTAACGATAATGTCACGGCTAATCAGCTTCAGGGACATGCCGGTACCATCGGCGAGTGCAGCGTCTGTCATGATCCCCGGGCGTTTGAAGATGGTGGGGAATTGGAGCTCACCATGGACGGGCCCCACGGCATGCACCCCGTTGGCAGCGACAATTGGAATGATAAACACAAGGAAGCCAGCCGTAATGGTGGGGATAATTGCCGCAGCTGCCACGGTAGAAATGGTGAGGGCACGGTGTTATCGAGAATGTTCACTGACCGAGTACTCGAATGCAAGGATGAGAAGGGGAGTTTTTGTGATGATGAGGGTCCCCAGCTGTTTCCTAAAGGCCACCAAGTCGGTTGCGCCGACTGTCATGAGGAGGGGCTCAGAAAACTCGATAGGGAGTGATGAGAATACGCCGTGCGTCGCCCTTACCCTATGGGAGGGCGGCGTGCGGCCATTTGACCATATGCCAACCTGATCTGGCTCTAAGCCGGTATACCCCCGGTTCGGATGGGAGCGGCACATTGTCTTTTGTCCATGAGCGGACACCCGGCCACGGGTGCCTTTGTTGATCTGATCCGGGAGTGCGCCACCGTAGCGAAAATGTCGGCAAGCTCACCACGATCATTCAGGATATCGCCAGGGGTAAATCACCCGCTTGACACAGAAGGCTCCTATCGCCTCTGCGTGGACGCGGGCTAGTCGGGATGCTCGCCGACCTTGGCGTTATCTCGGGGTGTGGTCGTTTCCAGGCGCTGCTCCTTGCGCATGGCTTTCCGTTCGAGATTGTAGGCGCGAACCGCGCCCTTGAGAGTGAAAAATGTGAATTCTTCGTGTTTCTGCTGCTTTTCATCCCACCATTCTTTCTTGAAAAAGCTCGATAGGTGAGGCTTTGCCCGAGCAAAGGCGAGCACAATCCCGTTCTGTGCCAGTTCATCCTTCAGATCTTCGATCTTATGAAAGGCAGTGGCATCTATGACGTTGACGCTGCTTGCATCGATAACCACCCATTTGACCGGGGTGTCGGAGGCGGCGATGATCTGCCGGATCCGGTCTCGAAAGAAGTCCGCGTTGAAAAAGACGACGTTATAATCGAAGCGGTAGAGTATCAGGCCGGGTATTGTCTTTGCTTCCGGGAAATCCTGAATATCGTGAAAACCGCGCATACCCGGAACTCGCCCCAACACCGCGTCATGAGGGCGCGATCCGATGGCTAACAGCCACAGTAGGGAGAGCGCCACCGCCAGAATAATGCCGGGCAACACACCAAGAACCAGCACCCCTACCGTGGTCCCGATAGAGATTCCGAACTCTCGTTGGCTGGTATCGTAAAGTTCGCGGATCGCCGCGAGATCGAATAAACCGATGGAGGAGACCACGATTACGGCGGCCAACGCCGCATCGGGTACCGATGCCAGGGGTCCGGCAAGAAAAACCACCACTAGGAGCATCGCTATTCCGGCAACAATGCCAACCAGTTGGGATTTGCCTCCCATATTGTCATTTACTGCGGTTCGGGAGTCGGCACCGGTAACCGGAAAGCCCTGAGCCAGCCCCGAGGCGATATTGCAAGCGCCGAAGGCCACCAGTTCCTGATCGGGGCGGATCTCGTAGCGGTTGCGCCGGGCAAAGCTTTTGGCGGTGAGTACACCACTGGTGAAGCTAATGAGGACGATAGCCGCGGCATCCAGCAATAGGGTAGCGTAGTCGCGAATTTCGAGCGCCGGAAGACGATGTGTCGGGAATGCCACGGTAATCTCACCAATCACCTCGACCCCCTGAGCTTGGAGGTCCAGTACCTTCACCGCCACAACGCCGATGACGACTACCACCAGTGCCGCCGGGATGCGCGGCAGGATACGTCTTAAGGAAACCAAGGCTGCCAGAAGCGTTGTTCCAAGCAGCAGGGTAGGGAGGTGGCTCTCTTCCAGTCTACTGGCGATTTCCGCGATCTTGGAGAAAAAATCTTGGGAATTCAATGTAATGCCCAGTAGTTTCGGTAATTGACCAACCACGATGTAGATGGCAACCCCGTTGAGAAATCCGGCCAAAATGGGCTGGGACAAAAAATTGGCGATGAAGCCCAAACGTCCCATGCCGGCAAGAATAAAGAGGATCCCGGTCATCAGCGTGAGTATCACCATCAGTGGTAGGTAACGTTCGGGATCGCCCCCGGCCAATGGGCCTAGTGCGGCGGCAACCAGAATACAGGTCGCCGCGTCTGGGCCTGTCATGAGCTGCTTCGAGGAGCCAAACAGTGCATAGGCAAACAATGGGAAGATCGCAGAATACATACCGATGATGGCGGGCACTCCGACTAACTCGGAATAGGCGATACCAACCGGCAAGGCGATTGCGGCAACCGACAAGCCGGCAGCGAAATCATACCGGAACCAAGAACGGTGATAGTGCAGCAGGACATAGAGGCCGGGAGCAATACTCAGGAATTTATGCCAAAGGGATGTGGCGTTATCTCTACCCGGGCTCATGGGGTGATTTGTCTCCAGACAGGAAATCCTGTTATAGCCAGTGCCAAAAGCCGGGGATCGCAGCAGTGCTGCCCCGTCGCTTCCATCAAGCTGCAAAGGTAGTCAATAAAGCGGATAAACTCAATGAGTGCACGGGCAGCGGGACAGCTCAGGCTGAGGTCGATCCGGGGGTTGAAGGGCCGCGGTTAATCACTATTTTCCACCGAGTAATAGATCCTTGGCTTGATTAATCTTGGCGGCAAGGAAAGTGGAGCCTCCGTGGTCGGGATGGAGTTTTTGCATGAGTCGGCGGTGAGCTCGTTTGATGGCTTGAGCGTCACAGCCTTCCTGTAATCCAAGAATTTCATAGGCTTCATGAGGTGTCATGTGACCCGAAAAGCCCTCACTGGGTGCTTCGCTCTGCTGTGCCTGTTCCTGCCAACGTTGGGCATGTACCCGGGCGAGGTAGGCACGCAGCAGCTCGGCAGACTCCTGGTCTTGCTGCTGGTATTCCGCCAACAACTGCAGCAATTGATCAAACCCCATATTATTCAATGACATGCCGGTAAACCGCCCCTGCATTACCAGCCCATCCATGTTTCCCGTATCGTGATCCAGCGTCATCCTCAGGAAGGGGGTCTCCACCACCGATTGTTGACCTGGGCTCGGACGCCCGGTGGATGAAGAAAACTGATTGTATAGACGTTGCAGAGCTGGCAGATAGGCGATGAGCGACAACAGGCGTCGCAGGAAAGGCAGTGCTACACCGATTAGGGCGAAGATCCAATTGAGCCTGCCGCTGGCAGCCAGCGCGACCAAGGCAGCGCCTATGACGACCGCCGCGACCTGAATCCTCGTCTTCCGCGGTTGCCGAGCCAGCCAACGAAATCCCAGGTAGGCAAGCCCGATTACCACCAGTACTACCAGTCCCCGCATCGGAGTCAGGTTCCGTTCAACTGTCTGGTCAAGCGCCGTACCACCTCACCTTTGGCCTTGCTGAAGTCTTGAAGCGCGGAGGTTCCACCTGCCGCATAAACGGCCACTGCCGCTAACAGATCTCGCAGTTGTTGGGCACTGGCGGCATCGAAGGTGCAACAGGCGCCGTTAGTCAAGCGGGCAATCTGTTCGAAGCCCAGTCTGGCGCTCCGATCGTAACCCTCATGGAACAAAAACACCGGCACATTGCGTATGCCAAGCTGGCCGGCAACGTGGCACAGGCTGTCCAACGGCTCCTCGAGGCAGTCGCCCACGAAAACTAGGGCGTTCACGGGCTTGGTCTTAGCTTCCGACAGAGCATGCTTGAGCACCCTGTGGATTTGAGTATGGCCGCCCAGGCAACTAACTTGCGCCATTCTGGCCTGGAGCTTGGCGCTCTCGGTGAACCAAGGGGATGTCTCGAATTCGTGAAATCCTCGGTAGTAGCACAACTGTACCGCTAGCCCTCCCAGGCTGTCCGTTTGCTCAAACATCTCCGACTGAATAAGGCAAGCCTCTCTCCAAGTGGGTTCGCGGCTGGCGGTGGCGTCCAAGGCAAAGATGAGACGGCCCTTCTGGCCATGCGGTTTTACCACCGGGGTTGCCGCAACCTCGCGAAGAAACGCCGCGACATCGTTCTGGGTAGCGTTTTGGGATAACTTTTTTTTCTGCATAACGGCTGGTCGACCGATGATAGGATGGTGACGGTCCCTATCTTAACTCAGGGAGGCGGGGCATGGCATCGGGCTGAAACCGGTTACCAAAACCATCATGACAGTATTCTCTTTTCAACGATTCCAGGTTCGGCAAGACAGGGCCGCGATGAAGATCTGCACAGACGCTGCGTTGTTTGGGGCCATGTCCCCGATTGCGCGGGGCGACCGGGTACTGGATATTGGGGCGGGTACCGGCCTTCTCTCGCTGATGGCCGCACAGATGGGTGCTACTCACATAACGGCGGTAGAACTGGATGGAGAGGCGTACCGGGAGGCGGAGGCCAACTTTTGCGCGAGTCCCTGGTCACAGCAGCTCACCGCGGTGTGTGGGGATATCAGAGATTTTGCCCGGGAAGACGCCGGGGGATACGATGTAATAGTCACCAATCCGCCATTTTTCTCGGGTCAAAGTAAACCCTCGGTGGTATCGAGAGCTATCGCTCGGCATACCGGCCAACTCCCTCATTCCAGCCTTATCGCAGCTGTCGCACGGCTACTCGGTAATGAAGGCTTATTTTATGTACTGCTTCCGGTGCAACGGGTCGCGGAATTTTCCGCTAGCGCGCGGGATCGGGGTTTGCGGCCGCTTTACCGGGTCGATTATCGAGGGTTCAGTCATACGCGTCCCAACGTATCGGCGCTGGTGTTTCGTAAAGATTTGCCGGGGCTGTTTATGACCCGGGAACTCATAATCTACCGGAGCCAGCGGGTGTACAGTGCGGAGGCCGAACACTATTTGGCACCCTATCTTCTCCGTTTTGCTCGGCCCGGTAATTCGTGTGCCATCGGCTGCCCGAGCCGCTCGCCGCCACCGGGCGAACCGCTGGGACACGCCACCGGTGGCGATTCGGGTTAACTGGCCTGACAGGCTCTGTTAAGGTGTCTGGGAGCCGGGCAACGGAGGGAATATGAAAGAATCTACCAAGGTAATTAGCGACGATGAGGTAGTTCGCCGGTTAGGGGACGGGCTGCCCCGTTGGTATCTGGAGGATGGCCAAATCTGCCGCCGGTATGAAACCAGCGGATGGAGGGCAACCATGCTGTTGGCCAATGCGGTGGCGCATTTGTCGGAAGCGGCCTTTCATCACCCTTGCCTGATCCTTTGTTACGCGAGCGCGACAGTAAAACTCACCACCCACTCCGCGTCGGGAATAACCGATAAGGATTTCGCGCTGGCGGAAAAGATCGAGTCACTGATCATGTGGCAGCCGCGCTGGGAGGAGACTGCCCTTACGGGAGCGCCTGAAGAGGGGCCTCACCAGTACATCAAGTACCGATGAGCCACCTCGGCACCGGTTGATACTCGTCAAGGAGCGTCAGGTTGGCCTATGACACTATGGCTCCCCAACGAAGTGGCAGGTTTTCGTCCGGGTAAGTTAGCGTTCGCCCGCGCAAGATGTGCCCGCCCCTCATTTGCAAGGATCTCGAGATGATGGAGCTTGTCTGTCCCGCGGGTAATTTGCCCTCACTCAAGGCCGCTGTCGATAACGGCGCGGACGCGGTTTATCTGGGGTTCAAGGATGACACCAATGCCCGGCATTTTGCTGGCCTCAACTTCGGTCCGGCCAAGATGAGCGAGGGTATCGCGTATGCGCGTAACAAGGGCACCAAGGTATTTCTGGCGCTGAATACCTATCCCCAGTCCGGTGGTTGGCCACGCTGGCGGTCGGCGGTTGATGGTGCCGCGGATCTTGGCGTCGATGCCTTGATTGCGGCGGATCTGGGGGTGATGGACTATGTGGCGGAACGTTACCCCGCACTCAATCTGCACCTTTCGGTTCAGGGCTCGGCCACTAACTACGAAGCTCTGCGTTTCTATCGGGAGCGCTTTTCCGTTCGTCGGGCGGTGCTGCCCCGAGTACTGTCATTGCCCCAAGTGCAGCACCTCGTGGCCAATAGCCCGGTGGAGATAGAGGTATTTGGCTTTGGAAGTCTCTGTGTGATGGTCGAGGGGCGTTGCATTCTGTCCTCCTACGTGACAGGCCAGTCACCGAATACCTTCGGGGCCTGCTCTCCGGCCAGTCATGTGGAGTGGAAGGACGGCAGGAATGGCCTGGAAACGCGGCTTGGCGGAGTATTGATCGAGACTTACGGAGAGGGTTGCAATGCGGGCTATCCAACGCTTTGCAAAGGTAGTTTCTGTGTGGGTGGAAATACCTACCATGCGTTAGAGGAACCGACGAGTCTTAATACCCTAGAAATACTGCCTCAGCTACAACAGGCGGGTGTGTCTGCCATCAAGATCGAGGGGCGGCAGCGCAGTCCGGCCTATGTCTCGCAGGTTACCCGGGTGTGGCGGGCCGCCTTGGATCTCTGTGCCAGTAGTCCGGCCAGCTTCGCACCCAGACCCGAATGGAAAGCGGTGCTGGATCGGGTCTCGGAAGGTACCCAGACCACCCTCGGAGCCTACTCCAGGCCCTGGCAATAGTGGGTTTCTCGGCGGCAACCCGATGAGCAAGATGATTAGGCTTTCGCTAGGCCCAATTCTCTATTTTTGGCCCAGGGAGCAGGTCCTGAGTTTCTACGAACAAGTGGCCGAATCCCCGGTCGATATTGTCTACCTCGGTGAGACGGTTTGTTCTAAACGCAATCTGCTGCGAACCGACGACTGGCTTGAAATTGCCGCCCGGCTGCGTGGGGCGGGAAAGGAGGTGGTCCTTTCCACGCTGGCGTTGCTGGAGGCCGAATCCGAACTGAAACGTTTGCGCCGTATTTGCGCCAACGAAGGCTACTGGGTCGAAGCCAATGATATGGGGGCGGTTCAGTTGTTGCAGGGCCGTCCATTCGTGGCGGGTCATAGCATAAACATCTACAACGTAAAGTCACTCTCCCTACTCGCGGAAGTCGGAATGCGTCGCTGGGTGTTGCCGCTAGAGCTGTCGGAAAGGGCATTGACGGATCTGCAGGACGGTAGGCCCCAAGGCGTTGAGACCGAAGTGTTCGTTTATGGGCGGCTGCCGTTGGCGTATTCTGCCCGATGTTTTACTGCCCGCGCCCATCATCTTCCGAAGGACGATTGTCAGTACCGTTGCTTGGATTATCCAGATGGGTTGACTTTGGCCACTCAGGATGGTGCCCGGTTTCTGGCCCTTAATGGGATTCAGACCCAATCATCCCAGACCTGTAATTTGCTTGGGCAGCTGAATGTTATGCGGCGGTTGGGTGTCGATGTGGTTCGAATCAGCCCCCAATCAGCTAATAATCACCGGGTAGTGGAGATTTTTCGCCGCTGCATTGATGGCGAACTCGGGCTGGATGCGGGGAGCGAGGAATTGGCCCGTCTCATGCCTGTGGGCCCCTGTGATGGTTATTGGCATGGCGAGGCCGGTATGAAGCAGACGGCTGACAGCGCGAGGGAGCTGCTGGGCAGTTGATCCGGTGTCAGGTAAGCAAAGATCCAGCCGCGCTGACCGGTATGTCGGGAAAGCTCCGCGGAAGTCAGGCAAATCGGCCCACCCAGGTGGTTGCCCCGTGCAAGAGTTTGAGTACCGGCCCTAATCGTTCTTCCAGTTCTAGGCTGTCGAGGAAATTTTTTACATACAGCCCGAGTTCCGTATTGCCTCCCAGCGTCAGCCGGCGATGAAAAAAGAGCGTGTCGGCATCTTCCTGGCGCGAGGCTAACAGCAGAAAGTCGTGAACATTCCCGCCGATGCGCAGCGCTGCTGGCGGTCCGTCGTCGCCGAGCGCCGCCAGCATCCCGTTTCTCAGCGTCAGCCGATAGCGAATACGTGCGTCGATAACCTCGATCAGCACGATTTGGCCGTTAAGAAAATCTAACTCGCCATCCGCCAGTTCCGGAGCCAGTAGGCGATTGAGGACCCTTGCGAGTACTTCGCCGTGGATCCGGGTCGGGAACAATTGTCCGACGGCCGACAACACCAACATCGGGCTTGGCAAAGAAGGGCGGAAGTGTTTCATAACAAACTCCGAAACGTTGTATGGGACTGATGCTGTATGAGATGGCGAGAGGCGTCAACCCAATATACCGGATTGGGGAGCGGCGTGGGTATGGCCACAAGCAAACCTCCGGTCTGTTACAGGATCGGGGTTGTTGCTCCCTGTCGCGGATCTTTAGGTGATTTGTACCAGCTTAGCTTCTCCTGCAGTTTTACGACCTCGCCGACGATTATCAGGGTCGGTGGTTTAGGTTTTTCACGTTCTACGATCGCTTGGATAATCTCCAGCGTGCCCGTGAAGACCCGTTGGTTTTCGGTTGTCCCCTGCTGTACCAAGGCCACCGGCGTGCGCGGAGAGAGTCCATGGGCAATCAATTGCTCACAGATCACGGGGAGTCCAAGCAGTCCCATATAAAACACGATGGTTTGGTTGGGCTGCGACAGTTGGCCCCAGTTCAGATTCATCGTGCCATCCTTAAGATGACCGGTTACGAAGGTGACCGATTGGGCGAAGTCGCGGTGAGTGAGAGGGATACCCGCATAGGCCGCACACCCAGACGCCGCCGTAACCGCCGGCACCACCTGAAACGGGACACCTTCATAGGATAGGGTATCGATCTCTTCCCCACCGCGTCCGAAGATGAACGGATCACCGCCCTTCAGTCGTACTACCCGTTTGCCCTCCTTGGCCAGCTTGACCAATAACTGATTGATCTCTTCTTGGCGCATGGCGTGTTGGTCGCGCTCTTTACCAACATAGATTCGATGGGCGTCTTTTCGGGTCATCTCCAGTATGGGTTTAGCGATCAACCTGTCGTACACTACCACATCCGCCTGTTGCATGAGGCGCATGGCCCGGAAAGAGACCAGGTCGGGATCGCCAGGCCCCCCGCCAACTAGGTAAACTTCTCCCATCCCGCCGTCCTCATCACTGGACTGCAGCGCCCGCTCCATGGCCTCCTCGGCATCTTGGAAGTGCCCGGAGAATACCCGCTCAGCAATCCCGCCGTTTAGTACCTTTTCCCAGAAAAGTCGCCTTGCGGGCGCTGTGGCGAATCGAGCCTTTACCCGGGAGCGAAACCGCTTGGCCAGCTCTGCCAGACGCCCGTATCCTGCCGGAATCAGTGTCTCAAGGCGGGCCCGTATGAGACGGGCTAACACCGGGGAGGCTCCTCCGGTGGAGACCGCAACGATAACCGGCGAGCGGTCGATGATCGAGGGTACGATAAACGAGCACAGGTCTGGTTGGTCCACCACATTGACGGGGATCCCCAGCTCGTCCGCCTGTTGGGAGATCAACTGGTTTTGCTGGTGGTTGTCGGTAGCGGCAATCACCAGACGGCAGCCGGCTAGATCCTGGGATTGGTAGGTTCCGGCGCGGTGGGTAATTTGTCTCCTTTCCACCAGTAACCCCAATTCATCACAAAGGCTTGGAGCGACTACATGGACATTGCCCTGGGCATGCACCAGCAGCGACACTTTGCGGGAGGCAACCTCACCACCGCCGACGACCAGGCAGGATTTGCCTTTAATGTTCAGAAATAGAGGTAAAAATTCCATCGTCCGTATGCCGCGTTCACCGGATTGGAAGGTGGCCTGGTAAAGGAGTGGCCGGAATCACCATCCCGAAAAGCGCGAACTCTAGCATGGGCTTCTGACCGGAACAATCGCACCAACGTATCAGTTTATCAGAGCTTGCTAATGTGCCATCAGCCATAATATTATAAAACGTTTATTTATAAGCCATGTTAGGTCGAAACATGTTAGTTAAAGAGATTGGGTCAGTTGAACTCGAGCAGGATCTCGCAACCGAAAAGAATCTGTATCTCCTGGATATCAGAAGCGAGGCGGAGGTTGCCCATGGTATGTTGCCGAACTCCACTCATCTGCCAATGCACCTGATTCCTCTGCGTATGAACGAATTTCCGCGAGACCGTGACATTGTGCTGTACTGCCGCAGTGGTGCACGCTCTTACCACGCTTGCTTATTCCTCATGCAGCAGGGATTCGAGAACGTCATCAACCTGAAGGGGGGCATTATTGACTGGGTCAGAAATCGTTTCGAAGTAGTTGCTTACGGTTAGCAGACCAATTACGGCACAGGGCGAGGTGCAGACCACCCATGTTGGCAGCGCACCTGAGGGTTGGGCTAGCCACATCGGAAACCCCATGAGCGCCAATCTCCCAGGACCGGACCCGCGATTAAATTAGTTGGGGTGACTTGCGTTTTCCGGAGAGTTAGAATATAAGACAAGTCTGATTTATGCTGAAAATTATCGACCACATTGCTTTGGAGGCTAACAATGGCTGAATTTGATCAAGAACTGGATGCCAGTGGATTGAACTGTCCCCTGCCGATCTTGCGTGCGAAAAAGACACTAACCGGGATGAGCGCGGGGCAAGTTCTGCACATCATAGCCACGGATCCGGGTTCAGTGAAGGATTTCGAAGCCTTTGCCAAGCAGACTGGCAATGAGCTCATGGAGTCCAAGGAAGAAGGCGGTAAATTTCACTTTTTGATCAAAAAAGCCTGAGAGCTCAAGTGATCTGAAATCAACCCATCAATTTGGGACACTGGGAGGAGATTCGGATGGAACAGAAAAAACTCGCTATTATCGCCACCAAGGGATCCCTGGACTGGGCTTATCCGCCCTT
>JAGRGP010000089.1 GCA_020445415.1 Gammaproteobacteria bacterium | reverse complement strand
GAGAAGCACCGGCCGCCTCCTCGGAAAGAGAAGAGGACGAGGATGACTGAAGCGGTCGCCGATCCGAGACGCCGCGAGATTCGGCAGGGGCTGGTCTCGACCACGCTGACATCCCTGGCGCAAGGCGTGCAGTGGCTTTTGTTGGCGCTGCTGTTTTCGATACTGACCGAGTGGGTTGGCATGGTTTTTTGTTGGCCGGAAGAAGGGCTCCAGCACAGCCGGTCGATGCTCGAGGCAGAGATTGGGTACCTGGATTCGGACTTCCGACGAAGCCTCGTGACCTCGAGCCCGGCCGAGTTCGCGAAGGCGGTTGCCGACAAAACCTACTATGTCCTATTCGAGATCACGCGCACGGTCGATTTCATCGACTGGTTGTCGGTGCCGCCGGGGCCCGACGAAAGTGGGCTGCGACCCAGGCTCTACAGTATTTATGAGCCCTTTGCCGAGTTCGTGATTGCGGGAATGCAGGTCACCCAGGTCTTTTCCGTTCGCCTGGCGATCCTGACGCTGGCGATGCCGGTCTTTGCGCTGTTCAGTCTCGTGGCGCTGGTTGACGGTTTCGTGAAGCGGGATCTACGTCGCTGGGGCGGAGGTCGGGAAAGTTCATTTGTTTATCACTGGGCAAAACGTTCTGCGATGCCTTTGTTGGTATTGAGCTGGGTGATCTACCTCGCGCTACCGTTTAGTCTACATCCCACATTCATCGTGTTGCCGTTTGCGGTGTTATTTGGGCTCAGCGTCTCGGTTACGGCCAGTACTTTCAAGAAGTACTTATAGAGCCACCGCTTCAGCCTGGTAACCTGTCCCGCAGGATGATTTTACAAGGATGTGATCATGTTGCCATTCTCGGTTGGCAGGGAAGCCATTTCAGATGTCAGTGCGTCGCTGTATGTGCACCACCCCGACGCAGGCTGTGCGACTGAGCCGCATCACTCGACGACTACCACTAGGGACTGCAATGCCAGCAGTGCGGCCATGGTGGCGGCTGGCCTGATGGCTGGAGCGCGCCGAAACACGTGCCAGAGGACAGTCGGTTGGGCGGATTCAGGCCCTGAAATGTTGCTCGGAACCACTTCTCAGGTCAGATCGACGTCCGACTGCGGCTGCCGACGCTAGCATGGTGATGGTTTCAACGGAGGAAAAGAGGGTTTATGCTACCTCATATAGCTGCCCCATAGCCGGTTAAGGGAGACTGTTGGCCGCCGCAAAGGCTGTTTGAATCGCCTATTGGCAGGGATTGACGGCAGCTTGCATCAAATTTGATACCACCTACATTGCACTCGACCCTAACGGCGGTTTGTTGGGCATCGACCCAGTACAGTACGCTTCGGTCAACCAGTGTATTAGCGCCTGGCCACATGGAGCTTGCGCGGGGATGCGCAGGCGCTACAGCATGACGACCTGGACAGAAGGACGTTGGCAGTAGGTACCGAAACCGGTGCCGCTTTCGTTGATACTGGTAGGCCCGCTGGCGTTGGGTGCCTAATATTACGGAGACTGCCGTTGGTCAAGGCAAGAAGGAGATAGGTAATATGTTAACTAGAAGATCAACTGGATTTCACTTTTTTGTATTGCTCGTTCTTACGGTGGGGATAAATTACGCTTTCGCGGCCGAAGGTGTAGTCGGCGCGACTTGCTGGGCCACCCCGGTGTGTCCAGACTGTAAAGGTTCACAAAATACGTGTCGCACGGTAGAGGAAACTTTCTATCCAGGTGTGTTAATGGCGGTTGCCAAAGACGCGGTAATCAAAGAATGCCAAGATCGAAATGCACTTGATTACTGTGGAGATGGTTGTTCACCTTCTAAACGGGAGGCAGTCCTGGCCGCTCATCACGGAGGCTGTTACGAGCAATGCGAGACCACAGCACATTGCCTTTATGGTGATAACCGCTAACCCGCTAATCCAGTTCGAGTTAACAGGACACAAAATCCTCATCGGCTACCCGATAGGGAGCACCCGTCCTTGCACGTCAAAAACGACCACGGCCTGCTCAATGATACTGCGCAGGTCATCCAGCCCATCGACTTCAAACTTTACCTTCCACGGGCCATACGGACTGACACCGACATACTCTCTCGAGCGTTCATCGATCAGCAAGCCGTTTTCAACAACATCGCCCCGAATATTCGTTTGAAACAACGTCCTGACGGGCCTATGACTGTAAACCTGCAAGCGTCTCTCTCGGTCTTTCATTACAGATCGGCCTAAATGCTCGAATCGCACATTAAGCGCCTGACTCTGCAGATCACGAGGCAGCTCACCCAGGGTTATTCGCAAGGTGGTAACGGAATATCGGGGCCAGAATTCGTCGTCGTCGGGCCGGATCGAAAAAATTGCCGACTCCCCAGACAGGAGCGCTTCAACTTGCCGCTCTGTAAACAGGCTGGCAAGGGGTACCTTTATCCCTAGTCCCTTTTGGGCAGATTGGCCGAAGGTCTCCTTGATGCGCACATGCTCCAGAACAATCTGGGCCATCGAGCTCTGTAATGTAGCGACATTCCGGTCGTCAATTGGGATTAAGATCGACTCAAGGCTCTGGTACTCAATCGCCCTGGCGAGACTGTTTAGAGAGCGCGCGACTTCCCATTTAATCCGCGTCAAGGCCTGGTCGAGGTAGTCTCGAAGACCCGGTAGATCAAAATCGACTTCAAGTGCCGCTGATACCTCACCAATCTCCTTTCTATCAATTGCACTCTCTGCCCACATATTGAAAATTCGAGCGATCTTTTCGTCATGCTCGATAATCTCGTTATTGCGTGTCTCGGCCGTGCTGACGAACAGATCCATCAGTCTTTTGTACGCCCTGGCCTCCGGGAGATCCATGAACTCCTTGATTGCTTGGTCGAAATCCTTTTTGTTTGCTACCAGTTTCATAAAGTCGCTGGAGGGACCACCAGGGCGCACGTCGTCTTCACCCTCATTCAGTGCGTCAATCTGTTTTCGAGCGCTCTGGTAGGAACTTTTGAACTCACCGATGCTTTTCCCTGCAGGCTCGACTGCCTTAGCCATCGCCTTGAAGTTTTGCCCCATCACTTCCGACCAGCTACCTTTTCCGGTCGGCGTGTTATTGAGTTTTTCTAAATTATTAACGGTGGCGCCAAGTCCCGATACCACGCCGATCGCCGCGCCGCCGGTTGAGATCACCGTGGTCACCATTGTCGCAAACTGCAAAACATTACCAAAGCCGCATTCCGCCTGATCTTTTACCGCCTGTTGAAATTCATCGTTGGCCGATTCGAGATCGTTCCAAAGATCGTTCAAGACTTGCTCGAGGTTCTTGATGCTGTTCTGAAGTATTGCTACCTCCTCGAACTCTACCGCTTGTGCCTGCTCTCTTCTTTTAATAGCCGCATCCAGTTTATCGATTGCGTCCCTGGCTTTCACGCGGGCATCCGCCTGCTTAGCCGTAAGACCTTTCAGCTGATCGAGCGAACTCTCTATACTAGCAGCATATCCGATGACCGCGTGTGTGTTTTCCCGATGGAAGGCAAAGGAGGTCAAGGGCACATAGTTTCGCCCTCTTCCGAAGACATCGAGCCCGCTACCGATCGAGGTGTTTATCGCCGCGATCTTCTGTCGTGCCCCAAGGTACTCCGGCGAGATAACACCGGAATTGATGGAGCGATCGACGGTATTGAGGAGTTGGGTTATCCACTGGAGCTTATCCAGGCATTCCTCCATCTCCTGGTTGGCGTAGTTCAACTCCGCGGCGTGTATACATTTAGACACCCATTGCCGGGGGGGCATGACTGGCAGGCCACTGTAGTTTGTCAGCGCGCCAACACTTTGCTGACCTACCGAACCCCGGTTGGCCTTCGGAATAGGCTCGGTGCGTTTGTCACCGGTTGGCCCAGTTAGTCCAGTTGCACCTTCATCGCATCTTTTTACTGTTTCAAAGCACCAGTCCACCATGAAGTCACCTCAACGCACACAAGGATGCCTAATTTCTGTATAGTCAGCTGGCCCACCAGCACCACCACGTCCGCCTTTCACGGATTTGCCATGAGGCGCTGGCTTGCCCGGATCACCGGGGCTCACCAAGACCTTGCTGATGGTCAGCGAATCGGGCTCGAAACTGACCAGCACAACGCTTCCCCCGTTGCCACCGTTACCGGGCGTGCCTGCCAACCCACCCTTGCCACCTCGTCCGCCTTGGCCTCCTTGTGTACACGAACGCGTAGCGGTCGGCCCAATGGTACCGATTGCGCCATCCCCGCCACCCCGCGCATTACCACCGCGCTGGCCATGGGCGATAACGGTGACCGGGCCTTCTATCCGGTCAGCCAGAATCAGCACGTCACCGGCGTTTCCGCCGTGGCCGGAGGCGCCCCCATTACCTCCGGGATCACCCGCTCTTGGTCCGTTTCCAGCCCTGGTTCCAACAGGATAGTCCGGCGTAGGTGTGCCATAAGCCACCGTGTCCACTTGGGAACCCGGGAGAAACTCAATCCTTCTTGCTACAATAATTATAGGATTGCCACCTGTACGGATTTCCCCAGATAACTCGACCGTATCACCCCAGACGATTGTCATCCGATCTATCGGAACGTGTTCTTTGGCAATTTTTAACTCAAGACCCTGTAACACTTTTACCGGTGGCAGGGCGACGTTTGGGTCTAGCGCACTTAATCTCACCGCCGCTGTCGCATCCGAGACAAGTAGGGACAAAAGACTTTGTGGTGAAGCGAGCAAAGCCGTGGCCACAGAGCCCGAGGCGAGAAAGCATCTTCTCGAGATTGCTCTATCCATAACTACTCCCTGTTAATTATCAATTTCTGAATTAAATTCTTTTTTGATTATTTCCAAACAAATATAGACAAGATTTATTAGGTTTCAATCGGCAATTGGATGCACCGGGGGGCGGTCGAGAGGTGCCGGGACGACTGGGGATGCAGAGGCAGCAGGTGATATCGTTATGCCTCTTAGATCAATTAAAGGGGCCAGACTCGATTTTTTTGCTACAGAGTATTATGCCTCGATGTCCTCGCGTCTATAAAGATGACGTGCTGCTTCCCATTGTACAGCGGGGTCATAATAGTGAACCTTGATTCTTCGGCGAAGAGGATTACCACGCCTATCTCTAGTTGGGTGAAGTGTTTTGGAAGAGAATTGCGCGCTGCATGCGTACGGACTTTTTGGAGTCAGAATAGAAACAAATCGTCCTTTGTTTTCCTTTGAACGGATTTTCTACTCTGACTCGAATGGTACTCGGCCCTACCGGGTTATGTAGAGCAAGAGTTCAAAGAGCGGAATAGGGACATATAGCAGTTTTTAAACAACAACATTTCAAAATAATTTCTGTTCATAAAACCACGCATTTCTCTGACTTCATTTTCCATTTCTTCATTGCTCCCGGCACTCCACCATGCACGCCATGTGCAACGCCGGAAAGAGACCGATGGGAATCACTCAATTTCTTGTCGCTGGGACCATAGTCGTAACCTTCGCTGCGACACCCGCCCTGGCTG
>JAGRGP010000088.1 GCA_020445415.1 Gammaproteobacteria bacterium | reverse complement strand
TGCCCATGCAGGTCAAGCTGCTGCGGGCGATCCAGGAAAAGCGGGTGCGGCCGATCGGGTCGCAGCGGGAGCAGGCGGTCGACGTGCGCATCATCAGCGCCACGCACATGGATCTGGCGGAGCGGGTGGAAACCGGACAGTTCCGCCAAGATCTTTTCTACCGCATCAATGTCATCGAGTTGAAGATCCCCCCGTTGCGAGAACGCCGCGAGGATATCGTCCAGCTTGCCGAGCGGATGCTCTCCCGCATCGCCGCCCAAAACGGCCTGCCTCCTCCCCTGCTACGGCAGGATGCCCGAGATCGGCTGATCGCCTACGACTACCCGGGAAACGTGCGGGAACTGGAAAACATCCTGGAGCGCGCGGTCACGCTGTGCGAGGGCGAACGCATCGGGGCGGCCGATATTCTGCTGCCCCAGCGAGCCACTGACCCTCCCGAATGCCAGCCTGAGCAACAACTGGAAACCTACCTGGAGCGGGTCGAGCGGGAGGCCATAACCCAAGCCCTGGAGGCAACCCATTGGAACCGTACCGCCGCCGCGAAGAAACTGGGGATCAGTTTTCGCCAACTGCGCTACCGGCTCGCCAAGCTGGGTATCGAATAAAATCCCCCGTCCGCCGCCTCAGGTTTACCGGTTGGCGACACATTCCCCGCCCCACGAAATGGCTGCCCCTTGCCTGTAAGTGACAAATCTTGTCACCAAGTGACATAAATGATCCATCACCCCGCCGGATAATCTTCTATCAGTCGCGGATATTTAATGCCGTAAAATTGGCGGTTTTTTATTTCCCGTCACTCGCGGTTGTTTCTACTGATAATTACGCTTCGCCACGGCTGACGGGGAGGACATATACCGGCAGTTGGCACCGCACTTGCTTAATCCCAAGCGACGCGGAGTAAAGCCCGCACAAGTTTCTAAAGGTTCGCGCCCAACAGCCGATGATTGAAGCACAGTTTTTTTCACCAGGAGAGTAGCATGAAAAAAGTACAGTCAGGTTTCACCCTTATCGAACTCATGATCGTGGTTGCCATCATCGCCATCTTGGCGGCGATTGCCATCCCGGCCTACAACAACTACATCAAGGAAGCCCGCATGTCCAAGGTGACCAGCCATTACGATGAAGCGATCCGCTCCATCAAGGCAGAAATGGCCAAACGCGCCGCCATCGTATCCCGCAAGGGCATCGGTGGTATTAGCGCACTGGACCACACTGCAGTACGAAAACTGGTTGATCCCGATAATCAAAAAGCGCCCGACGGCAATGAAGCGTTTGTCAATGCGGACCAGACACTCTTGACGACTGGCTCTGTTGGGCTGCAAGTAACCGATGCTTCGCTCGGTTCCGAAGTTATCCGTGTCTCACGCCCCAACTACCTTGAACTGGGCGGACTCAGCACCGAAGTCAATGCCACCAAGATTTGATCTCGAGCCCAACGGCTAACAGTCTGGCACCCCGGGGGTTCGGCAGCCGCATCGCCGGGCCACCCGGGTTTCCGTTACCGGCGGTGAGCAAAACCCCTTCACCCCCCGACCGAACCAGGGCAGAACCATGGTTACCACATGCAAAACCTCCGGCGGCTTTACCCTGGTGGAGCTGATGATCACCCTGGCGGTACTGACCGTGCTGGTGGGTATCGCCATCCCCGCCTACAACGGCTACATTCGGGAGACCCGTCTCACGGCCGCCCGCTCCAACATCGAGCCCTTGCGCATCGCCCTCGAGGATTTCTGGCTGGAGAACAGCACCTACGGCAATACCGACGGCACCGACCGGGCCGAGGTCTGGGTTCCCAACGGGGCCAATACCCTAACCTCCGGCAGCCTGGGCTGGAAGCCCGACGGCGACGAGGATCAATTCAACTACAGCGTGATCGCCAACGCCACCTCCTATTTCATCTCGGTAACCCACACCGCCCTGCTCGGCGATCCGGTCATCTTCGAAAAAGTTCCCTAGCCCACCGGTTTAGGAAATGCCGCCTGGCGCACCATTCCGGTAGGCCGCTATTGAGCCCGCTCCGGCTCTCAGGTATCTTCTTCCTATTCCGTAGACACCAGAACCCGCCTGTAACGGGCGCCCTTTCGGAATTTAAGTTTTCGCCGGAATGGCCGACAGCATCTCTCAGAGATCGGTAATCCGGCCGGGGATCCGGAACCACCACGCGTCGAACGAAAGGATGGCTATCACCAAACCCACAATCAACCTTAGCGGCCTGGCCCGCCGATTGGTCCGTGACGACCTGCTCAGTGAAGAGCAGGCGGAGCAGGCCTTTCAGGAATCGCTGAAGAAGCGCACCCCCTTCGTCACCTATCTGGTGGAAAACAAGCTTCTGGACAGCACCCGGATCGCCCAAGCGGCATCCCAGGAGTTTGGTGTGCCGCTGTTCGATCTCAACGTGCTGGACATGGAGTTGATACCGATCAAACTGGTGGACGAGAAACTGATCCGCGCCCACCACGCCCTGCCGCTGTTTAAACGAGGCAAACGGCTGTTTTTGGGCGTCTCCGACCCCACCAATCTCCATGGACTCGACGAAATCAAGTTCCATACCGGGCTCACCACCGAGGCGGTGGTGGTGGAGGAGGCCAAACTTGCCCAGGCCATCGAAAAGGCGCTGCAAGCCAGCGATACCTCCATGTCCGATCTGCTGGATGGCGATCTGGACAGCTTCGACGTCACCATCGACGACGGCGAGCAAAAACAGGACGACGGCGACCTGGACATCGATGACGCGCCGGTGGTGCGGTTTGTCAACAAGGTGCTGCTGGATGCCATCAACAGCGGTGCTTCCGATATTCATTTCGAACCCTACGAAAAGAGCTTCCGGGTGCGCTTTCGCCAGGATGGCCTGCTGACCGAGGTTGCCTCGCCGCCGATTAATATCGCCAGCCGGCTGATCGCCCGCGTCAAGGTCATGTCGCGCATGAATATCGCCGAACGCCGGGTGCCTCAAGATGGGCGCATCAAGATGGTGCTTTCGCGCAACCGCTCCATCGACTTCCGGGTCAATACCTGTCCCACCCTGTACGGCGAAAAGATCGTGCTGCGAATACTCGATCCCACCAGTGCCCAGGTTGGCATAGAGGCGCTGGGATTCGAAGATGAGCAGCGTGAAGCCTTCATGGCGGCCATCAAAAAGCCCTACGGCATGATCCTGGTCACCGGGCCCACGGGGAGCGGCAAGACCGTCTCACTTTATACGGCACTGAACTTGCTGAACAAGCCGGAGATCAATATCTCCACCGTAGAGGATCCGGTGGAAATCCAGGTCGCGGGAATCAACCAAGTCAATCAGAACACCAAGACCGGCCTAACCTTTGCCGAGGCACTGCGAGCCTTTCTACGCCAGGACCCGGATATCATCATGGTGGGTGGGATACGTGTCCTGGAAACGGCGGAGGTCGGTGTCAAGGCGGCAAAAACCGGGGACCTGGTGGTCTCCACCCTGCACACCCACGATGCACCCCAAACCCTAACCCGTTT
>JAGRGP010000087.1 GCA_020445415.1 Gammaproteobacteria bacterium | reverse complement strand
GTTCGAATCATCTCGCCCGGACCAAATAAAGGGTTAGTGGCCAGCAAGCCACTAACCCTTTTGCCGTTTTGGAAAACGTGATTACCAGTGAGTAACGGTGGCCAAGCATCCAGCGAAACAGGGCCGCTGATCAATCAGGATACTTAGCTGGTATCTGCAACCCATCGTTATAGAACTTTAGCGGGATTAAATCTTTTCATCGATTAGTGGGACAAGTTCGCTTATCTGGCGCGAGATTCCAACGGCGTCTTCCACATCCAGTTGGAATGCAATCCCGGTATGTTTGTCTTTCATCTGACCAACCACCACTAGGGTATCCATAATCGATCGACACATGTGCTCTTCAACCAAGAACAGGATGAGATCCGTGCGGTTGGCTAGGCTGGCGCCAAGAAAGCTCTTGAGTGGTTCGATGCCCTCACCGCTGCCATGGCTGACGACGGTCACGCCGGTGGCTCCCGCTTCTCTGCCTGCCGTAATAAGATCGCCCGTGAATTTCTCTACGGTGAGAACTACGATCAGTTTAAATTTCATAATCGTCCCCATGTCTGGAAGGGGTTGAATGGGTTCAAAACCTAAGATCGGATATCGATACCACTTCGCTATATTATCGTTCCTGCTCTCGAGTGGGTACTTTTTTTAAATTCCAGTGTGCGATTGCCCAATCCCAAAATTCCTCGATCCCGGTTGGCAATTGTCCGGGGAAATCTTGATTGAGAAATTGGTAGGCGGCGATTAGGCTCGATAGCGGTTGGCTGCCATCCACCGGTCTCGAGCGGGATTGCTTACTCAATTTTTGACCCTTGCGGTTGATTACAAGCGGCAGATGGGCGTATTCCGGTGTGGGTAAGCCGAGTAATTGCTGAAGATATATCTGTCTGGGGCTAGACGGTAAGAGATCGGTGCCGCGCACCACGTGCGTGATTCCCTGCTGGGCATCGTCCACTACGACAGCCAGTTGATAGGCAAATAGTCCATCAGCCCGTTGAATGATGAAATCTCCCAACTCCCGTTGTAGATTGTAGATGACACTGCCATGCACCTTGTCTTCGACGTGAATCTCCCGGTCAGGGACCTTGATCCTGATAGCACCGAGGCGTTTCTTAGGTGATTTCTCACGGCAGGTACCGGGATAGATCGGCCCATCCATACCCATCGGGCAGTTGTCCCGGATCGCTTTACGAGTGCAGTTGCAGGGAAAAGTTAGTCCGGCTTTGGTAAGCTTCGATAAAGCATTCCGGTAGGCTTCGGTGCGCTGGCTTTGATAGGTTATCTCACCATGCCACTCAAAACCGAAGGCGTCGAGAGTCTTGATAATCTCAGCCGCGGCGCCCGGTTTTTCTCTTGGCGGATCCAGGTCTTCGATTCGCAACAACCAGACACCTGCGTTGTGCCGTGCATCCAGGTAGCTGCCCATGGCGGCAACCAGTGATCCAAAATGCAGAGACCCGCTAGGGGAGGGTGCGAAACGTCCACGATAAACCATTGTCACAAAGAAAAGCCGGCTTATACCGGCTAATCTGCAATCAAACCATCGGTAATCATCAAACGATTAGCTCATCTGCTTTTCCCGGATTTCATCCAGCGTCTTACAGTCAATGCATAAGGAAGCTGTAGGACGGGCTTCCAATCTGCGAATTCCGATCTCGACTCCGCAGGCCTCGCAATAGCCGTACTCGTGGTTGTCTATCAGCGTGAGGGTTTCTTCGATTTTCTTAATTAGCTTGCGCTCTCGGTCCCGGGTACGCAGTTCCAGGCTAAATTCGGATTCCTGGGTGGCTCGGTCATTGGGATCGGGGAAATTCGCCGCTTCATCCTGCATATGGTGAACCGTCCGGTCCACCTCTTCCATGAGTTCGGTTTTCCATGCTTGCAGGATAGCTCGGAAATGGGCCTCCTGCGCCTCGTTCATGTACTCCTCGTTTTTTTTTGACTTATAGGGCGAGAAGCCAAACGGTCCAGTCTGTTCTCGTTTGGTGTTCTGTCTTTCGGCCATTCAGTAACTCCTGCGAAGCACACTGAAACTGAAGAAGGGCGGTATATTAACCACAATTATGCCCATCGAGCAACAATCCCCAATAGCGGATGATTCATGTAGATACTTTAGGTTAAGCTGCGCTTATCTACCATGGTCGGCAGGCTGAGAGTGGCTAGGCTGGAGTTGAAGGCATTGATTTTCGACGTTGACGGCACCCTTGCGGATACCGAGCGCTGGGGGCACAGGGTAGCCTTCAACGCCGCTTTTGCGGCGGCTGGCCTCAATTGGATGTGGGATGAGACCCGTTATGGAGAGCTATTGGTGGTTGCAGGCGGCAAGGAGCGAATCGATTACTTTCTCAACCAGATCGAGCAGCCGCCGGTGATACCCAGTGAGCGAAAATCGTTCGTTGCCCAGTTACACGCAGCCAAGACCCGATATTTTCGGCAACTGCTTAAGACCGGTCAAATCCCTTTACGGCGCGGGGTCGAGCGTCTGCTACGCGAAGCGCGGGAAGAGGGCCTGCGACTGGCGGTGGCGACGACCACCTCCGGCGCCAACGTTACCGCACTTCTCGACACCGCCTCAACGGAACCACTCAGCGCCTGGTTTGAGGTCATTGCCGCCGGAGATCAGGTGCTCGATAAGAAACCCGCTCCAGACATCTATTGCCTGGCGATGGAGGCCCTTGGGGTGCTGCCCGAGGAATGCGTGGTGTTCGAGGATTCTCAAATCGGCTTGCGGGCTGCACAGGCAGCAGGTATAGAAGCCTCGGTGATCACCGTTAACGAGTACACCAAGCATGAGGACTTTACTGGCGCCAGCCTGGTTGTTGATCATTTGGGTGATTCGGAACTTCCTTGTCATCCCATCACCGGGGAAACCTGGGGGCACCAGTGGGTGGATGTTGCGCTGTTGAGGCAGCTTCATCGGGATATCCCAACCAGGTCCGACAATCCATGGCTTAGCAACCAGGAAGGCTAATCTACGTGTCCGATACATTTGATACCGCGCGGCGTATGGGTGAGATTCGGTCGTTCCACGTGATGGAGCTGTTGGCCCGGGCTAAAGCCTTGGAGGCGCTGGGCCGGTCCGTCATCCACATGGAGGTTGGAGAACCCGATTTTGCTACACCTGCGCCTGTCATAGATGCCGGTCACCTGGCTTTGGAGCAAGGCCATACGCGCTACCTTCCCGCTACCGGGTTGCCCCAGCTCAAACGTGAGATTGCTGGTTTTTATCAAGCACGCTACGGTTTGAAATTTGATTCCAATAGGGTCATCGTCACCCCCGGTTCTTCGGGTGCGCTGCAGCTGGTGATGGGCGTCTTGGTGAATCCGGGGGACACTGTACTAATGGCGGACCCGGGTTATCCGTGTAACCGCAATTTCGTAGTCTTAATGGGAGGAATCCCCATCAGCATGGCGGTGGGGCCGGATACGGGCTACCAATTGAGCGCGGAACGGATCGCCGAGGCTTGGTCGGCTGATACACGCGCGGTCATGGTGGCAAGCCCCTCTAACCCGACCGGAACGCTGCTTGATCGTGACCAATTGCAGGCGATCTACGAGGTGGTGAAGGAGCGCGGCGGAAGGTTGATCGTGGATGAGATCTACCAAGGTCTGGTGTATGGCGATGAAGGTTATACCGCGCTGGATATTGCTGACGATCTGTTTGTGATCAATAGTTTTTCAAAGTATTTCGGTATGACGGGGTGGCGGATTGGCTGGATGGTGGTGCCGCAGTCCTACGTCGGGGCTATCGACCGCCTGGCTCAAAACATTTTCATATCCTCGTCCAGTATTGCTCAGTATGCTGCTTTGGCGGCGTTTTCACCTGCAACCATCGCCATCCTTGAACAGCGGCGAACCGAGTTTAGGAAGCGGCGAGATTATCTGTTGCCCGCGCTCAGGGAGCTGGGCTTCAAAGTGGCCGTGGAACCCGAGGGTGCCTTCTACCTATATACAGACTGCTCCGCGTTGACTACCGATAGCTTTACATTTTGCATGGAGCTGCTTGAGCAACAAGGCGTGGCTGCGACGCCGGGAAGGGACTTTGGGGACAACCGCCCGGAGCAGCATATTCGTTTCGCCTATACTACCGAGATCGATAAGTTACGAGAAGGTATCGCCAGACTGGAGAGGTTCCTCCGCTAGATGCGATTTCAGACCTTGGAAAAATGGTTGCAGTGGCAGATTACACTGCACCATCGTGAAATCGAGCTGGGTCTGGAGCGAGTATTGTCGGTTTGGCGCCGACTGTGGGATGGACCGGTCCCATTTCGGGTAGTGACTGTCGCGGGCACCAACGGAAAGGGCTCATCGGTTGCCTTTCTGGAGGCCATACTGTCTTCGGCCGGATACCGAGTGGGTAGCTTTACATCTCCTCATCTGGTTCGCTACAACGAGCGTATCCGGGTGGCCGGTGAAGAAGCAAGCGATGAGACGATTTGCCGCGCCTTTGATGCCGTCGATCGGGCACGGGGTGAAACGCCGCTCACGTTTTTCGAGTTTAGCGCCCTGGCTGCGCTGCAGATATTTTCCCAATCCGGATTGGATGTGGCGGTCCTGGAAGTCGGACTTGGCGGTCGTCTGGACGCCGTCAATATTATCGATCCCGATGTGGCATTGATAACTTCCATCGGGCTCGATCACATGGCTTGGCTTGGCGGCACGGTTGACGAAATCGCCCTGGAAAAAGCGGGTATCATGCGACCCGGAAAACCAGCGGTGTATGCTGCAAAGTTCCCACCATCCTCGTTACTTTCATACGCCGAGGACCTGGGGGTCAAACTCTATTTGGCCGACCAAGACTTTGGTTATTCCGGAGGTGCCGAAGAGTGGGATTGGTGGGGACCGGACAGGCGTTGGCCTGGATTGCCTCGCCCTGCCATGGTCGGAGACTATCAGCTCGGCAATGCGTCGGCGGTTCTGATGGTGTTGTCGCTTCTTCACGCTGCCGGGCTTTCGGTGACAGGGTTGGCGCTTCGCCGCGGGCTTGAATCGGCGGTCGCGGCGGCCCGGTTCGAGTTGGTTCCGGGTCCCCCCGATACACTGCTGGACGTGGCGCACAATCCCCATGCCGCGGCTGCATTAGCCGGCAATCTCTCTCGAGGGTCTCACCCGGGACGAACGTTAGCCGTGTTCGGTATGATGGCGGATAAGGATGTTTTAGGCGTTGTGCAGATCCTGTCAACGGCGATCGACGAGTGGTACCTTGCGGATTTGCAGGTGCCCCGGGGTATGGCGCCAGCGGACGTGGCGAAGATTCTGGCATCCGCCGCAATTGATGCAAACCGAATATATCTCCATCCAACCCCCTTGGGCGCCTACCGGGCAGCAAGGTCGGCCGCGCGGGACCAGGACCGTATAGTGGTTTTCGGATCTTTCTACCTGGTCGGCGCGGTGATCGACCAGGTTCGCTCTGGGGAGCTGGTATAATGTAGGCGATCTGGTACTCACTCAATGGGATTTCGCAGGTGGATGACGGTTTAAAGAAAAGGTTGATTGGCGCTACGGTCTTGGTTTCCCTGATCGTGATTTTCGTCCCAATGCTGCTGCAGCGGGAACCGGTGCGGCAACCGCAGATCAAGCAGAGCAACATCCCCCTACCGCCACAGCGTGAGTTCCGTTCTAACATCATGCCCTTGGACGACCAACCGCTTGCCCAACCCCCGCCGGAGATTGTGCCGATCGAACCGGGAAAAAAACCCCCCTCGTTAGAGCGGCGCCCGCCAGTCGCAAAGCCGCCGCCAACTGTATCCGAGAGCTCTCAAGGGAAGGGCGAATTAACCTCCTGGGTGATACAGGTGGGTAGTTTCTCTGATCAGGAAAACGCGGAGAGGCTGGTCAACTTGTTGCGGGAAAAGGAGTTCTCCACTTCTATTCAGCAAGAAACGATCAAAGGGAATACGCTGTATCGGGTATTGATAGGGCCCGAAATCGACCGCAAGCAGGCTGATATCCTGCTGAAAAAATTGGATGATGTTGTGAAACCGCTTGGGCTGAATGGGCTGATCAAGAGCTATCCCTGAGGCATTTATTCAAGCGGGTTCTTATGCCACCCAGCATTTGCTAAAATGCCATTTTTAGTGTTCCCGTGGTGTTTATGGGCCTCCAGGAAGCTTTATGATCTGGGTTGACTTTGTCATTATCGGCATCATTGCTCTTTCCTCGGTAATCAGTCTACTCCGGGGCTTTATGCGGGAAGCGCTGTCGCTGGTGGTCTGGTTGCTTGCGTGTTGGGTAGCATGGACCTTTTTCCGCGATCTGGCGGTATATCTGGATTGGATCTCGGCACCTTCATTGCGCTTGGGCGCTGCCCTGGTCATTCTCTTTGTCGCAACCCTTATTCTTGGTGGTTTGATCAATTTTCTGGTAGGTCAGCTGGTCGACAAAACAGGCCTTACCGGCACCGATCGGTTGATTGGCGTTTTGTTTGGTGCCGCCCGGGGGATACTGTTGGTTACGTTGCTGGTTCTGCTGGGTGGGTTGACTCCCATGCCGGAGGATCACTGGTGGAAGACCTCACAGTTGATTCCCTATTTCCAGGAGCTGGCGGTATGGTTGAAGAGTCTACTGCCCGTGGAACTTGCGGAGAGGTTCAATCTTGCCTGAAGTCATTCTAATCCGCGTCCGGATAGAGAAGGTTATCCGGAACCGGGAGAGCAAAATATCAGGATAGTCTGGAGACGTTCGGATATGTGTGGGATTGTCGGAATCTTCGGCCGTGGCCCGGTTAATCAGGCGCTTTATGACGCCCTGCTGGTGCTGCAGCACCGTGGACAGGATGCTGCGGGCATGGTTACCCTTGAAGGGCGGAGGCTTCATCTGAGGAAAGACAATGGGTTGGCCAGGGATGTCTTCCGCACTAAGCACATGCTCGACTTGAAAGGGGATATGGGCATTGCCCACGTCCGCTATCCTACCGCGGGTTGTTCCTCGTCAGCAGAAGCCCAGCCCTTTTATGTCAACTCCCCCTACGGGGTTACGCTCGCCCACAACGGTAATCTCACCAATGCCGAGGAACTCAAGCAGGATCTCTATCGGGAGGATCTGCGCCACATCAACACCTCTTCCGACTCCGAAATACTGCTCAATATATTTGCCCACGAACTGCAGGTCTTGGGCAAGATGCGCATCGAAGCTCAGGATGTGTTCAAGGCGGTGGCCGCCGTCCATCGGCGCTGCCGTGGCGGTTACGCGGCTGTGGCGATGATCAATGGAAATGGATTGCTTGGATTTCGCGATCCCTTTGGCATTCGTCCGTTGGTGTACGGCAGGCGCGAGACTCCACGCGGTGTGGAATATATGATCGCTTCGGAAAGCGTGGCCCTCGACGCCCAAGACTTCGAGATGCTGGATGATGTGCAGCCAGGTGAGGTCGTCTATATCGACATGGAGGGAAAACTGCATAAATTCCAATGCGCCGCGAACCCGATTCTTTCCCCGTGTGTCTTCGAGTTTGTGTATTTTGCCCGTCCCGATTCCATCATCGACAATATCTTTGTGCACAAAGCCAGGTCTCGTATGGGAGACCGATTGGCCAAGAAGATTCAGCGGGTTTGGCCAAACCATGACATTGATGTGGTCGTGCCGATTCCCGATACCAGCCGTACCGCCGCGTTGGAATTGGCCAATTGTCTGGGGCTCAAGTATACGGAAGGGTTTATCAAGAACCGCTATATCGGACGGACCTTTATCATGCCCGGGCAGCAGCATCGGAAGAAATCGGTGCGGCAGAAGTTAAATGCCATTGAGTCCGAGTTCCGGGGGAAGAACGTTCTGCTGGTGGATGATTCCATTGTACGCGGTACCACCTCTCAGCAGATTGTGCAGATGGCTAGGGATTCGGGAGCCCGGAAAGTCTATTTTGCCTCGGCCGCGCCTCCAGTGCGCTATCCCAATGTCTATGGTATCGATATGCCGGCGGCCAGTGAATTGGTGGCTCATGGCAGGACGGAAGAGGAGGTGCAGGCGATTATCGGAGCGGACCGGCTGGTGTTCCAGGATCTGGAAGATCTAATCAATGCCGTGGGGAAAAAGGGTAAGTCGAAAGTGGAACGATTCGATACGTCGGTGTTTGACGGCGAATACGTGACCGGCGATGTCAGCCACCACTATCTGGAACAACTCCAATTGCTGCGAAATGATAGCTCTCGCCAGGCCCGTGACGAGGAGTCCGAAGAGGAGACCGAATCGGTATTGGCACTGCATAGCAATCTGTAGGTGACGGGGTATATTCCGTTGACGCGCAACCGGTTGAACCTGCTACAATCGGCAGCGATAAGCACTGCGCCGATTTGTCTCAGATTGCGGGCGCATTACAAGTTCCGCTAAAGCAGAGGTCCCTGCTTTGGTTGTTGCCGGGCAGGTTTCTTTATTCCCGGTAGCGCCCCAGGGGAGCCTGAATGCCTGAGACCGAATCAGTCAGGTATGAGGTGCCATGAAACAGGATCAGGAACATTGGGGGTTGGCTACCCGTGCGGTACGCACCGGCCACCACCGCACCGGCGAGGGTGAACACTCCGAGCCCATCTTTACCACGTCAAGCTTTGTGTTTTCCAGTGCGGCTCAGGCGGCAGCCCGCTTTTCAGGAGACGAGCCAGGCAATATCTATTCACGCTTCACCAATCCCACGGTTCAGATGTTCGAGGAGCGCCTGGCGGCTATGGAGGGAGGGGAAGCCTGTGTCGCTACTGCTTCGGGTATGGCCGCGATCCTTGCGGTATGCATGGCTGTGCTGCGGTCCGGCGACCATTTGGTCTCCTCGAGGAGTATCTTTGGCACCACCAATGTGCTGTTTGACAAATATCTGACCCGATACGGTATCAGCCACACATTTGTGCCCCTGAATGATATGGATGCCTGGCAGCGCGCCATTTGTCCGAGCACCCGGATGTTGTTTCTCGAGACACCCTCCAATCCCCTTACCGAAGTTGCCGATTTGAAGGCCCTGGCGGCACTTGCCCATGCTCATGATTGCCTGCTGGTGGTGGACAATTGTTTTTGCACGCCCGCACTGCAGAGACCGCTGACACTGGGCGCGGATATCACGGTTCATTCGGCGACCAAGTACCTGGACGGTCAGGGACGGTGCGTAGGCGGCGCGGTGGTGGGCAACCACCACCATGTGGGTGAAGAGGTGTTCGGCGTGCTACGCACCGCAGGCGCCACGATGAGTCCTTTCAATGCCTGGGTGTTTCTCAAGGGACTGGAGACTCTGCAATTGCGCATGTTGGCCCATTCGGAGGGAGCGGCACGCCTGGCCCACTGGCTAAGGGATCATCCCGGCGTCGAGCGGGTGTACTATCCGGGACTGGAAGACCACCCTCAGCATGAATTGGCGCTCAGCCAGCAACGGGCTGCCGGAGGTATCGTATCGTTCGAGGTGCGCGGCGGCCGGCCGGCCGCGTGGCGGCTGATCGACGAGACCCGGATGATTTCGATCACCGCTAATCTGGGTGATACCAAGACTACGATAACCCACCCGGGTACCACGACCCATGGGCGTCTTTCGGATGACGAGAAAAAGGCCGCCGGTATCCGCGACGGATTGGTTCGTATCGCCGTGGGACTGGAAGATGTCGAGGATATCCAGGAGGATCTGGCACGGGGGCTGAATGGCTGCTAATGGTGCCTTGGACGCTCGCCGGGAACTGATCGACAAGTGGGATAGGCGGCACCGGCAGGCAAGCGACAGCGGGCGGATTGCCGAAGTATTAGAACAAAACTTACATTTGCTGCCTGAGACTGGTAGCGATGCCTTGGACCTCGCTTGCGGCCGGGGTGCCAATGCCATCCTGTTGGCGCAGCAGGGTATGAGGGTCCGGGCATGGGACTTCTCTCCCGAGGCGATTGCCGTTGTGGAAAGGGCTGCTCGCGAAGCGGGCGTGGAGTTGATTGCCGAGTGCCGGGATGTGATTGACCAGCCACCGCGGCCTGCCACTTTCGACATAATCGTCGTCAGCTTTTTTCTCGAGCGCTGCCTGGTATCGCCGATCGTTCAGGCATTGCGCCCTGGGGGGCTTCTCTTCTACCAGACCTTCGCCCGTGACGCGGTATCCGCGATGGGCCCGTCCAACCCTGAATATCGGCTCGGTGCGGGCGAATTGTTGGAGTTGTTTCGATCTCTGCGGCCCAGGGTATACCGGGATGAGGGTAGGTTGGGAGACCCGCGCAGGGGATGCCGAGATATCGCCATGCTGGTGGCGGAAAAGCCGGCATGAGGATCCCCCGGGTGCGTTTTGCGGGATTCGGGAATGACTTGAGTGGCCAGAGCGTGCCGGTGCTGATATCCGGAGCCAGTGATAGATGGAATCGGGACCTTCGCTTTCTCATGGCATGATCGGCCAACGAATAAGGGTTCGCGGAACCGTACAGGGCGTCGGATTTCGTCCCACGGTCTGGAAATTGGCGAATGCCTTGAATTTGCTGGGGGCGGTGTGGAACGATCCAACAGGAGTGGTTATCGAGGTCTGGGGTACAGCGGCTAATCTGGAGGCGTTTGTCTCGGGACTGTCCCGGGAGTGTCCACCGCTGGCGACCATCGACGGGATAGATCGGGAACCACTGACCGGTTGCGGGCCGGGCCGGGGGTTTGTGATCCGTACCAGTACCGCGGGAGAGGCCAGGACCGATGTCACGCCCGATGCCGCTACCTGTGATACTTGCCTTTCCGAGGTAGGTGATCCCGCCGACCGGCGGTATCGTTATCCATTCACCAATTGTACCCATTGCGGCCCCAGGCTCTCGATCGTACAAGCCATCCCTTATGACCGCGGCAACACCAGTATGTCCAGCTTTACCATGTGCTCCGCCTGTCTGGCGGAGTATAACGAGCCCAGCGACCGCCGCTTCCACGCTCAGCCGAACGCCTGCCCGGTGTGTGGGCCCCAGATCTGGTTGGAAGCCGCTGGTTCCCCTGTGTCACCTCCCGACAGTGATGAGGATCCGCTTCGGGAGGCGGCCCGTTTGATTGCCTGCGGGGAGATCTTGGCGATCAAGGGGATCGGGGGCATCCATCTGGCCTGTGATGCCTGCAACGGGGAGGCCGTCAACCGACTCAGGCGCCGTAAGCACCGTTACCACAAGGCATTCGCGTTGATGGCGCGGGATCTGACGATGGTTAGACGATATGCCCGTATCGGCATCCAAGAGGAGCAGCTTCTTCGCGCAATTCCCGCACCCATTGTAATCGTAGACGCGGAGGGCGAGCCGGTCGCGGAGGGGGTCGCGCCAGGTCAACAGACCTTGGGTTTCATGCTTCCCTATACGCCATTGCATCATCTCCTGATGGCGGCATTGGAGGGGCCGATTGTACTGACGTCGGGCAATCGCAGTGACGAACCCCAATGCACCAAAAACCGGGATGCTCGGAACAGGCTAGAAAAGATTGCCGATTATTTGCTACTCCACGATCGGGAAATCGTCAACCGCTTGGATGACTCGGTAACCCGGGTAATGGCTGGCAGTCCGCGGATACTGCGGCGGGCTAGGGGTTATGCGCCGGCACCGGTTGCCTTGCCCCCGGGGTTTGATGGCGACCGACAACTTCTCGCCATGGGCGGGGAGTTGAAGAGTACCTTTTGCATGCTCCAGCAAAGGCGGGCGATCCTCTCGCAGCATATGGGTGACCTGGAGAATGCGGCAACCTACCAGGACTATCGCCGCAATCTCGCGCTCTATCTGGACCTGTTTCAGCACCGCCCCCAGGCGATCGCGGTTGATCTTCATCCCGAATACCTTGCCTCGAAACTGGGGGGGACACTGGCGGCAGAGCGGGAGCTGAGTCTGATTGGCGTCCAACATCATCATGCCCATATTGCGGCTTGCATGGCCGAGCATGGTCTGCCCTTGGCTACGCCGCCGGTAGTGGGCGTGGCGTTGGACGGCCTGGGCCAGGGGGATGACGGCACCTTCTGGGGAGGTGAGTTTCTGTTAGCCGATTACCGGGGTTTTCGGCGCCTAGGGCACCTCCAGCCAATGCCCCTGCTGGGAGGTGCGCAGGCCATGCGCGAACCCTGGCGAAATTGCTATGCCCACTTATCCCAGCTCTTGGGGTGGGAATGGGTGACCCGCCACTATGCCGGGTTGGAGATTGTCCGTTATCTGCGCAGCCAACCGCTGGGCACCCTCGATACCATGATGGAACGAGGGATAAACTGTCCACCGGCCTCCTCCTGTGGCCGCTTATTCGATGCCGTGGCCGCTGCTCTGGGTATCTGCCGGGATCGCCAGGACTTTGAAGGCCAGGCAGCGATGGAGCTAGAGTCACTGGCCACCCCCTTTTTTCTGGGACAACGCGATGGGGCCTATCCGTTTGACGTGCAACGGCCTCGACAGGGCTTGCGAGTGATCGGTTTCGAATCACTTTGGCGAACGCTTTTAGAAGACCTTCGGCGGGGCATGCATCTTGGTTTGATCGCTGCCCGTTTCCATCAGGGGATTTGCGCCCTGGTTGAGTCTGTGGTTGCTGAGATTTGCGATGAGCAGCGAGTATCCAGCGTTGTGTTGGGTGGAGGTGTGTTCCAGAATCGGCTGCTGCTGGAAGGGCTGATCAAACGTTTGGCGGAACGGGGGTTGACGGTATTGAGCCCGGCGCGTGTTCCCGCCAATGACGGCGGATTATCGCTGGGCCAGGCGGTGGTTGCCGCGGCTCAATTGAGTAGCACCTCCGAGGAGATGGCCTAGGGGAAACATAGGGAGATACGCCAGGCTGTTATAAATTGTTTAGGAATTCGTGATCTCCGGATGAATTGTCGTGCGCCTAATAGACCCTGAGGTAGCCACCTCGACAATGACAATCTGGAGAACGCCATGAAAAATGAAATGACCTTGAAACTCTGTTCCTCAGCGGGCCGCCGGCTGGTCGCAGTATCCGCGGCAGCTATGGTAGCGCTGCTCTTCGCCGCACCGTTCACGGTAGCGGATACGATGATGAAGGAATCTGCCAAGACGATGGATAACTCCATGAAATCGGAGATGTCCGATGGGCATGAAATGAAAAAGGATGGCATGATGGAGGACGAGAAGATGTCCATGGAGAAGCAGGGCATGAAGAAAATGGATGAGACTATGGAGAAAGCGGATATGCAGGAAATGTCAAAGGAAGGGAAGTCCATGATGGGCTCCGAGATGAAGAAATGATGGGACCATGGCCAGGAAAGTTCTGATCATCGAAGATGATCCGGACATCGCCCGGCTGGTACAGCTCCACCTGCACGATATCGATTGTGAATGCGATATCGTTGCAGACGGAGAGCTGGGGTTGCAGTCTTTCCGGGAAGGTAACTATGACCTGGTGGTACTGGATGTGATGTTACCCGGCCGAGATGGCCTGTCCGTGTGCCGTGAGCTGAGAGGCGGGGGAGGATACGTTCCTATTCTGATGCTCACCGCTAAGTCCACGGAACTCGACAGGGTATTGGGACTTGAACTCGGGGCCGATGACTACCTTACCAAGCCCTTCAGCATCCCCGAGCTGAAGGCCCGGGTACGCGCGTTGTTTCGCCGGGTTGACGCGCTGGCACTGGCGGCCGTCGAGTCGAGCGCGCCCACCAACTCCGTTGTATACGGGGGGCTGACTGTGGATCCGGACAGACATCGGGTGACCGTCGACGGGCGGAAAGTGGAGTTGACCGCCAGGGAATTTGATCTGCTGCTGTTCTTTGCCCGCAACCCGGGACGGGTATACAGCCGGGCGCAGTTATTGGACCGGGTGTGGGGATACAACCACGACGGTTACGAGCATACCGTGAATACCCATATCAACAGGCTGCGTTCAAAGATCGAACAAGATGCCGCTGATCCACGGTATATCCTGACGGTCTGGGGTGTGGGTTATAAATTTGCCGAGCGATGATTCCAAAGACACTCTATGCGCGAATGGCGGTAGTGCTGGTGGTGTTGTTTGCACTGGTGGCAGTGCTGTATGCCTTGATTAGCAATTCGGCGATTCGCCATTATCTGGATCAGGTCAATCTGCAGTTAAATCGGGATCTCGCCCAAAATCTCGTGGCCGATCGCAATTTGGTAGCGGAAGGGAGAATTGACGAAGCGGCGTTAAAGGAGACCTTTCAGCAGTACATGGTCATCAATCCTAGTATTGAGATCTATCTGCTCGACCGGAAAGGAAATATCCTTTCATATTCCGCCGACCCGGGAAAAGTCAAGCGGCGACGGGTATCGTTGGAACCGATCGAAGCCTTCATTCGGGAAGACGGTGGAAGGATACTGCTGGGTGACGATCCGCGTAGTCATGATCGGCAAAAGGCGTTCTCCGTCACACCGGTTCCCTCTACGGAGCATCCGGAAGGCTACCTTTATGTGGTCCTGAGCGGTGAAGAATTCGAGGCCGCCGACAAGGTGGCTCGGGAGAGCTTCTTGCTGCGTCTCAGCGGTTGGTCGGTGGTCGCGAGCCTCGGGTTCGGATTGTTGGCCGGGCTGTTGCTGTTTCGTCTACTGACTCGCCGTTTACGCCAGTTATCGACACGGATGGAAGGTTTCAATAGGAATGACTTCGCCCTGCTGCCGGCGGATGGCGGCTATAAAGATGATGATGGTGACGAGGTCGATGGCCTGGGGATCACATTTGAGCGGATGGCGGTACGTATTCAAGATCAGTTGCACCAGCTCAAGAGCCAGGACAGTCTGCGCCGCAGATTGGTGGCCCAGGTTTCTCACGATCTCCGTACGCCCCTCACGTCGATGCAAGGCTACCTGGAATCACTGTCTCTGAAAGGCGATGACCTTTCCGCCGCGGAGCGGGAGGAGTATCTTGCCACGGCCCTGCGCCAGAGCCGGCGCCTTTCACGATTGCTGGATGAACTGTTTGAACTGGCCGCGCTGGAAGCTCGGGAGACCCTACCCAGGCCAGAGGCATTTTCACCGGCGGAGCTTGTGCAGGACGTGGTTCAGAAATATCAATTGATGGCCAGCCGCGAGTCTGTCGGGCTAGAAATGATAACGCCCGGGCCGCTGCCATTCGTCAATGCCGATATCGGGCTTACGGAACGGGTTTTGGAAAATCTCATCGAAAACGCCTTTTCCCACACGCCCCGGGGCGGCGCCATTTTCCTCGAACTTACCCGGGACGGCGAGCAGGTGAAAATTGCCGTGCGAGATAGTGGCAAGGGTATTGCCTCCGCCGATATCGACCACATCTTCGATCCCTTCTACCAGGTCAGGGGTCAAGTGGAATCTGGCAGGCATGCGGGCCTAGGGCTAGCCATTGCAAGGAGAATCATCGAACTGCAGGGAGGGACGATCTGGGCCGAGCGGGATGTCCCCCGGGGTGCCGTTATCGTATTCACACTGCCGGTTTCCTGAACGCTATCTTCCAACATTTCCGGGTTTACACTAGACTCGCTGTTTAATGAAAATGCGTCGGGCCGGCGCAAACCGGGGAAGGTGTTTCGGTTATGTATGAAACGTTGCAGGAAATGGGAGTTACCGATATCGGTCTTATTGACCGCTACACGCTGCGTCAGGAAGGTGATGAGGATATCCTGAAGATTTACTTCAGGCGCCGTAAAGGAGAATTGCTCTCACGTAGTATTAAATTTCGCCACGGCCGCTCCACCAAGGTGATACCGGTCAACAGCGGGCGGGGTGAATACAAGGAGATCAGTGAAATCTCTCCAACCATGCTGAAGGCGGCCAGAGAGCTCGATCAAATCGTCCGGCGTGATGCCAGTATCAGCGATGTCAAAGAACGGATTTTGAGCGACATCGACCACCTGGAGAAGGTTGTTGAGCGTAAACTCGAGCAGCTGCGGGCTGATGTCCGGCTTCTGGACAAATAGCGGCGAATGACGCGTGGGTGAGGTGCTGCTTGGCGGAGGTCTTATCGTTGCCCACTCCGTATTGGGGCATGCCGTACAGTGGGGAAACTGTGCTAGCGTCCCGATATGCGATAAATTTATAAAAAAAACATGGATTCATATGTGTTTATAGTATATGGTTCTCGAGTGTGGCGGTCTTTTCTTGTGGTAGTTCCGGCGAGTTCATCGCAGTGTACGCAGTAATCCTCCCGTACTTTCTCAGTTTTGATCTGCACGCTATACATTGTTCAACAACTAATTGATGGGTAAGCAGAATGGCAACAGGCAAAGTTAAATGGTTCAACGATAGCAAGGGCTACGGTTTTATCGCGCCCTCCGATGGCAGTGAGGATGTATTCGTCCACCACAGTGCTATCCAGGGAAGCGGCTTCAAATCCCTGGCTGAAGGTCAGCAGGTTACCTTTGATACCGAAAATGGTCCGAAGGGGCTTAGCGCAACCAACGTTGTTCCTCAGTAAGCCTAAGATAAGGTAGAGAACATCTAGGAGATGAGCCCCGCGGTTAGGCGGGGCTTTTTTTTCGCTGCATTCAAGATTGGACGAAATAAATGCAACAGAACAAATTGTACGTAGGGAACTTCCCATTCAATGTTACCGAGTCTCAGCTGCAGGAGCGATTTGCGCCCTACGGTGAGATCGAACAGCTTTCTGTCATAATGGACCGGGATACCGGCCGGCCTAAGGGTTTCGCGTTTATCACCTACGCCCTTCAGCAATCCGCGGAAAAGGCGCTGGAGCAAAATGGAATGGATATGGGTGGGCGTCCGCTAAGGGTGAACATAGCCACCGATAAACCCCGACGGGGAGGATTCGGCCGCCGATCGGGGCGCTAGTGGGCGCCGTGTGAATGGCTTGACGGCTGACCGGGAAACACTTTGCCCGGCCAGTCAGTCGGCAGAGACCCGACATGATCGGTGCCGAGGAGCTGTGGTGGTTTTGGACGGCCTCCGTGCTGCTCGGCTTGGCACCAGGGCCGGATAATCTCTTTGTCCTCACCCAGGCAGCCCTATACGGACGCCGCGCGGGCTTTTCAGTGGTGCTCGGCCTATGTACGGGGCTGGTAATGCATACCAGTGCGGTGGCGCTGGGTATCGCGGCACTCTTCAAGACATCCGAATTCGCATTTACCGGGCTCAAACTGGTCGGAGCTGGCTATCTTCTCTGGCTTGCCTGGCAGGCCTTCGCTACCGCGTCCTCTCCCTCCGACCGGCCGGCGGCAGCGGCACTCACTCCCTTACGGCTCTATCGTCGGGGGATTATCATGAATGTCACCAACCCCAAGGTATCGGTCTTTTTTCTGGCATTTTTGCCCCAGTTTGCCGATCCGGAAAGGGGGTCGTTGGTGATGCAATTCTTTGTTTTGGGTGGGCTCTTCATTCTCGCGACACTGGTGGTATTTGGGGGTATCACGTTATTGGCCGGGACGCTGGGAGAACGATTTGAGCGTTCAAAACGGGCGCGGATACTGTTGAGTCGAGTCGCCGGTGTGGTATTCCTTGCGCTGGCCGTGCGGCTGATGCTCCCTGATTAACTCCCTGGCATGGTTTTGCCGGGAGGTGGTTAAGGGTTAATATCGGCGAGCTCGATTTCAACCCAAAATCAGCTGGGGCTCCAAGAAACCGCATACCAGACTCTATGAACGGTTATGGGTTTTTCGTTGTCAATTAACCATGAATGCTGAGTACGTTTAGGCTGCGTCGTCCCGGTGTACGATAGGCCCAACGCGGGTGCGAAATTGTGTAAGGCGGCAATCACCAGGCCTTGGTGGGATGGGTTGAGCAATAATTTCTGGGGCGGACAAGTTGACAATCAATACACGCGAGCGTGACGAACAACGATCGGTCTTCCGGATACCGGTAATGGGAATGAACTGTGGTCATTGCACCGCGGCGGTAGAGAAAGCGGTGCGATCTGTTGATGGGGTGAGCGACGTGGCGGTTAGTTTGACCCATGAATCCGCCACGGTGACCGGTGGTGATTTTGAGCGAGTTGCCGCCGCCATAGAACAGGCGGGTTATCGAACCGGCAACCGTCTCCCGGGTGCGGTGGTGACCGTACCCTCCCTGGAACCGGTTGTCGGTTCCAAAGCATCAGCGGTGGCTGACCTGTCCCCTTACGGAATCGAGATTGATGGCATGTCCTGTGCCAGCTGTGTGGCGGCGGTAGAGCAGGCGGCGCAAGAAGTCGCGGGTGTCTGTGAAATCGGTGTGGACTTGGTGGAGCAGCGTGCTCTGGTGCGTGGCGGGGATCCCCAGGCGGTTGTTGATACGATTAACCGGAAGGGCTATGACGCCCGGTTGGAGGCGACTGCAAGTTCCGTTGGGACGAGCGAATACCGAGTTGGCGTGGGTGGGATGACCTGCTCGGCCTGCGTGGCTGCCGTCGAGCAGGCGATTCTTTCAGTCCCGGGGGTTATCTCAGCTGAGGTAAATTTGCTGGATCAGGAAGCCAGAGTGGAAGGCGGTGACCGGCAGCAGGTGCTTGCCGCCATCACCGGGCAGGGATACCAGGCTGTGCTGATACCGTTGGTCACGCCTCAAGGCACCATTACCTTGCGGATGGAAGGCGAGCCGCCTTCTCCCCGGTCGGTCGACAAGCTCCGTGCCCTGCTTGAAGTTGATGCGGATGGTTTCAAAGACCGTTGGCCGGAACTGGACGTTACCACACCGGAGCACCCCGCCAAGTTGGTGCGGCGGCTTGAGCGGTCGGGATTTCACGCCTCCCTCGTCGAACACTTTGTCGATCCCTATCAGGAGCAATCGGAGTCGGCAAGGCGGGAGATCAGTCGTTCCTGGCGGCGGGCGATTGTTGCCGGCCTGATGGGATTGTCACTCATGGCGGGAGAACTCTGGGGAATCCTTCCCGGTCTCGGCCCTGAGGACGAACTGATTGGGCTCTCTGGGCAACATTTTTGGGGCTTGGTGGCGTTAGTTTGCCTGTGGGTTATGTGGTTTAGCGGTCGTCACTACTATTCCACCGCGCTAAAGCGGGCCGCCCACGGCAGTGCGAACATGGACACGCTGGTGGCGCTGGGAACGTCCGCTGCCTGGTTGTCATCGGTGATCTTGATCATCAATCCCGACTTTATTCCGGGCGGAGATCGCCATCTCTATCTGAGTGCGGCGGTATTCATTCTCGCCTTTCTGCAGTTGGGGCACGCCTTGGAGACCCGGGCTAAACGGATCACCAGCGAGGCTATCGGCGCACTGGTTAAATTGGTTCCCCGTCGGGCAAGGGTGGAGATTGACGGTGACACGGTCGATGTCCCGGTTTCCTTGTTACGCCTGGACGACCGGGTTAGGGTGAAACCAGGGGAGACGATTCCGGTGGACGGTAATGTTGTCGAGGGGGTTTCCAGCGCCGATGAGTCGATGCTCACCGGTGAGCCGATGCCGGTCCGCAAGTCTCGTGGAGATCGGGTGACCGGAGGAACCACCAACGGCTTCGGTACCTTACTGTTGCGGGTTACCCGCTTAGGCGAAGAGACCACATTGGCACGGATCATCGCGCTGGTTAAACGGGCGCAATTGAGCAAGCCGCCGGTGGGTAAATTCGTGGAAAAGGTAGCGGCAGTCTTCGTGCCGGTGGTGGTAGTGATATCGGCCGTTACTTTTCTGGTCTGGTATCTGGCGGGGCCCGAGCCGGTACTGGCCCACGCGCTGACAACCGCCATCGCCGTGCTGGTCATCGCCTGTCCTTGCGCCCTGGGGTTGGCAACGCCGATTGCCATCATGATGGGTACCGGGCGCGCGGCTCAGCTAAATATCTTGATCCGCAATAGCGACGCCTTGCAAAGTGCCAGCGCGCTGACCCATCTGGTGGTGGACAAGACCGGCACTCTGACACTCGGCCGGCCGGCGGTGTCCCGGTTACTGCCCGTATCGGGCATTTCCGAGGAACGGCTACTCAGTATTGCGGGGAGCCTCGAGGGGGGGTCGGAGCACCCGCTGGCCGAAGCTATTATTCGCGAATGCCATAAACGAAATCTAACCCTATCCCCGGTCAGCGGTTTCGAGACTAGGCCGGGCCGGGGAATTCTGGGAGTAATTGGGGGAAAGGACTATCTGCTGGGTAACCGGCATTTCTTGAAGGAGCGGGATGTGGTGCTTCCGGAGCAACTTGAACACCATGCCGTGAATCTGGCGGAGCAGGGAGGCACGCCGGTCTGGTTGGCAGGTGACGAAGGGGTTCTGGGGTTGATAGTTCTCAGTGACCCGATTCGTCCCGATAGTCGCCGGGCGGCAGCTCACCTGCAACATCGGGGTATCAGGCTGGTGATGTGTACGGGCGACCATGCGAGTACCGCCCAAGCGGTGGCTGATGAATTGGGGATTACCGAAGTGCATAGCGAGGTCATGCCCCAAGACAAGTTGGAAGTGGTCAGAGCGTTGCAGGCGCGAGGGTGCAAGGTCGGTATGGTCGGTGACGGGGTGAACGATGCTCCGGCGCTGGCTCAGGCGGATACAGGATTCGCCATTGGCAGTGGTACCGATGTGGCGATTGGCAATGCGGACATTACCTTGGCCGGTGATTCTCTGGCAAATGTCAGCACCGCCATCGAGATTTCCAACGCCACCTTGCGCAATATCAAGCAGAATCTATTCGGCGCCTTCATTTACAATGTGGTCGGCATCCCGTTGGCAGCGGGACTTTTCTATCCGGTTACGGGCTGGCTTTTGGCGCCGATGTTTGCCAGCGCTGCGATGGCCTTGTCATCGGTAACGGTGGTCATGAATGCCAATCGGTTACGTTTCTTCAATCCAAAGGAGGACAAAATGTCCCAGTCGATTCAACTCGAGATAAATGGCATGACCTGTAACCATTGTGTGCAGCGAGCCAAGGACGCCTTGCGGTCGGTCTCGGGTGTCGAGCAAGTCGAGGTAACGCTGGAACCGGGAACGGCGAGTGTTAGTGGCTCGGCCCTTCCGGCGGATTTGATTGCCGCGGTGGAACGAGCCGGTTACAGCGCCATCCTGAAATGAGCCGTCTGTTAACCACTGTTCTGGTCTTGTCGGTGTTGTTTGGGGCATTGTTTCTGTTGCGTCAGCAGCCAGCCGCTTCCGGGGACATGCCGCTTGCGGATTGGCCTCTTGGGGGTAAATCGGGCCCGATCACCCTATTGGAGCAGCCGCGGACACTTCCCGAGATTCAGTTCGTGGATGGCGACAACCGGCCGTACTCATTGACCGATTTCCGGGGTAAGGTTTTATTACTGAACATCTGGGCGACCTGGTGTCCGCCCTGCCGTAAGGAGATGCCATCCTTGGACCGCCTCCAGGTGAGGCTCGCTGACAAGGATTTTCTGGTCGTTCCCCTGTCAACCGATTTGCATGGCCATGTCCAGGTCGAGCGGTTTTACCGGGAGTCGGGTATCCATTCCCTCGGGGTGTTTCTCGATCCGACCGCCAGCGTATCCATGACGCTCAAGGCCCCGGGGTTGCCCGCTACCTATCTCATCGATCGGGAAGGCCGTGCCCTGGGTATTAAATTTGGGCCTGCTGAATGGGACGGCGACGAGTTTATCGAACTCATCGAAGGATACCTGTAAGCATTGTGCACCAGACATTAACGGCATAGGCCGCCGCTACAAACCCCAGGGTGTAGGCGGGTCCTGACAAGCGTCTTAGTCAGACTGCTTTGATCAAGCTATTCCCTGAAATCCCCCGCACCTGAAACACCGCGTGGCTCGCCGCAGGGAAGCTGGATTAGCGGGCCGAGAACACGGAATGTGCTATTAAAAGTCACTGATTGACAATTCGCAATTACAACGGACTCCGTTTCTTGTTACCAATACCCATCACAATAATAAATTGTGGGTGTTCTGAAATTCGGACTGTCATGGCTGTTCGAGCACGAGTTTCAGTTGGGATGGACGGTATCAGGTTGCCGTACCAAACGCACCACGATTAGGGCGGCGACTTCGGTTCATCGGAGTTTGTCGGCAGTCCTTAGTTACTACATGGAATAGCTGCAGTGACCAAGTTCTCTTGGGAGCGGAATAGCTTGTTGGCCAACTCATGTCGGCCCCAGAGCAAGGAAATGTAGTCAGGATAGTTTTTGCAGTATACCCGTTTTCCATTGCCGGTTTGGCAGACATCGCATCGCTGACCATTGGCGTCGTTTCTCGAGAGTGGTGGGTACCATCATGAGGAGTGACAAGACTATGGCCTGGGATTTTCCCCGTCTCTCGCGAAGAGAGTTTCTCAAGACCTCCGGATACGGAGGTGTCGCCGCGACCCTTTCCCCTTCGGTGTTGTTGACTGGCTGTGGGGCGGATAAGGATGCCTTCGAAAGCGAAGATATCAGTTACACGATTTGCAACTTTTGTTCATCTCTTTGCAATGTGCGGGTCACCAGTCGTACCAGCAACGGCGTCAAGCGGATAGTTAAACTAGACGGTAACCCCAACTCGACATTGAACCGAGGCAAGCTATGCGCACGGGGGCAGGCTGGCTTGTTGCAGACCTACGATGGCGATCGCATCAAGACCCCCTTGATCCGTGTGGAGGGCAGTAAGCGGGGGGAGTATGCCTTTCGCTCAGCAAGTTGGGAAGAGGCTTGGGACTACATCGCTCGGAAAACGAAACGAGCGGCGATTCAACCTTGGGAATGGACCATGGTGGGCGGCTGGACCTCCTGCGTATTTTATATGAATTGGTCGGTTCCCTTTGCCCTGGCCAATGAGGTGCCTAATATCGTTGCATCTCCGATGCAGCATTGCGTTACGACTGGGCATTTGGGTACGGATGCGGTTACTGGCAATTTCAACATTCACGACGAGATACTGCCCGATTTTGATAACGCGAAATATATCCTGCTGATTGGCAACAATGCATCGGTGGGTGCAGTCTCCACCTGTCGAATGGTGCGCTTTGCCCAAGGCAAGAAGAACGGCGCTAAAGTGGTGGTGGTGGACCCGCGCCTTTCCGAAACCGCGGCCAAGGCGGATGAATGGATAACAATTCGTCCGGGTACTGATCTCGACCTCTGCTTGGCGATGTTCCACGTGATGCTCGAAGAAGGGCTCTACGATGCCAACTATTTGCGACGGCATACGAATATGCCGTTTCTCGTCTACCGGGATCAACGCGGGGAGTGGCAATTGGCCAAGGACGAGCAAGGACGGCCGCTGGTTAAGGACGATGGAGGAAAGCAAAAGCTTCAGGAGGTGTTGGAACGCGGTGATCACGATTTACCTCCGGTGATCAATTTGACAGATGCCCCGATCCGCGTATTGCCGGCTTATACCAACGACAACCGCCAGGATATCGATGGTTACAGTTTTTGTCCGGCCTTGGAGGTACCGGTTGGAACTCAATCTCCTCAATCGGGTGGACATCAGCTGGTTACCGTGTTTCAGGCGCAACGGGAAGCGGTAAAGGACTACACTCCGGAATGGGCGGCTAAGACTACCGGTATAGCGGCGGAGACCATTCGCCGCATCGCCCGGGAGTTTGGCACCACCCGGCCGGCTATTATCGATCCCGGTTGGCACGGCGCCCGTTATGCCAATGTCATGATGTTGCGCCGGGTGCAAGCCATGATGCAGGCGCTTAATGGCGGAATTGATCGTGAAGGCGGCTGGATCATGAGCGGTGAATTCCATCATAAAGCGACGCGGCAATGGCAGGCGAAACAGTCGGGAGAGGGCATGCAACATCAGCTCTCCAATCTGGCCGGGATGGACTTTGCCAATCTCGTAATTGGCGCCCTGTCCCGGGGCGAGAACTTCAGTCATGGACACCCGGGATTCACTTGGGCCTATTCCCAGCAGCAGAAAGCGGCCGGAAAACCTTGGGTGGCGTTGCCGGTGATGGCGGACGAGGGACTGAAGGAATCGGTGGAAGGCAAATTACAGTGGCGGGGCGAACCCTACAAGACCCGCGCACTGTTCATCAATGCAGCCAATCCGGTGCGCCATTATTATCCCGATACCTATTGGAAGGAGGTACTGCAGCACGAGAACATGGAACTGGTGGTATTGCTTGATGTGTTGCCCTCCGATACCACGCCTTACGCAGACGTCATTCTTCCCAACAGCACCTATCTGGAACGCAACGAACCCACGCTCTATGGCAACGGGGTTAATCAGGATTTGGCGGTGACCACCCGCTACGCCGCGATCGATGCCTTGTACGATTCCTGGGAATCCCCCGATGTGTTGCTCAAGATGACCGAAATCATCAGCGGTAACCAGGCGGGATTTCTCAAGTACATGGAGGCACTGACCGGCTTGCCCGCGGAGCCGGTGAAGGCCGCGCTGGCGAAAAAGCAACAAGAAGGCACCAAGAACCCTTTTAGTGCCGCTTGCCGGGAAGTGGCTTTTGCGCAGAAGAGCAAGGAACTGGGCATTACCTCCGACGAGCTCGATAAATCTCTGCGGGAGCGGGGAGTCTACCATGAAGAAACCTGGCGGGAGATCTTGAAACACGCGGCAATTCCCGAACAGATTCCCGCGGTAACCGCGAGCGGACGTATCGAGTTTTATAGCTCACTGTTTGATAGCCTGCGCGACACGGGAGTGGAGGGTCCTGCCTTCAGCGTATTGGCAACGGCAGTACCAGTTAGTTGCCGGGACCACGCGGGTGCCGACGTACCCTTGGACGACGATGAGTTCTACTTTACCTATGGCAAGACCCCTACCGTGTCCTACGGCTCGACCAACAGCAACAATCCTATTTTGAACGCCATCAATACCTTCAAGGCGGAAATATACCGGGGGGTTTGGATACACCCGGAGCGCGCCCAACGGTTGGGTCTGGAGAACGGCGACAGGATCAGGCTGACCAATAGTCGCAGCGGCCAATTCCAGGATGGGGAAGTCTATGTCACTCGTAAGGTGCATCGTGACGCCTTGTTTCTACACTCCTCATTTGGGGTGGAAAATTCTCAGTTGACCCGCAGCTACGCTTACGGCGGCGTTGCCACCAATAAGCTGATTCCCCACTGGGTGGAACCGGTGGTGGCGGGCTTCAGATCCCAGGAGTTCACGATCAGAATCCGCAAGCTTGAAGAACGAGCAGGAGGTGCAGCATGACCCGTTACGCCATGGTAATCGATCTCAATACCTGTGTGGGGTGTAATGCTTGCATGGCGGCTTGCGCCGCCGAGAATCAGACCCCGGTGTGGAAGAACAGTTGGCGTACGTATGTTCACGACAAGGAGATCGGTACGGGCGAGGATATCCACCGGCGCTTCTTCCCTCGGCTTTGTAACCATTGCAGTAACCCGCCCTGTATGAGCGTTTGCCCTACCGGGGCCACCTACCAGCTCGATAACGGAATCGTGCAAGTGGATGAGGATCTCTGCATGGGGTGCCAGGCATGCGCCATGGCGTGTCCATACGCCGCCCGGTTTGAAGTGACCTATGGAGATGTCCGGGAGGGTCGCGAGTTTTTTGGCGAGCATACCTATAGGCGCCGGCGGCCAAGTGTAGACAAGTGCAATTTCTGCGCGCAGCGAGTGCTGGAGGGTCGGGAACCTGCATGCGTGGAGACCTGCGTGGGGTCCGCCCGGCAGTTCGGTGATCTGGACAATCCTGATGACCCGATCAGGCAGATGGTGGCCAGCGGCACCGCACGGCCACTCATGGCTTATCTGGGTACCGAGCCCAACGTTTACTATATCGATGATCTGAAAAGGAGGGGCTGATGGACGTCACGACCAGTTTTGTCACCCAGGACATCTGGACTTGGTGGCTTGCGATCTACCTCTATCTCGGTGGCATGGGCGCGGCCACCCTGACCACAACCTTTCTCACCGATATGTACCTAAAGCCTCATCCCGAGCTGGTACTCTGGGGTGCCTGGTCTGGCATCGCCATGCTGGGTGTGGGATCTTCGATGTTGTTTGGACATCTGCTCGACCATATGGCTGTGATCCATGTGCTCAATCCACTGGTTCTATTCAACCAGCCCCATGCCTGGATTGCCTGGGGTACTCAATTTATTGTGTGGATGATGGTCTGGGGATTTCTCTACGCCTTACCCTACATGTTGGAGTCGGCATTCTTTGGGCGCATTCCCTTATTGCGGGATATCTTGGCCTGGGAATGGGTGCAAAAGGTTGGCCGTACTTGCGGGAGGCATTGTCGGCTATGCGGCTGGGCGGCCTCGATCAACGGCATTGGCACCGTAGTCTACACCGGGTTGTTGCTGCAGTCCTTTCCCGCGGTGGCGCTATGGCACAACCCGGGTGTTCCGCTGTTGTTCACCGTATCGGCTTTCTCGACGGCAATGGCATTTCTGCTGCTGGTGTTGAATCTGGCGATTAAGAAACGGGAAGAGGACCGGCCGCTGCGAGTTCTTTACGAACGCACCGACTTGATGTTGATCGCTGCCGAACTGGTCATCCTGTTTTCGTTCTTTTTCTATCTGCAACGAGGCTCCCAATCCGCTGCCATATCGGCCCAGTTGTTGTGGAACAATTGGGGGTGGTTGATTGGCTTTATCGGCTTCGGATTACTTGTCCCCTTCTTTTTGGAATTGAAGGGAGTCATTAAGGGCTGGAGCTCGCCCGCACCGATCATGGTGGCGTCGGTGTTGGTGTTAGTGGGGGGGTATCTGTTGAGATACTATTTCATGTACGCCGGTGTCTACGCGCAACCATGGTGAGAGTGCCCTCGTCTATGCTCGACCTGTTCGCCCTGTTGCTGGGGGCGCCGGATGGGGGGTCTTTGCCGGTTCTAAGGTATCTGGCGGATGATCACCCTTGGTTGGAACCGGCGGTGGCGGAGTTAGCCGGAGTGTCGCTCGAGCAGTGGCAGGCTGAACATACCCGGCTGTTCGTCAATGGTTATCCGAAGACGCCTTGCGTGCCGTTTGAATCTCATTTTCGCCACGGGCGTATGGGGGGTGCCGCGTGCCGAGAGTTGTCGCAGCTCTATGCCGGCGCCGGAGTGGCACCGACCGATGAGTTACCACCAGACTATCTCGGTACCATGCTCTCATTTGCCGCCTGGTTGCAACGGGATGGGGGACCCGCTTACCAGCCTTTTTTAGAGGAACTGGAACAGACCCACCTGTCGCGATGGCTGCCAGAGTTTTGTTCCGCACTGATCGCCAACGCGCACCTGGAGCTCTACCGGTTGCTGGGAGAAAAACTGCAAAACGCCTTGGATTATCGCCAATGAGTACCGGACATTGGCAAGTGATACCTCCAGAACTTGAAGATGACGGTGCCCTGATCGCCGCTTTCCTGGAGGAATTCCAGCGGACCTATCAGGCCAGTTTCGAGGGAGCGTCGGAGGTTAACCACCAGCTTCCAATCATAACCCATGCCTTTCGCCAACTTGGAGAATGGCGGGTATTCCTGCTGCTGACACCGTGGATGCTGGCGCGGGTATTTGTCCCAAACCGGGATCCAGGAGTCTCTGTTCCCGCCGAGTGGCGGGCATCGGTTCGCCAAGGACGGCCATACCGTGTGATCGGCCCGGGGTGCGATCTCGATCTGCTCAGCGGCAGGCAGAGGGCACACCTGAACTTTGCGCCCCGTATTGGCCACTATCTTATTCATCCCCTGATTCTATCCATGCTGGAGTTCCAGACTGCGGAACAGGTATTCGCTGCCTGGAATCGGGTGATCGTGACCCGCAATGACAACATCAAGCGGTTGGGACGGACTAACCCGCAACAGGAAGAGATATCCCGACGCGAATTCTTTAGCGCTGTTTCTAAACGCTGAAAATACCTCGGCCACCAGGCTCCTCGATCTGCTGACTTGGGGAAGTGTCCGTTTCACTTGTGCTTGCCGTACCTCCAATCTTTCTTTTTTCCGATCGGCCTAAACTAATCCACACTTCGCCCGCTAGTTTTCGTGGGACAACGGTTTATCCCCTGACCTTGGATTACCCGACTTAAGCGGCGCAGGCGCGGTCGCCGGCGGTCCATCGGCTAGTCGCAGGGTGGCCGACCCCGTTGGAATTTCGGGTAAGTCTGGACAGGAGTGGCCTGACTAGGCTTTCCGGATTAAAATCGCAGAATATCTCGCAGGAGCTTGTATGAGATCATTAATCGGTATGCTGGGTGCGCTGGGGCTGCAATTTTTTCTGGTCGTCTGTTATGTTGGTGTCCTGCTGGCAATCAAATATTTTGTGGCGAATGTCATTCTGCGCAAAGCGCAAAGCAACCAGTAGTATTCAATCCGGGTGACTAGCACCTGGGATTTCGGCATAACAATCGTGCTGGCGATCCACGTTTTATTTAAGGTGGATCATCTACCGCAGTTTCTGTACGCGTGTGGAGAGCCGTTGTGCACCTTAACTGGAAGTGCAGGATACTGTTTCAATACTCCAGCTGCCAAAGCAGAACCCCAAGGTCGGGTTGCCACCGGAATCGGGAGGGAATGGAACGGCCCGTGAACACTACGCCCTCCGCCGCCAAGCGGGCCTTTTGGCGCTGATACTGGGCGCTACCCACCGGAAAGGCGATTTGCCTGCGGGCGTTGACTACTCGGTGCCAAGGCAAGGAGAGTTCGGCGGGTGCCCTTCCCAAGGCTCGACCGACCAGTCTCGCGTTTCCGGGAAGACCGGCAAGGTCGGCCACCTGGCCGTAACTCGCTATGTTACCCTCGGGTATGAGGGTGACAACCTTCCAAATTTTCTGATAGTTTCTGTTTACCATTCCAAAGACAGTGGCGATTAATAGCGGCTTATACGCTTAACGGATGACCAGGATATTCTATCAATGTTGAGCTGGAAGGGGCTTTTATTAGGTGTCGCCACCACGCTGGTGCTCGGCCTGTTGCTGCAACTGGGGTTTACCTTTTTGCTGGTTGCGGAGCATACCCTGACAGGTGGCTACCAAGGTGTCTCCCGGTTTGTTTCATCCTTTTCCTACGGGGTAGGGATCGCGGGGTATTTGCTGGTAATGGCAGTGGGAGGGGGTGTTGTGGCCCGGTTCACCGCTTCACACGTTTGTCTGCATGCCATGGCTGTCGGATTGACCTGCGGCGCAATCTCATTGGGAATACTGCCCGGCGGGAGCAGGCTGACCATGCCCGCCTTATCGCTATTGGTGGCGGGAGGGGCGGCAGCGGTTGTGGGTTCCCGTTGCTGGAGACGATTAAGTGCTAATCGAGAAGCTCCCGATTCTCCAATCGCCAAGACACCGGAAAGCTAGCGTGCAATCGGGGTGCGCGTCCTATAATTCTAGGCACTACACCCCATCAAAGGAATTTGGCCATGAATAGCAATCCAGTTGTGTGGTTTGAAATATACGTACAAGACATGGAACGAGCAAAAGCGTTTTATGAAGCGGTACTTAATATCAAGCTAGAAAAAATGGCTGCTCCTACAGAGGAAATGACTATGGAAATGTGGAGTTTTCCTGCTGATAAGGATAAATCCATGACCTCTTACGGAGCCTGTGGAATGCTTGTAAAAATGGAGGGTTTCCCCTCTGGCTGTGGTGGCACATTGGTCTATTTTTCATGCCAAGATTGCGCTGTGGAGGCATCCAGGGTTATCAAGAACGGCGGCATTATTGTGAAGGAAAAAATGTCTATTGGAGAATACGGGTTCATCAGCCTCGCTCAAGATACCGAAGGGAATATGATCGGTTTTCATTCCAGGTAATGTTAACGCCAAGGGAAGAAGAATCAGCGTAGCGGGGTATATGGGCAAGTGCCAATAAATTGCTCAACACCGTTCGTTGCCGCTTATCGGAATGCGCTGAAGCGTTGTTGCTCTGTACTAGATAACACATGGTTATTGTCGGAGACGGGCATATGAGTATGTCCGAATTGCGTGTACGCCAAGCGATCGTGGAGTCTTGTTCGCAGATGAATGCCAGTGGGCTCAACCACGGAAGCGCGGGCAATATCGGAGTACGGTACGGTGACCGAATCCTGATTACTCCCTCCGGAGTGCCTTACCATCGGCTGGATCCCCAGGATATCGTGAGTCTCGATTTTGACGGTGGCTTTCAAGGCAATCTGCAACCCTCGACCGAGTGGCGTTTCCATCGAGATATTCTCGCCACTCGGCCGACTGTCGGGGCGGTGGTTCATGCCCACCCTCCATACGCCACGGCCTTGGCGATATGTCGCCGAGAGATCCCGGCAGTCCATTATATGATCGCTGCGGCCGGAGGTAATACGATCCGTTGCGCCCCCTATGCCACCTTCGGCACGGCGGAACTCTCTTCCCAGGTACTTACCGCGTTACAGGGGCGTCACTGCTGCCTGCTGGCCAACCACGGATTGATCGCTACCGGCTCCAGTTTACAAAAGGCGATGTGGCTGGCCTTGGAAACTGAGAATCTGGCCCGCCAGTATATTCTAAGCCTCACGATCGGTGATCCGCATGTCCTTTCGGAGGAAGAGATAGCGATCAATATCGAGAAGTTCAGCAGCTACGGCCCGCGAGACGAGTAAGGCACTTGGCCCTCGGACCATTGGCATCGATCCGCATGGCGGAAGGGTATTGATACCTGCAGGACTAACCCACCAGAAACGCTGCGGCTCCCCCGGCCACGGCCAAGGCGAGCGTGATCGGAATCATCGTCTTTCGTATGGAGGGTGCGCCAAGCCAGATGACCATCCCGCACTTCACCAGGGTGTTGGAGATTACCGCGATAACCACTGTACGCGCCGCTGCTCCCGAGCTGGAAGGGTCTTGCTGGGCGAGGTTTGCCATGGATAGGGCAATGGCATCCACGTCGGTCAGGCCTGCCAGAGCTCCCGCGAGATACAAGCCTGTATCACCGTAATAGACCTGAGCCGCGTTGGCCACGAAGATCACCACCGCGAACAGAATACCGAACTTGATGGCATCGCCAAGTTCAAACGGGTTGTGCCCGGATTCGACCTCGGCCTTTTCGGCACTTCGTCCCCCCCGCCACAGCATAAAGCAGATGGCGAGGCTGACGATGCCCATCACTATCATCCCAAGCGCAAGCTCCTTGGCCAGCGCAACGTTAACGATCCCAACCTCTACCACAACCCTGAAGAACATCACCGTCCAGGCCAGTAGAATGGCAAGCGCCAGCACCGGCGCCAAGCCGGGCTCGACACGGCTGCGCTGAGAGAAACCCAGGGTCACCGCAGTGCTGGATACCAGCCCCCCTAACAATCCGGTAATACCCAGTCCGTGCTCACGGCCTACAACCTTAACCAGAATGTAGCCCGCGAAGTTGAGACCGGCAATCAGAACAACCATGAGCCAGGTTTTATAAGGGTTGATGACTTCGAGGCCTTCCGGACCAAAATTGGTGTTGGGCACCAAGGGCAGCACAATCAATGTGATGATGGCGAACTTGAGGGTGGCTTCAACATCCGAAGTCTCGATTCGCTGGGCGAGATTATGCAGCCAACCCTTGAGCGCAAGTAGCAGCATTGTCAGGACGGCAATGGCACCCGCTACCGCGACTTCGTCCCAGGCGCACAGGCTGCCGATGAGAAACGTGACTAGCACGGAAACTTCAGTAGTAGCCCCGATGCTGCCGTTTTGGGAAGTGACCCGATAAGCCGCCACAACCAGCGCGACGAGCGCCAAAAATACCAGACCAACCAGCCAGGTTAGACTCGAGTGTTCTCCGGCATAGACTGATGTCGCGCCAAGCACTGCCACCAGGGAGAAGGTTCTTACCCCCGCGAATGTCCGCTCCTCGCCTCGGGTACGTTCTCGTTCGAGCCCGATCAACATACCCAGCCCGAGGGCTGTGCCAAATTGCCATGCAGTATTGAGTTCCATCATATTTACGGGATTGTGTTTGTCTCATTGTTCGGGCTAAAGATACTCGAAGCAGACCCGGTCAGCGTAATCATTTCCATTGCCGGCCAGCGGGAGTTGGGGCGCCGGAAGGGGGTAATGCGTTCGAAGTGTTCAAGCTAGACTAACACCCTTGGGCGGACCTGCCAAAGGGAGTGGTCATCGCTTGTTCATCACGCGAGTAGGGGCGTTCGCTTCTGCTCCAAGGATTTCCAGCAAGAGGTGTGATTTGTATCAACACGAGGTTTTGCTATTGCCACTAAGATGCTGCCCGGGGAATTAACGTGCATGGTCCCGTCGAGCGGATTCCATGTGGCCCCCGGAAGTATCAATTTACCCGATAAAGGAGCTGGACAATATGAAGACAATCGTGGCAGTTTTTACGCTGGTTGGAAGTCTTGGTTTCACCACTACGGTGTTGTCGGATGACAGCGGGTGCGTGGTTCACTATGTGCGTACCGCATGCCAGGGACAAGAGGCCGAATCCTTCAAGAAATGTGATGGGAACGCGGAGTGCGAGAAGTCAAAGCCTGCGGATTCGGCGGAAGCCTGTGCCGCGGCGGCACTCAAATCCTGCGAGAATTCCCGACTCGATATCACCAAGTACAAGGTCATCACGGCTAAGTTCAATGGCCAGGATCTGGTGGGCGGCTTCGATGCCGCAGGCAATGCGGACCCTGCGGGTCAAAATTTCTGCGATAAAAACCGGCCTGATCTCAATCAGTGTGATTAGTAGCCGCACCCGGGCTTCGGGACCGTTCTAGATTTTTCCCAATACGGGATGGCGGGCAGGTAATATCTGCCCGCTATTCAACCCCTTTGACCCGGCCGGTTATTCGTCTTCCTCTGCATCGTTCCAGTGACGCCGGTTGATCGTGTATCCAGAGATCTTTCCAGTAAAGGGGAGTACCAATATCCCACCGAGCCAGATCACCTTCCTCGGATCGCGAAATTTACGAATACCGATGGTCATTCCCTGGTGGCCGCCTCTGGGTTGGTCGCGATAGGTACCGAATAGATAGTCCCACCAGGGAAGGTTGAAACCGAAGTTGCTGTTGGTTTCGTCATCCGCGACCGAATGGTGTACTCGGTGCATATCAGGTGTTACTAAAAACCAGCGTAACACCTTGTCCAGACCGATGGGGAGACGCAGATTCCCGTGATTGAACATCGCTGTTGCGTTAAGTAAAACTTCAAAGATCACGACCGCGACCACCGGGGGACCGAGTACAGTGATGGTCGCGAATTTAATGAGCATCGAGAGGATGATCTCCAGGGGATGAAAACGTGCACCGGTCGTCACGTCATAATCGAGATCGGCGTGATGCACCCGGTGCAGCCGCCACAGCAGTGGTACCGAGTGGACCATGACATGCTGCAGATAGATCACCATGTCCATCGCCATGACCGAAAGGACCACCGCAACCGGCTGAGGCAGGTGATATAGATTCAGCACCCCCCACTGGTGCTGGGCGGCAAAGGCGGCAACACCAACGGCGGCGGCGGGAAATAGCAATCTCAGGATCAGACTGTTAAGCAAGACCAAACTCAGATTGTTTAACCATCTTACCGTCTTGGACACGCTCAAGACGCGGCGTGGCCGGACCGTCTCTCCATAGGCCACCAGGGCGAACACCCCTAGAAAGCATGCGACCCGCACGGGTAACTCGTTGACAAGTATCCAGTTATTCCAATCCATATTCTGCGCTTCATCCACTTGGAAAGGGTCTGTGCAAGTTCCCCGGGGGCCTTGTCCATACAGTATCAGATATCTTTCCGCCAATCCTATCCGCGCAGGTAACCAGAATGAAGACCCCTCTCATCGACGCCGGGTTGTTTGTGAACCACTTCGATTTATAATTCCCGGTATGATGCATGCACCGGTTCCCACAGACATTCTGCTCCATCGCCAGTCCCGCACATTGGAGGTCAGGTTTGATGATGGCAAGACTTTCGTATTGCCATGGGAGTATCTGCGGGTATTCTCACCCTCGGCAGAGGTAAGGGGTCGCAGAGGTGCGGATCGTATACTGGTTCTGGGAAAGCAGGACGTCGTTATCACCGAGGTACGTCCCATCGGACGCTACGCGGTAAAACTACTGTTTGACGATGGACATAGAACCGGTCTCTATGATTGGGATTACCTGTATTGGCTGGGTACCCATCAGGAGCCGAACTGGCAGGACCATCTACGGCGAGTCGCGGCATCCGCCAAAGGATAAACGGTCGGTCCGAGACGCTATACCGCTGCCCCGGAGGCCCTAGGGCAGCGGCACGGGTAGGCCGCGGTGTTCAGTATTTCAAGGCGTCTCGGTCGTACTCCAGGCCCACTGCCGCCGCTTGCTCCCGGACCGTATCGTAGATCCTTCTATCCAGAGATTTGTGGGCTTTGCCGTCTAGCGTATTGACCTTTCCCGCAATGTAATCGGCTCGTTGTCGGCTGATAATCTGCAATTCCTCCTCCAGTTTCTGCCGCTGCTGGGTGGTGTCTTGAATATGATTCAGCCGGGCGTCTGGAGCCATGGCCTGCAAGGGTTCCGGAAGATAGTCCTGGGGGATGTCCGACAATTGCACTCGGCCGCTGGCCAGATCGTCCAGCAGTTCATTTTCTCCCAGAAAATCGCTGCGGCCGCTGGGTGTCAAATGGTAAGCGGCGCGGCGCGCCTGGGACTCAGCGGAAAGTTCGCTATGGAGTTTTTCCGCGGTCTGCTTCTTACGTTCGTTGGCTGCCTTGAGTTTGGCGTTACCGTAGTAAAGCCGAGTTTGATCCAGCGCGGCGGAAACTTTAGCGATCTTTTCGTCGAAAGGAGTGGTTAACGCCAGAGCGCCGCCACTTTGATCGACTTGAAAATATCGCCCCCCGCCAAGGCTCGCGATCTCCCGCCAGGTTTGTTCGGTATCACCGTTGCGGCCGCATTGGATGCTGTTGACGAGGATGCCCCGTTGCCGGGCCCTGTTCAAGATAACCGGGTATTTTATGTCGTCCTGGTAGTCCATATGCGGGGTCGCATCACCCACGAGAAACACTGTCCGGTAGGTGCTGGTATCCTGACTCCAGGAGATCTGCTCCAAGGCATCCTGTAGCGCTTGGTTCACGCTCTCCGGGCCGTCTCCTCCACCGGCAGCCTGTAGCTCCAATAGGGCCGAGTACACAGCGTCCAGATCGTTGGACAGGTCAATTACCCGGGTGACATAGCTGTCTCCCCGATCCCGGTACGCCACTAGCCCCATCCTTATTCTAGGGGCGGAATGGGCCGACGCAAGCGATGAAGCGATAGACCATATTTTCTCTTTTGCCGTCTCCAGCATTCCCCCCATACTACCCGTGGTATCCAGGACGAATACCACTTCCACCGCTCCTTGCCCGATGGCCGGGTGTTCAATCACCGGTGGATTGGCTTGTAGGGCACCCACCTGGAGAGCGGGGTAGAAAGCCAGGGCACCGAGGGTGGTGCCGAACAGGGCTACAGCGATTAGCTTAGTCTTCATGTTTTCAGTCTCCTAGGGATCGATGGACATTGTTCAGTTTGCGAACTGCCGCCTCGGCATCATCCAGCGCCTGATCGAAGCGATCGCCGGCACGTTGTTTGGCGGCTGTTCCGGAGAGGCTTGGGTCCAGTGCCGGGGGGATTGCCACAAACAGGGCTTGAACCAAAAAGAAACACCAGACTGCCGCGACTATGCTCCCGCTTTGTTGGATGGCCCATCCGGCAGCTCCCAGTCCCAGCCCACAGAGGCTGAAATCCATCAGGGCGGACAGAACGCTGGAGTAAAAATAGAGAGAACGCACCAAACCTATCGCCGCAACCTGCACCATCAGGAAGGCCAGTGGGGACGGGCTGAGCAGGGCGGCCACCAAGGTTGCCAGCAACCAGGCGGCGAAGACGGTAAAGCGCCCCAGGGGTTGGTGGCTGCGGTATAACAGATAGACGATATATCCCAGACTCAGGGTAGTGATCAGCGGGTATAGCGCCAGGTCAACGGGAAGCCGGATAAGCAGCAGTGCGTGCAAGATTGCTGCAGTCAGGCTGATCAGAAGCGCCAGCATGGCCCCCTCCAGAAACGTGGGCCGGCTCATGAAATCGCCCTCCGTTTTTTCTCCCTCAGCAGTTCCAGCTCTACCTCCTGTTCACTAATGACCGATTCGCTCAGGGGGCAGGTTTCGCGGAGTGGGGTGGTGATCGGTTCCCGGGATAGCAGCTCGGACTTTTGGCGCAAGGCTTCCCGGCGTTGCTGGTTGACCTGCAGTCGCTGTTCCAGTTCCGTCAGGAGACCATCGAGCGCCGCTTTTCGTTTGACTAGCAAACGCTGTTCAGCCAGCAACGTTAGCTTGCGGCGAACTACGGATCGTGACAACGCCAGGTCGCCGGAATTAAATGCAAGGTCCAACTGTTCGTCGATCTCTCCCAAGGAATCGTTGCTGGCGGAGCTCAGGTATTCCAATCGCTGGCGCTCCTGGGAGAGTAAACCGAGTTGCTCGCGGTCTGTTGCGATTGCCTCCCCCATTTCACGGACCGCCTGCTTAAGGAGGATTTCCGGTGCCTCGATTCGATCCAAGACCGCATGCATATCGGCTTTGAACAATCTGGATATTCGGGTAACGAGTGCCATGATTTCGATGTCTCCCAACGGTAATGTGCCACCACTTTAGGAGGTCCCGCTGGCCGGGAGTAGGCCGCAATAGGTAAAACTTTCAGGGCGGGATTTACAAACTGTTTACATCCCCGCGTAGAAGGGCTGGTAGACTCCATCAATCATGTCAACCAAAACACGCATCCTGATTATTGAAGACGAAGCCCCGATACGTAACGGATTGGTGGATCTATTGGTGTTTCACGGCTATGCGGTGGATTGGGCCGAAGAGGGAAGGGATGGGTTAAGAAAGGCGTTAACCGGGGGTTATCAATTGATCTTGCTGGATATCATGCTACCGGGGGTAAACGGATTCGAGATCTGCAACCGAGTGCGGGAAGCAGATCGGGAGCAACCGATTATTATGCTTACCGCCAGATCGACCGACGATGACATTATTCACGGACTGTCCCTGGGAGCCGATGACTATGTCACCAAACCCTTTTCCGTAACAGAGCTGGTATGGCGGATAAAGGCGGTGTTGCGCCGTACATTGCCGGACGTTGGCACCGACCGGATTCGTCTCGGCGGTAACCTGGAGATCGACTGTCTCAATCTCAGTGGCCGGCAGGGTGAAGTGACGTTCACTTTTACCCGGCGGGAAATGGACCTGTTGCGGTATCTCGCGGTTCACAGCGCTCGGCCGGTATCCCGGGAAGAGCTGCTGTCCAAGGTTTGGGGATACGGGAGAACCCTAGATTTGGAAACCCGCACGGTGGATATCCACGTGGCAAAGTTGCGGCGTAAACTAGAGCCTCAGCCGGCCCAGCCGCGGTATTTGGTTACCGTGCGCGGCGCGGGATATCGGTTGCTGGTCGATGATCCCGTTCCAGTGGATGAAGCTATCCGGCGGTAGGATGAGAGCGGCTCGGCTACAGGGCTACGATGCGCGCTGGCTGGGGCGTTGGCTGCTGCTCTTTTTTGTGGCCTTGGCGGTACCCGCTGGAATCCTCGTCCAACTGGCTTATGGCGAACTCAAGTGGCAGGCCTTCCACCAACACCGGCTGCTGGCCGAGGAGCTGGCCACACGTATCGATGATGGTCTGGTTGCACGGGTGGCGACGGAGCAGGCGAGACCATTCACCGACTACACCTTTCTCAATGTGGTGGGCACACCGGACGCCGGATTTCTGCAACGCTCGGACCTGTCCGAGTTTCCCGTGAATGGGGCCATCCCGGGATTGATTGGCTACTTTCAAGTCGACGCAAGGGGTGATCTCACGACACCGTTATTGCCTGCCCCTCCGGGTAATCCGGCGGAATATGGAATCGATCACGCCGACCGGGAGCGACGCGAACTCGTGGTGGAGCAGATTCGGCGGATATTGGGACAAAACCGGCTCCTGCAGGATGGCGTAGGGCGGGCGGATGGGTTGGCCGCCATTAATGCCGGGGGAGGCGCCCAAGTCGACCCGGCGAGTAAAAAGCCAGGGGATGGCGCGAGCCACGCGTCCGACGACCTGTCTCCCGGTGGCGCACCTGCTGCGTTCGATCGCCTGAAGGAGGTTCGCGACACCCTGAGCGAACAGACTGCAGAAGGGGTCACCTACGGACTGGATTTGCACCTGGATCAGCGTTTTCAGGATGAGTCCAAGCGGGAGTCGGAAAGTGTTGCCGACACCGGTTCGGCACGGATGCCCCCTCCCACAAATCAGGCGCGCAAGGAGCGTAATCTGCTGCCGGAACCGACCGCCAGTGCCAACGATTTGGACGCCGCGAATCGGGTCGCCGGACAAACAGCCATTCCTATTCGGATCTTCGAGAGTGAGCTCGATCCGTTCGAAGTCAGTTTTTTGGAAAGCGGGCACCTGGTGTTGTTTCGCAAGGTTTGGCGGGACGGTCAACGTTTTGTGCAAGGATTATTGATAGAGCCGGATCCGTTCCTGAGAACGATGGTCGCAGATCTGTTCCGTCAAAGCGTTCTTCACCGGATGAGCGACTTGCGGCTCGTTTACCGGGGACGCGACCTTGCCAGCTATCAGGGAGCCCAAGCCGACGGCTATTCTTCTCGATCCGTTGGGCTGCAGGGACAATTGCTCTTGCGGACCAATTTCTCTCCGCCACTTGATGATCTGGAGCTGCTGGTGGTAGTCGAACATCTTCCCCCGGGGCCGGGAGGGGATGTCGTGCTTTGGACCGCCACCAGCCTGGCGGTGGTGCTTTGCGCAGGTGTTTATCTGTTGTATCGATTGGGTCTGAGGCAAATCGAGTTGGCGCGGCAACAGCAAGATTTTGTCGCGGCGGTTAGCCATGAGCTGAAGACTCCTTTGACGTCCATCCGCATGTACGGTGAGATGCTGCTACACGGGTGGGTCGACAAGGAGCGGCGCGCCACCTACTACCGCTATATCTTTGATGAGAGCGAGCGGCTGTCCCGTTTGATCGGAAATGTGCTGCAACTCGCTAGACTGACCCGCCGTCAGGTCGCCGCGGATCTCAAACCCGTCGTGGCAGGGGAATTGATGGCGCAACTGCATTCGGTCATCCTCGGCCAAACGGAGCGAGCTGGATTCGCGCTTCGTTGGCAATGTAAAGCCGAAGCCGAAAACTTGATCGTCGAGCTGGACATGGATTTCTTCACGCAGATCCTCATCAACCTGGTGGACAACGCCGTCAAGTTCGCGGCCCGGGCGGACATGAAGGCAATAGAGGTGACCTGCCTCCGCCTGGGGTCCGACCGCATCCGTTTTACGGTAAGGGACTTCGGGCCCGGTGTGGCACGGGATCAAGCCAAGAAGATTTTTGGTCTGTTTTACCGTTCCGAGGACGGGCTTACCCGGGAAACCTCTGGCACCGGTATCGGTCTGGCCCTGGTCAGCCAGCAGGTTGCCGCGATGCGGGGCAGGGTCGATGTGGTAAACCGGCGTCCCGGGGCGGAGTTCAGGGTTACCTTCCGAGCCTACCAGCCCCCTGGGGCTGAACCTGGACAGGGCATCCGCTGAAGGCTGTTACTTGGACAGATCGATATCCTTGCCTTCCGCCAACAGGCTGGCGGTGCGCGCGTCGAGATAGTCGTAAAAGCCCTTGGGGTATTTCTCGTAGTGCCGTTCACCCACGTAGCGCAACATCTCCACAAAGTGGTAGCTGTACAGCAACCCATCGATTCGGCTTATTTCCTTGCCCTTGTCGTACAAAACGATCCCGGGCCGGTAACTAAGACCCAACCTCTCGGCGAAGTCGTGGGGTGTGGTGTGGTTGCCTTCCGGATCGATAATCGGTTCGGAGGACCCCGCATCCAGTCTGACGAAGGTATAGTTCTTCAATACCGAATTGACCTCGTCGTTCTTCAGATGGCCGTCATGGAGTTCGTCACACAGGTCACAGCTGCTGTCCTCAAATAGCACCAACAGTGGTTGGCTTGCCACTCCGCTGAGGTCGGTGATGGCTTGCATCTGAGGATGTTGACGCAGATGGTAGAGGTTGGCCGGTGGATGTTGAGCGACGTAGCCGGAGAGGGTGGTTTGCAGATAGGCCTGTTCCTGAACATACTTCAAGGCATATTCAAAATCACGTACGGATCGATAGCCGTTAAGGCGCAGTACGGTCTTATTGTCGGCGTTAAGAAACAGGACAGTGGGGGTATACCGCACCTTCAACAGCTTGGCCAATTCCTTTTCGGTGACCGTCGTATTTTCGTCGAAGGCAATTTCGCGATCACCCTTGATATTGATCTGAATGACATCGAAGTTATCTTGGATAAAATCCGTGTACGGGGCATGTTTGAAGTTTTCCTCGGTCATGCGGTAGCAATAGGGGCAGCCATTGAGGTGCATGAACAGAATGAGGTGTTTCCCGGCTGCCGCGGCTTCGCTGGTATCCTCCCGGATATCCAGAAAACTCTCCTTGAACCATGCGGGGTGTTGAGAAATTTGCCCACCGATAATTCGCCCTTTCGGCGTCTCCGCGGCGGTGAGTTGCCAAGATATCAGCAGGCATAGCCAGAGCCACAGTATCCGCAGGGGGTGAGGGTTCATCGTAAGCGCTCCCGATAATCGCGATTATCGGTGTATTTTGATCTCCTCAAACATCAAGTCAATGCCGGAAAATAGGGAGTTAATTGGGGTTTTCACCAATGCCTGGTGCAGCGCTGCCCGGTCGACTTTGCTCGGGCTCACGCGGTACCCTCGGGAAGGCAAACAGGGGGTTCGTGGCAGCGTAGATATCATTCGGGATCTCTTCTGTAGTACGCTTGATTTAGGGCTAAACTCTGAAGTAAGGGAGGTAGCAATGACGATTGCCAGACGTTTGGAAAACTATCTAAAAGTACGTGAAACGGAATACCGGATTCACAGTCATCCCCATACTGGATCAAGCATGGAGACAGCCGAGAAGGCACATGTACCGGGAGATGCACTGGCCAAGGGGATCGTCGTGAAGGATACCGACGGTTATCTGCTGGTGGTGCTTCCTTCCGACTACCATATTGAACTGCACATTCTCAACCAGGTGTTGAGGCAGCAAGTGGAGATGGCAACGGAGGCTGAGATTGCAGTGCTCTTTCCGGACTGCGACGTGGGAGCGGTGCCCCCAATCGGCCAGGCCTACGGAATAAAGACCATTTGGGATCCCAACACCAGCCTTGGCAAGGAGGCCCAAGTATATTTCGAGGCTGGAGACCACGAGCACTTGGTGCATGTGAGTGGCAGGCAGTTTCATGAACTGATGGCGACCGCGGAACGGGGAGAGTTCAGCCGTCATATCTAAAGCTCCGAAGGCGGTGCTCGCCATCGCGGGTAGCGGAATGGAGTCTGACCGTCGGTAAAGGTTATGCCGGAAACGCAGGACCGGGGACAATGGCAAAGGCAGGTTGGGCCGGGGCGTGCTAACGAAAATGATAAGGAGATTGCTGTGAACGCCATTTGGGTAGTCGTCGCGGATTCCACCCGTGCCAGGTTGTTTTCCACCGGAGAGCCGTCAGGTTCTTTAACCGAGTTTGAAACATTGGTTCATCCCGAATCTAGACTCCATCAAGGCGATCTGGTCGCTGACCGAGCGGGGCGCGACCGCGGTTCCGATGGATCCAGCCATGATATGAGTGACGCCACGGACGCCAAACGCGAGGAAGCGGTTCGCTTTGCCTGCCAGGTGAGCGAGTTGCTGGAAGCGGGACGGATCAGTGGAGCCTTCGATCGACTGTATCTGGTGGTGGCACCCGAATTTCTCGGTATCTTGAGAAAGCGCCTTCCCCAATCGCTCCAGCGTCTGGTCTCCCGGGAGGTTTCCAAGAACCTGGCAGCTCACCAGATTGGGGATATTCGCAAATATCTGCCCCACTACCTCTAGCCCGAGGGGCGGATTTGCGGGAACAGGGTAGACGACGCAGTCTAGAATAATGAGAACTGATGACCGTAGCGGATGCAGATGAACTGATAAACGAGGTGGCACGGGAAGTAAGCTACACGAGCCGCCTGACGGGCAGGGCGGCACTCAGCGAGCGGGTTATGACGGCACTTCGGGATGTCCCTCGTCATGAGTTCGTGCCTCAGGAGGCGATCCCGTACGCTTATATCAACGAGCCACTGGCCATCGGTTACGGGCAGACCATCTCCCAGCCCTACATTGTGGCATTGATGACCGATCTGTTAGAGCCCAGGGCCAGCGATATGCTGCTTGAGGTAGGGACCGGCTCCGGTTATCAGGCGGCGGTACTCTCGCGGTTGGTGAGCCGGGTATATACTGTAGAGATTATTGAACCTTTGCACCGCCAGGCATTAGCTACCCTGCGGCGCCTTGGCTACCGGAACGTGGAATGCCGGCTTGGCGACGGCTATTTCGGCTGGCCCCAGGCGGCCCCGTTCGATGGGATTGTCGTTACCGCGGCGGCCCCCGGTATTCCGGAGCCGTTGGTTGGCCAGCTCAAGCCAGGTGCCAGGCTGGTGGTTCCGGTGGGAAGCCCCCATGGCCATCAGCAGTTGACGGTGGTAGAGAAGGGTGAAAAGGGTGAAATACAAATCGATGAGGTACTGGGGGTGGTATTTGTACCACTGACGGGAGAAGGCCGAGGTTCCGCGAATTAGTCTTCTTCTGTCAGTTCCCTCAGGCGTCTCTGGTAGTCTTCTTCATCAATCTGCCCCCGCGCATAGCGCTGCTTCAATTCGGTAATACGCTCTTCCATCCACTGGTCCGGGGAACCGATGCGGCGTGTCAGCAACCAGCGTACCACCAATATCGCCGGAATGATAAAGGCTAAACCCGTCGCTGCCTTAGTAACCGAATCATCCACCATCAACCCTCCACCCCTATTGTCGATCGCCCTGCTACCGGGGGCCATTGTACACCTTCCCGGATGGGGGAAGCGAAGCCCGGGGTGGGAGTGTCTCTCACCAACCGGACCTCATCAAGTTTGGTCTGGCGTCTGTCCGAGCACGACATCGAAGCCGGCTCGGTAGCGGGCTTGCCCGGGAGACCCGGGGGCAAACTTAGCGGTCACCAGGGATCGCTTGTCATCGGGTATCCGGCGATACAGGAAATCCGCTTCGTTGCCCGCCTCACCCTCGACATAGATTTGCGTGACCAAGACCTGTCGACCCTGGAGGAAGACTGCCGCATGAATGTGAGGGGTTCGCCCCGGATAGGGCACCGGGTGAATCGTGCGAAAACGGTATCTGCCCTGAGCGTCGGTAAGGGTATGTCCGTGGCCCTGGAAATTTGGATCAGGAGTGGATTTCCCCCGGTCCCGCGGGTGGTGGTAGCGGCCTCTGGCGTCACATTGCCAAATCTCGATCCGTGCCCCTCCGATCGGATTTCCACCGGCATCCAGCAACCGGCCATCGAGATCGGTTGATAATCCCTCTGCGGGCTGTGGACTGCCCGCTACCCGAGTCAGGTCATTGTCGTCGTCCAATGGCAGGGTCGCCGGATAGAACGGTCCGCTTGGCTGAGGAGGCGTCGGCGTCAATGCCACTGCCAGCCGCAACGGCATGATTCCCCCCACTAGCCCCACCGCCATCAGGAAACGGCGTTTCGAATCCACTGGTTTCTCATCCATCTTAAACTCCGCAATAGGTTGCCGGCGAATATGACCCTAACGACTCTGACAACTGCAACGGGCGGTTAGCTCCCTGGTCCGGAGTGGTGATCCTGTTACCGTCAATTGCCGGGAGCGGTATCCAACAATGTTTCGGTGATTAGCAGGTCCACTACCGCTTTCAGTGCGTCCTCCTGTTCGGCTCCCGCGTCAAGTGCGGCCTGATAGGCGGCAATCTGGCGATGAGCGCTGGTTCCCTCGTCAAGGATGACACGCATTCTCTCCAGTTCATCCACGGCGTCGAAATACTCGGCATCTTCCCTCAGCAAGTCGAGAATTTCATCGACTAGGGTGGTGAAAGGTACGATTTCCCCCCGGCCGAAGTCGAGCAGTCCTTCGTCGATACCATAACGGTGGGCACGCCAACGGTTTTCATCTAGCAGGAAGGTACTGTAGCGCCGCCAGCGCTGATTGTTGCGGCTTAACCGGTAGAGCATACGGGTCCAGCAGAGGTAAAACGCGGCGATACAGATCGCGTCATCGAGGCGGGTGCAGACATCGGACACCCGCATTTCCAGGGTGGGATAGCGCTCGCTGGGTCGGATATCCCACCAAATCTTGGTGGCATCTTCGATTACGCCCGCGTTGACCAAAATATTCACATGTCGGCGGTATTCTCCGAAACTGTCGAAGTACTCGGGCAGTCCGGTGCGGGGCATGCCATCCCAGATCGAAATGCGGTAGGACTTGAGACCGGTATTGCGTCCTCTCCAAAACGGCGACGACGTGCTAAGTGCCAGGATGTGGGGCAGTATGTAGCTCAACTGGCTCATCAAATCGATGCGCAGATCATCGTCTTCGATGCCGACATGCACGTGCATACCACTGATGACCAGCTGTTTCACCACCTCCTGGAGGTCGTTGGCCAGCTGGTTATAGCGCGGTTTGCGGGTATGCTCCAGAGACCGGGGGCGGGCGAATGGGTGGGTGGAGGCGGCCACAAGTGCCAGGCCGTGAGTCTCCGCCACTGCCGCCACGGAACGGCGCAGGTAGGCTAATTCACTCCGTGCTTCCTTCAGGCTTCGGCAGATGCGGGTGCCGGTTTCGATCTGGCACTGCAGGAACTCGGGGGCGACTTGATTCTTCAACCGTGCCCGGCATTCCTTGAGCATCGACCGGGGTGCCTGGGGTATCAGGTCGCGACTCTGCAGGTCCACCAACATATACTCCTCTTCGATACCAATCGTGAAACTTGGCTCATTCATATCAGTCCCCTTTGTACCAACCGCCCAGGTAGGGCCAAAGTTACCCACCGTCGCCAGATTATCATTACCGAGCCGCCGATGGGGAATAATCGCTGGGGCGCCGGTTCCCGGGATGGCAGGGGATTGCCCAAGTGTTATGCTGGAGGGCAGAAATTTATCCGGCAAATGCCATTAGGCTTTTCGGGAATCCACCAGTGAGTGATCAAGCGCTATCATCCGTACAAACCGAAGCACTCTTCTACCAATCCCTCCGCGATCTGGATATCGGTCTCATGAGCGAGGTCTGGTCGCGTTTGGAGGAGGTATTCTGTATACATCCCGGCGGGCAACTGCTTAGCGGTTTCGAGGCGGTTCGCAAGAGTTGGGCCGACATTATCTCTGCGGCAGACCCACCGGTTATCGACTACCGCGTAATGCATATCCGGGTCGCCGGGGAGCTGGCAGTGCACTTGGTGGAGGAACAGATCCGGCCGTCGGGTAGCCAGGCCCACCATGCCAGGGTATTGGCCACTAACGTCTATGCCCGGGAAAACGAAAGGTGGCATATGTTGAGCCATCATGCATCGTTGCCATTGATCGGGCCGGCAAAGGTGGAGACCGTGCGGAAGATGCACTGAGAACGGCGGTGGGAGCAGGCGGAGGATGGTTCCGGCTTTCGCTTTCCTGCCAATGCTCTAAACTCAGATAGGTCCTGGCGGGCGCGGCCGATGCCGCGCGACGTTTCCACGCTGCGGCTTTACGCTGGCGTGTTAGGCCAACCAGCCGTTGTGTTGCCGAGTGGGGACTCGACACTGTATTTCGGACGATCGTGGAACGGGACAGCAGCCCCAACACCGAGTCGGGAGAGCGTTTCCCGAGGGGGCACCGAAGTGGCCGGGTGAGACAAAGGGTCAAGGAATTCCTAACGGGAGGGGGTCATGGCGTCACAATCCATCAAACTGCTGGTTAATGGTGAGCTCGAGGGTAAGGGACAGAATCTGCTCGAGGACCGCCGTTTTGGTGCCGGGCTGTCCGCGGCGCTGCGTCAGGGCGTCAGATTGGAGGGTACCCGGGGGGGTGGGACGGGGCAGCAAACCCTGGAGGCCGATCCGGATGATGTTCTGGAGTTGACCCTAGAAGACGGACTGGTCGTGTATACCAGCGCTGCCAGATTTGAAGAGGACTTTCTGGCCGGCAGGATTGCCCGGAGTGGAGAGGGAGGTATCGTGATCCCCTCGAGACTCGGCAGCGGTGAGGCTTCGCGTGGATTGATCGGCTTTCTCCTGGAACGTATCGGGATCGTCGATGTGGAGACCCCCGCCGCGGAAACCATCGCCGATTTTATCAAGGATAAGATTGAATCTGTCATCGTCGGCGCCAGTGACGCCCTCTACTCCGTGAGCGATCTACGGCAGGTGGAAAGCGCCGGTTCGGAGGGATTGCGGCCGCGGACGGGGGAGAGTTTTAACCTCGATAAGCCGATATTGGTGTTCATACATGGCACTGCCTCCAGTACAAGCGGCAGTTTTGGTGATCTGTGGGGCAGCCGGCCGGAACAGCTCTGGCGGGATATCTCTATGCTTTATCCGGCGGAGAATATCGTGGGTTTCGAGCACCATACCCTCAGCCTGAGCCCGATCGAAAACACCATCAATCTGCTTAAGGCGCTGCCCAAGGGTGCCCGGTTACACTTGGTTTCCCACTCCCGGGGAGGGATAGTCGGAGAGCTGCTCTGCCGCGGTCAACTGGCCGATGGCCGAGATGCCTTTACCGACGACGATCTGAATTTCTTCTCCCGAGACAAGAACAAGGGCCTGCAATCCCTAATCGACGCGATTTCCGCCGCCAATGGCGGGAAGGGTGAACCGGATCCCTATGCCTTGCAGCGGCAACAGCTCGGGGAGCTTAATGGATTGTTCCGGGAGAAGGGGATCACCGTGGAGCGCTTCGTGCGGGTGGCTTGCCCGGCCCGGGGTACGACCTTGGCGAGTAATCGGCTGGATATGTATCTGTCGGCACTGCTGAACATCATCGGCTTTATTCCGGTCTTGAAGGCTAGCCCCGTTTACGGACTGGTGAAGTCACTACTGTTGGCCGTGGTCAAACAGAAGTCCCGTGCCGAGCAGATCCCCGGCTTGGAGGCGCAGATGCCGGGCTCTCCTACCATGCAGATGCTCAACAATTCCCGGGGTAGCTCGTTGGCACCGCTGGCGGTCATTGAAGGCGATATCCAGCCCAAGGGGATCTTCAAGAAAATCGCACTGCTATTGGTGGACCGGTTCTACGAAGGGGACCATGACCTGGTGGTCAACACCCCGTCGATGGATGGTGGCACCGTACGTCGTTTTGGAATCTATGCCAAGTCGTTCAAGGGCGACGCGGTTAATCATTTTTCCTATTTCGCCAACGACGATTCCCGAGCGGCGTTGCTGACAGGGTTGCGAGAGCAAAGGCCTTCAGGGTTCGTCGAGCGGGTCCAACAGCCCAAAGTGATTGCCCGTTCGTTACCCCGTGGGCGGACCAGCGGAGAGGTGCCGGCGGTATTCATTATCCCCGGTATCCTGGGCAGCGAACTGGCGGTGGGGGGCGATTCTGTCTGGGTGGATATGTCGCGATTGATCTGGGGCGGGTTCGGTAAGCTGGATATCGGTAACCGGGAGGTGGCCCCGGTAAAACCTTTGGCTCAGAGCTATGGGGCACTGGCGGACTTTTTGTCCGAATCCCATGAAGTCATCCCCTTCGCCTATGATTGGCGCAAGTCTATCGCCCATGCCGCGGACCAATTGGGGACGGAGGTGGAGAAGTACCTGCAAGGTTCCGCTCAGCCCGTGCGGTTCATTGCCCATTCGATGGGTGGGTTGGTGGTGAGGGCGATGATCGCGCGGCACCCTCAGCTATGGGATGCCATCTGCCGTCGTCCTCAGTCCCGGGTCCTGATGCTGGGAACGCCCAACGACGGGTCCCATTCCATGGTGCGGGTATTGCTGGGTCAGGAGAAGCTGATCAAATACCTGGCCATGGCTGATCTGGTCCATTCCCACGGGGAGTTGATCGATATCATCCGCCAGTTTCCCGGAGTGCTCGAGTTACTGCCCCGGGAGAGTTCCCGGCCACCGGGTGAGGTGCGCGGATTCTACACAAGCGCCTTTTGGAACGGAGTGGCTACCGCTGCCGGCAAAGACTGGCAGGTACCAACCGGGCAGGCACTGCGGGAGGCGGAGCGCTTCTGGAAGGAGATCTCCGATACGCCGCTCGATACCCAGCGTGTGTTTTATATCGCGGGGCGGGCCGATGACACGCCGGTTGACGTTGTGGTGGAAGCAGGGAAGATTCGGGTAATGTCCACCAGCCGGGGTGATGGCCGAGTGCCCTGGGAGGGCGGAATACCCCAGGGTGTGCAACACTGGTATCTGGATGCCCCGCATGGTGACTTGGCCAACTACCCCGCGGGATTCCGGGGTATCTTGGAGATCATCGAGGGCGGTGGCACCTTGGCATTCTCCGGTCGGCCCCCGGTTTCCCGGGGGGTGGAACCCGAGCGTGAGATGCCCGCCGACAGCGCCGATTACCTGCCTGATGAAGAGCGCCTAATAAGGGCGGCGATGGGTAGCGCGGGGCCGCGCGCCGCACCGGTAACCGGTTTGCCTCAGGTGCAGGTTTCGGTCGTGCACGGCGACCTTCGCTTCGTGGGTCTACCGGTGGCGGTTGGCCACTATCAGGGCGACGAGATCGTGAGCGCCGAAGCGGTGCTCGATGGCCTGTTAACGGGCCGGCTGCGCCGCCGCTACAACCTTGGCTTGTATCCCGGGGCGGCAGGAACCCACGAGATCGTCATAAATCATGCTGCCGGGGGACTGGTGGGAGCCATTGTGGTGGGGCTTGGCGACGTGGGTGGGTTGACCCCCGGCATGCTGACGTCTGGTGTGCGCTGCGCGGTGGCGGATTACGCATTGAAAGTCACCGAGGATCAGGCTGTCCCACCCAAGGGTATCGAGTTCGCTAGCCTGCTTATCGGCTCGGGCTCGGGTGGCATTTCCATGGAGAACGTACTTAGTGCCATTATCCAGGGGGTTTTGGAAGCCAATGAAAAGCTGGCGGGCGACAACCAGAACAGCGACTACCTGATACGTGGGATTCGCTTCGTTGAGTTGTTCGAAGACCGCGCATCGCTGGCGCAACATTTGCTCAATCAGATTGCCGGTAACGCGCGTTACGAAAAGTGTATTCAAGCCACGCGCCAACTGCAATCAATGGAGGGAGGACGCCGCAGGATCTATGCCATGGAACAGGATGGCTGGTGGCCGCGTATTCGCATCGAGAACGGGGGAAGCGGTACCCTGAGTTTTACGATTATCGACCAGGGTGCCCGGGTTCCCATGGTAATTACCCAGACCCAGCGCTGCTCCGTAGAGCCTTTTCTCAGGGATGCCACCGGTAGTATCAATACCGATGATAAGGTCGGCAGGGTCTTGTTTGAGTTGTTGATCCCACCTGAGTTTAAACACCATGCGCCGGAGCGCCGAGATCTCGTGCTGGTCGTCGATGAGCATTCCGCTATCTATCCCTGGGAACTGCTGGAGTACCCGACTCCGGACGGTGACCGAGCGCTGGCCAGCGAAGCAAGTGTGATCAGGCAACTGGCGCTGCCCGGGCAAAACCCCGGCATGGCCAACCTGCGTGGACGGCTCGTGGTGATTGCCGATCCGGATATCTCCGGTAGCGGCTATCCTCAACTCCAAGGTGCTGAGCGCGAGGGCAAGGCGGTCGCTTCACTGTTTGCGGAAAAACCTTGGGCAGAGCGTTTTTCGCCGTTGGAGCTGACTGGAAAACGAGGCGCCGATATCGTGCGGGTGTTGATGACCCAGCAGATTAGGGTTCTGCATGTCTCCGCCCATGGCGTGGTCAGACAACCGGTGCGGTGCGCGGGTGACGAATCGCCCCAGGAGATGACCGGGGTCTTGATCGGCCAGGACCATATCCTGACAGCGGCCGAGATCGGCCAGATGCCGTCCGTGCCGCAGCTGGCGTTCATCAACTGTTGTCATTTAGGAAAAACCGGGGGCAGCGTGGAGACCGGGTTGGATCGCCCCAATTTGCTAGCGGCCGATTTTGGCGTCTCTTTGATTCAGCGGGGAATCCGAGCGGTTGTGGTGGCGGGCTGGGCGGTTCAGGATGATGCAGCGGAAGTATTTGCCCGGACTTTCTACAGCCAAATGCTGCAGGGGAGGGATTTTGGCAAAGCAGTGAAGGAGGCGAGGATAAAGACTCAAGGCGTCTTTCCGCAATTTAATACCTGGGGTGCTTATCAATGTTATGGCGATCCGGGATTTCGGCTGGTGGATGATGCCAATGGCGATGATTCTACCGAGTCGAAACACTGGAATTTTATCTCCAAGAGCCATTGCCGCATCGAGATCGATAATATCACTGCCCAGGCGAAGACGGCGGAGCAGGCCGGTCCGCTGCGAGACAAGCTGCAGTCTCTCGTCGATGACCTGCCTCAGGAGTGGCTAAATGATGCGACCTTACAAGGGGCGTTGGGGCGTGCTTGGGGCGAGTTGAGGGCCTTCTCCAAGGCCATTCCCGCCTATGAAGCGGGAGCCGCAGGTGAGAAACCGGCGATTTCCATCGGTGATCTTGAGCAGTTGGCGAATCTTAGGGTGCGCCATGCCATCGCGTTGGAGACCGATGGCGAGGCATCTAGTGCCAGAAAAGATTTGGAAAAAGCCATTGCATCCCTGAACCAACTGAACTCCGACTTCGGTAAGACCATCGAGCGGATGAATCTGCTCGGCAGCGCCTACAAGCGGCAGGCATTGTTATCCGGGCCCGCTACCCAGGCTCGGGTCAAATCCCTACAAGCCGCTTGCCGCAGCTACGAAGAAGCGAACGAACTTTCTCTGCAGCGCCAAGCGGGCCGCCCCAATCCCTATCCGGTGCTCAATCTGTTGGCTCTGCGTTATTTGCTGGTCAACTACTATGGTGGGGATTACTCCCTTGACGAGAGCCTGGTCGAACGCTGGCGGGGGGCGCTGGCCGACCATTACGATCCGGGACTTGAAGTGAGTCGGGAGCGTTTTTGGGATGCCATCACCGGTAACGAACTGCGTTTCACCGAACAGTTGATGGCCGACGCCCTGGACGAAGATGAAGCTACGAAGATTGCCTCCCGGTACCAGGAGATCCGGCGGGTCGCAGCCTCGCCTCGGCAGTTCAGCTCGGTTATTGAACAACTCCAGCTGCTGCGCAGGCTGGCAGCCGAGGCACCGCTGGCTCCGCAAAAAGGCAGCAAACGGGAATCGGCGGCGCGTCGCGCCCGGCTGGTAGGCGCTATCGGTGCGATTATCGATCAGCTATCGGCATAATCATCGGGTAGGGTCATCGCAATCAGTCGCGGGTGGCCCCACCAACTTCGACCAAGCTGGCGGTGTAGTCGGCGGGAGGCCGGTAACCGAGCAGGGTGATGCAGGTGGCAGCCAAATTTGCTATCCCTGGTTGGTCCAATTTGGCGAGGCGGGCATTTGCACCATTTGCCGGATCATAGATAATCGCCGGCACTGGATTGAGCGAGTGGGCGGTCTTCGGCAGTGGTTTCCCTTCATCATCGAGCTTTAACTGGCCCGTTTTTTTGTCCAGTTCGCACATGTCGTCAGAATTGCCATGGTCGGCGGAGCACACCAGTATGCCCCCGGTGTTACGCACTGCCTGCATAAGCCGTCCCACTCCTTCATCGACTGCCTCTACCGCTATCTTCACCGCTTCAAAAACACCGGTATGTCCAACCATGTCGCCATTCGGGTAGTTGAGGCGGATAAAACGGTATTCGCCACTCTCGATGGCACGTACCACCTCATCGGTAATCTCCTTGGCCTTCATCCTCGGCGCATTCTCAAACGGACAGTTGTCCGAGGGAATCTCCCGCCAGGTTTCGGTGGCGAATTTCCCGGAGTTATTACCATTGAAGAAGTAGGTCATATGACCAAACTTCTGAGTCTCTGAAATCGCGAATTGGGGCACCCCGGTGGTTGACAGGTATTGGCTCATGGTACGGTCGATTGCTGGTGGAGAGACCAGATATTTCTGTGGTACGCACAGGTCACCGTCATACTGCATCATGCCGGCGTAGAGCACAGAGGGCTTGGGTCCACGCCGAAACTCACTGAGCTGGTCAGCCTCGAACGCCTTGGTTATCTCCAGTGCCCGGTCGCCGCGAAAATTGAAAAAGATCACACTGTCGCCATCCTCGATTCGGCCCACCGGTTTACCATCCCGTTCGATGACAAAAGGAGGCAGATCTTGATCGAGAATTCCCGGTGTTTCGGCTCGGTAAGTCTCGATGGCTTGCCGCATCGTCGGAAATCCGCGGCCTTCACCCTTTACATGAGTGTTCCATCCGCGCTCGACCATTCCCCAATCGGCATTGTAGCGATCCATGGTAATCTTCATGCGGCCACCACCCGATGCCACACAATATTCCACCGTTCCACTGGCATTGATATCGCCTAGGAAACCCTCAAATCGGTCGACGTAGGTAAGGGCCGAAGTGGGTGGCACATCGCGGCCATCAATCAGCGGATGAATGCGCGCCTTGCGTATACCTTCGGCTTTGGCCCTGGTCAGCATCGCCTCGAGATGGTTCAAATTGGAGTGGACATTCCCATCGGAAAACAAACCGATGAAATGCAGGGTAGTCTGGTGATCTATCACATTAGCTACCAACTCCCGCCAGACGTCACCCTCGAACAATCGCCCGCTAGCGATTGCCTTGCCGACCAGCGCCGCGCCTTGGGAGAAGATTCTTCCACAACCCATGGCGTTATGACCTACCTCGGAGTTTCCCATGTCGCTATCGTCAGGGAGTCCAACGGCTGTGCCGTGGGCCTTTAGTTCGGTGTAAAGCGTGTGCTCTCGGAGCCAATCGAGATTGGGTGTGCTGGCGATCTTTACGAAGTCACTGGCGGGGTTGCGGCCAATCCCCACGCCATCCATCACCACTAATACCACCGGGCCTTTAGGTTCATTGTAGTTTTCGATTTTCTCGAGCTTATCCATATTCAACACTCCTTGATAACAAAACCTGACAACGCCGGTCGGCTGACATTCCGGTAGGCATGCCACACCCTCAAAATTGCTCAGTTGGGCAATCCCCAAGGGCCGGCGTCTCGCACGCCGGAGAGATTATTCTAACGGAAAAACAGGGAGCGATCCTCAAGGATTCCCGGCAAGCCCGGACTCAACCGTGAGGTTGTCAACAGCAAGTAAGATAGTGGCCAACGATGGGGGTTGGATTCTGGACAGGCGCCGGCTGGCTCCGCGATTTTGGATTCAGATTGGGGTATTCGTCACCCCCGCCGGAGGGTGACGGCAGTTTGCGGTAGTCGCGCGGTGTAGGTGTGTGGCGGGCATCCCTACTGAGTTCGCACACCCGGTTCAAGCGTTATTTACTCCTGCCCATCTACAGTGTTTTCAGATACTCGATCAGTGCGCTTTTTTCGTCTCCGGTTAGCTCGGTGCCGAATTCATGCCCTTGGTTGCCGTTACCCCGCCGACGGGTGTCGTGTAGATTCCCCCGGCGTTGGGCCTCCGGCCCCTGGGTCTGGAATCCGACATTCACCGGATCGTACAGATCGTATCCCCGGTAGAACATCGTGGGCCGTTTCGCTGCTGGGCTGAGCAAATCGCTGAGAGTGGGGACCGAGCCGTTATGAAGATAGGGGGCACGTAGCCAGACGCCGTCCAGGTGGACGGCAATGTAGCCATCCAGCGGCTCGTCTTCGACCATGCCCCTGCGGGTTACACCCAGATCGCTGGCGGTGCGGTTGGCGGCCTTGGCCGCGGCGTGGCTCCAGCTGTCGATTCGGTGTCTATCGGTGCCGATTTCCGGTAAGGGAATCCGTTTTCCCGTGCGTTCACTGTCATGGCAACCGCCGCACTCTCGAACAAACAGCGGCTTGCCCTGGGCGGCCAACTCGGAGTTAACGGAGAAGGGATACTTGGGTGGCGGTAGGTTTGTGAGATAGTTGTGCATCCAATCCATCTGCTCCTCGAAATCGTCCTGGGGTTTTACCACGATCCCGAGCGCGGAGTCGGTCAGTACCGAGTAGGCATCGTAGGTAGCTCCATCCCAATTCATGCGCATCCCGTCATCGGGCCGGTATTTTTGCAGGTTCCAAATCGACGGGAAGTCGGTGGGGCCATAGGTGCCGTCTTCGTCCATGTTCAGCATGAAGTACTTTGTCAGATTCATGGCATCGTCCCGGCCATGGCCCCAGTCAGCCATGTCCTCCCGCTCCATCCAATCAAAATTCCGTTCCAGGATAGCCTTCTTGGTGAAAGGAATGATGATGAAGCGGTAGAGCAGGTTATCCAGCCACGACAGTTCGGTCACCAAGCCGATCTCGCTCAGTAGATTATCCGCGTTGAAACGTGGATCTGCTGCCGCATCGCGCAGGAAACGGAAGAACCCCTGGACATTGGAGGTATGGCCTGGACCCGCGGCCACGAATACCGGCGCGGCATCCGCGGATTTCCGGTAAGAAGCGGTATGGCATACCGCGCAGGTATTGCCCACTCGGGGGAATCCGACCGTCTTCTTGGTAAATCCGATCGGTGTCTCCTGGCCCTCTTCCCAGGCAACACCCAAGGACGCGTAACCGCCTGGGCCCGGTAAGTAGTCGGGAAACATGCGCGGCAATACGAGGAAGATCCAATAAGGTATTCCGGCTTCGTTTTCGCCGCCGATCGAGCCGTACATGAAGCGCTCGTCGGCATTGGCAAAGGGAGGTTGTGGTACCTCCCTGAAAAACTTATACCAGCCGATAACGGCAGTCAGCGCCACCAGCACCACCAAGGTGACGAAGATGATTCGTAGTTTGCGTCCTTTGCGGCTTGGCTTGTCCGTCGTCATGGCCAGTCTCCTGGATGCCTAGGGTCAAAAGGTTTTCAGGTATTCCACCAGGGCACGTTTGTCGTCGCTGGAGAGATCGGTGCCGTAGGCCGGGCCTTCGTGGCCGCTGTTGGAATTACCGGGCACACTGCTGTCGAAAAGAAAATAACGTTTCTCGCCCTCTGCCGGGAGGTCGGAAACGAAACCGACATTTTCCGGGTCGTAGAGATCGTTACCCCGGTAGAATAACCGAGGTCTGCTATCACTGGGTTCGAGCAGATCCCTGAGGGTCGGCACTGAACCATTGTGAAGATAGGGAGCCCGGAGCCAGATGCCGTCCAGGGGCATGTTGGCGTAACCGTTGGTCTTGCGAAAGTGACTGAAGCGTTCATCGCCGTAACCCGCGTAGACCGTTGCCAGGTTGAGCGCCAGCGGCCGGGTAAAGGAGTCCAGCCGGTGTCGGTCGGTGCCGATTTCCTCGATAGGGAGTACGGTCCCCACGTACTTCCCAGTGAAGTCGGTGCCGCTGGTGCCGTGGCAGTCCAAGCAATACCGCTGATACAGATCCTTGCCCCGCGCCGAAAGTGCCGGGTCAATCTTTCCAAACGGCCAAGCGGGGGGTTGGGCATCGAGCAGCCAGTTTTCCATGCGCTTGATACTGGACCGGTCCAGGGTAGGTGGGGTGGCCCCGGTGCCGAATGATGCGTTGCGGTTGCGTTCCTCGACCCGAGAGTTGTTGCCGTCCCAATGGAGCTGCATTCCCTGGCGCTGGCGCTGATTCCATATCGAGGGGAAATCGGTTGTGCCAGGGGCTTCCTCGGGGGCGAGCCGATCCATCGGAAAGTTAAACTGAACCTTATTGGTATTGAAGGTATCCACTCTACCCGGGCCCCAAGCGGGTTGGCCGGCGATGAAGGCAAACCGCTGGCGCAGCATCATCAACTGATCGCGCATCAGCAACACCGCTAAAGGGTACACCAAGTAGCGGTCAATCAAGTCCAGGTCCGCATTCAACGCCTGGATGGTCGGCATGATATGTTTCGGAGTAAAACGCCCGTCGGCGGCACAGTCGAAGAAGAATCGAGTAAAGCCCATGAGATCGAAGCTGTTGGCCGGCATGCCCGCCACCACCTGGGGCTCGCCGTCGGGTGTGGAGCGATAGGTATTAGTGTGACAGGCGGCGCAATTGAGGAACACCCGGTCAATGCCGGTGACACGCCGTTTGGAGACCCCGATTGGCAGGTCTTTTCCCGGTTCGTAGAGCATACCCAGGGAGGCGTACCCCTCCCCCGGTAGGTAGTCTGCACAGACCTTGGGCAGTGCTTTCCAGATCCAGTAAGGGAACCCCGCTTCCCGCTCGCCACCAGTCGAGCCGTATTTGAAGTGCTCTACGCTGTCTTCGTACACCGTTGGCCGATCAGTGCCAAATCGTACCCATGCCAAGGTGACCAACACCACTGTCGCCAGTATCATCAGGCCGAGTATCCAACGGCAGATTACCCGAGGCCGGTAGGTGGCATGGTGGTTCTCGAGGGGCGGATCTTCTGCATGAGTGGTCATCGTTATTGTCCTTCAAGGTGGGTAGCCGTGAGACCGGGAGTTGCCCTTTCCTGAGTCGTCCCGGCCAAATTCTCGGCCAGGCAACCACGCAGGTTTTCGTAACCCCGCCGGAGGAGATCGCCCAGCCGTGGTTCCCTACCGGTCTGCTGCTGCAGCCTGTTACCGATGTAGGCAGCTAGGCCAGCCAGTTCCGGGCTGTCTCGCCAGCCTGCTTCATCCAGTTGAAGCATGGACAGCGCGTGCACCGGCGGCATCGGAGTCTTGAGCCGTTCTCCGGGGGGCAGGGACCACATGCCCAACCGCACATAAAGACGTTCTGCGCAGTGCTCAAGATTAGCCTGGACCTGGGCCGTGTCGCCAAACAGGAAGTTTGGTGGAAAGCGTTCGCGGGTAAGATGACAGCGGGAGCAGAACCGGTAGAACCCACGCTCCGGACCCTGGATAGCTGTCGGCTCCACCTTACCGGTCGCGGTCAGCCGGTCGGCATCGTCCACCCGGATGGGGGGGTATTCCTGATCTTCCGCACAGCAGTCCGCCAGTTGAATACCCAGGCGCGGGAAGAGGGTGCGGAGCAGTAATCGCCGCCGGAAAGGCTGTCCGGAGAGCAGATCGTCCTTTGCATCGGCCGAGGTCGACAAATCCCGGAGGGCTTGTTCCAAGAGGACGAAATCCTGGAGGACGTTTAGTGCCGCGGGAATCCCGGTGAGCTGCGGGAACGGCGCGGAGATCCCAGCGGTGGCATCCCAGGGCCAGCTGATCCGTATCTCGGCAATGGCATTGCCGCTACTCAGGCGGGCATGTTGTGTACCCCGTGCCAGCGACAGTCTGATTTCACGCAAACCGCCAGGGTTTTCCTGCATACGTGCCGAGGAGACCTCCAATCCGGTCGAGGGGGCACCTTCTCCAGGCAGTGTGAGTTGATCGATTACTCCCCGCGTGATCGTCCCGTTTATCAGATAGAGCCGCCCACGCAGCGCGAACCCTCCCTGGTCGGTGTCGGCATCCGGGGCACAGCGTAGGCTGATCCGGTAGCTCCCGTCATCTCGTTTGCGGGGAGAAAACCGGCACTGACTCGTGTAGGAATCGGATTTACCCTGTTGCAGGCCGAGCTGAAAGAGTGACTGATCTAGCTGTTCCAGGTCGATCTCGGCGAGAAAACTGGCAAGCCCGGTAACCAAGCGATGAGCGACCTCCGGGGCGTCCACCTTCTCCAGCGGCGGTCTGGGCTGCAGGGGTTCTTGTAGCGCCGGGATATGCATTTGTTGGAGCAGCCGGTTGTTACCTGGGTTCTGTCCGTCTCCGTGACCGGGAATCCGGGCCCCCGATACCGCGGCCGGGGTCTCGGTCACGACGGGCAGACGATTGGGGATATCCGGGCTGGAGATCAGGAGTCCACCGGGCCAGTTGCTCATCGCCGCGGTTGTGAGGGCGGAGTTCAGCCACTGCCAGTTGGTATTTGCACCCGTTGTAAACGCCAGGGACCCGGTAAGCCTGAATTGCAACGCAAAGCCCAACGCCGTGCCGCGGCAGCGACGGGCAATCGCCGACGTCCCACTGTGTCCACAGCCCGCGTCCCATAACTTTACTACCAGCGGGATTAGATTGGCGCGATCGGTAGCGGCGTCGATGGCGGCCGGAATATCAATACCCAATGCGGTGGGTATACCGTAATAATCCCGCTGTTCGGCCTGCAGCAGTTGTGCGATACCGGGGTCCGAGTTGGTTTCTCCCCAGAGAGGGCGGGAGAATATCGGTGTGGTGTTTTGGTGGCAGGCGATGCATACCGCGCGGCGTGCGTAGACCACTTCCGGTGCCCCGCCGGCGCGGTAGTCTTTTACGATCTGAAATTCGAAACGCCCCGCTTCTTCGTTGTAACTGATCACCTCCAGTATCCCCGGTTGCTCGATATATCCAAGATACAAGCGGTCTTTGAGGTGATGTCCCGATTGACCCGGGGGTGGGGCAGCCTCTCCATCGACCGCCAATACCACTCGGGGAAAGCGGAAAAACTCCGGAGCCGCTGCGGTACGCTGCAAGGAGCGACCCAAGGGAATAAGCACCTCCTTGAGCGGTGGAGCCCCTGCCGCATCCGGGCGTAGCTGGGCGAGTAACCGGTCCCGGAGGGCGGAAAACGGGAAAGGGATATGATAGGCGTATCCTCCATCCTCTTTAGGTTCGCTGAATATCTGATCAAACAGTGAGCGTCCCCTGGGGGGAAAGTCGCTGCCCGGCTGGCTGAAGTCAACCACCCAAGACGCAATCTCTTGCCTCCCCGGAGTGCCACCTGGCTGCGCCCCGCCGTCAGCTACCGCTGCCATGGCATGACATCCGACAAATCCGGATACCAAAAATGCCACGGCAGCCAATACAGATGCTGTCGCGTGCTGATTGCGCTTGCCCACGGTGTTTCCAAGAGCCCAGATGGCGGTTGCTGATTAGTTGGCTGCGGCACCGGCTAAGCGTTGGTGCCCAATCCAGCAGTCTTCCGGTACCTGCCCGGTTTCGATCCATTGATCCCGCGTGGCTTCCGCGATTTCACTGTTATAGAGGGTGAAGTTGAGGACGAAAACACGGTTTAGATAGGCTCTTCCCAAGTAAAACCCGGGGCGGATCATGCGGATTTCGTCACGCACCATGAAACCTCGGCGTCCGGCGAGAAAGTCGGGCTTTTCCCGGTAGCCATTGATTTCATCGGTAAAGGCATAGTCGATGATCAGCGATTCCCGCCGTCCGTCCAGCAGACTCTGGCCGCAGTAAAGGCGAGCTGGAAACATCAACCAGGAATCCCGGGAGTCGACCTCGATCTTGGGCACGTTGAGGACATCGTCGACGATTGGTGCCAGCACTGCCAGATCCTCGATCCGGTTGCGGAGAACCATCTCGTCCCGGTAGAAGACCTTACCTTTCCACAGTATCTTGCCGAGAATCTCCAATTTTTTACCCTTGACCCGTACCGCCAAGCCCTTGAGACCGCCGACTATTTCCGAGGCCCGGAGCTTACCGCTGCTGCCTTGGGGAAAGAACAGCGACCCGTCGTAGGGTCCATCGGGAATCGGCCCCGCGGTTAACCTGGCGTAGATTTGATCAACCTGCTCTTGATCCAGGCCGGCTAAATAGGCAGGAGTTACCCGCGCCAATTGCTCCCGGTGCTCCCGGGTGTCGGCAATCGGCAGCTTGTGCTCCAGGCGGGCGAACATGGGTTTGCCGCGGTAGTCCTGGCCGTACTCCATGAACTCGATGTTTGCCTTTTCGGCTTCTCGGCCACAGGCGCCGATCAGCAATGACAGGGTAATAAAAACGCTCAGAGCAGTCAGGCGTTTCGGCATGTTCTGGATCCTGTTCGACATAGTGCCTCCTGCGGTCAGAGTGTTGCCAAAAACGCGATTAGGGCGCGCTTGTCGGAATCCGGAAGATCACCTCCAAAGTCGTGACCCTTATTCTCGATATCATCGGTGCAGGAACTGTAAAGCTCGAGTATCTCGGGGTGCTGGCCGATAACACCGATGAAAGCGGCGGGATCATCCTTAATCTCGTCCACCACTTCCCGCAGTTCCCCAATCAACTGGTCCACCTCGCTGGAGGACATGCTTTCTGTAAGCCGTTTCCGCAACTTATCGCGGTCTAACTCAGCCAGTACCAAATCCACCAGAAATGCCTTGTACTGGAAGTTGCCCAGCAGCCCCGCGGAGGTTCCCGCGGGCACGCGAATGCTTAGGCCGACGATTTGGCGCTCCTGCTCACCATCCCAAAGTCTGGGGCCCACCTCGATAATGATATCTTCACTGACCTTGGTGATTTTTGGGACTCTTCGCGACGGGTTCAGCAGATCTTCCATGGAGGCCGTATATAACTTGAAGCGTCCTTCCACGCTGGGATCGTAAGGCCAGCATGCCGGTGCCTTAGAGAGCAAGGTTCCGTTTTCGTCGACATAGGTTTGACGGTAGAAGTCGTTACGGCTGTCTTTCGGTTGGCCACAGATCTCTGGCCCGAGGGCGTTGTTGTGGAGGAATGGCGCATGGGCCCACAGGCTGACCAGGGAAATATTTCGATAGTAACCCCGGCCGCCATCGGCCTGTTCCCGGATATTGCGCTCTGGGGCACGTTCCTTGTAGCTGGTTGACGAAAACTCTGCCCAGACGTGGCCGGCCATATGGTTGGAGTGTAGGGCCCGGCAACGGAATGTTCCCACTTCGGAAACCGGAATCGACTGATCATTTCCTAGAAAGTCCTCCCTTAATCCGGTCTTGGAGGAAGTCTTGTAGAAGTCCCGGGACTCCATTGGCCCCGCTTGGCTGGAATGGCAGCTGGCGCAGTTTTCTGCGAACACTGCCCGGCCCCGATTGACGGCACCCGCGCCAAACTGTTGTTCGAGGTCATCGATAAGGTCGTCCCGGCTGTAGCTTCCCGCGGGATCCTGTTTCCTTACCTCATTCTGCCGCGCCATCTGGAGGTCGGTGGCGTACAGCTCGGGGGACATGAAGAAGCTGATGACCTGGTCGACCCGATCTTCGATCGCCCGAAAATTGGGGCAATCTCGTCGGCATTGGCCAATATCCACCGGCGTCTGGCCAAATCCGCGTTGTTGTGGGTCGAGCTGGCGCAAGTCGGTCAGATGATTGACCCAGCAGCTCTCCGAACAAGAGCCGATATTGATGTAGACGCGTTGGATGGCGAGATCGATTCCGACGCTGTCACCACCGCCCTTGAGGATGTGGTGTACCGCTTCGGTCTGTTCGCTTTTTTCCCAGCACTTGGCGGATTTGCCGGGCTCGCACCAGCACTGTTCAGCATCTGAATTAGCCGGACAGCTTGTGGTTTTGCGCCAACGATCAACCTTCTCCCCAGGTTGCACCGGGCGATGGGCGATATTGATCAAGGAATTCTGGGTACCGGGGTTGTTTACCTGGTCGGTGGGGACCGCCGACGTATCGGTTGCCCCAGGCCTGGCATGGGAGAATACCTGCCATTCCAGGCTGTTGGCCGGCATGCCGGAGGCCATTAGTTCTGAGACCCGGGCATATTGGTTGCCGACCGCCCCCTTTATGTTCTCCCATTTCGGATGGGTGGGATCGTCCGGTGGATTGAGCGGATCAAAGGCGATATGGCAGGCACCGCAGGCCATGCCGATTCGAAACGGGGGCTCGATAGAACCATCCCGCAAATGACTGATCCGGCTGTCGGAGTTATCCGGGTCGTTGCTCAGCAACTGGTTATATCCAGCCCAACTCCCCAGGTCCCCACCGTTAAGCTCACTCCAACGCGCCTTGTCGAACTTGGGATTGGGAAACTTCCGTAAGCCGAGCGCGCCGGTTGAGGTTCCGAAGGCAAGATCGCAGGAAGACTGACGCTGCTCGGCGAGGTTATGGGGATTACCTGCCGCTACTGGTCCTTCTTGGAAATCGCAGGCGGGGTCAAGGTATCCGCTTTTACCCACAAACTGAAGCAAGGTCTCGTCTCCAGGACACCAGTCAAATCCATAGGTCTCCTGGTAGTTTTTTGCAGGACACCCCTGACTGCCGGGTTGGCAGCAGTCGGGATCGTTGATGAGTCCCCAGGCCGTGAACCGGTCTTCACGGCTTTTGGAACTCAGCACCCGGTACCAGTCGATGAGTACACCGATACGCTGTTGGAAGACATAGGTGTGAAAGCGGTCATTACCCGCGGTTGCCTTGTACCAAATCTCTCGCCCCGCTCGTTGGGAGGGGTCAAGCCCTTGTTCTCCGGCGTAGAAACCCGAAGCGCCATACTTGGGCGAATCGGTTGCGGAGAGGGTTGGCGGGGGCGTGAGACAGGTGGCAAGGGCAACAAAAACGGCGGGCGCTACCCACCTGCTTAATTTCCAATCCATGGTTACCTCCTTATCAGTGGTGGATCTCTACCCAGCACGATAGACAGGATAATGTGTTAGTCGGCGGGCAGCGCTTCGTCCACGGGTTGGGTGCCCCGCGAATCGTTAGCGGGCAACGGTCGCCGACACTACCCTAAAGAGAAACCTGTATTACTATCGTTAGCGTTAACATTAAGCGTAGAGTGGGATCGTTGGATTTCAAGGGGTGGATTTGCCCAATTATGTGAGATAGATCCCGTAAGAGGCTGTTTCGCTGCAGTATGCAATGAATTTGCTTCGGGTTGAAATGCACCCGACCTGGTCGCGATATAGGCAGGTACGAT
>JAGRGP010000086.1 GCA_020445415.1 Gammaproteobacteria bacterium | reverse complement strand
GGCGTGTGCACGCTGGTGCATGGTATGGCATCGATCCGAGCGGTGGAAGACGCACTCAACTATGAGATTCCACACAACGCCCAACTGATCCGGAATCTGATGATTGGCGCTCAGTATATCCATGATCATGTGATGCACTTTTACCACCTACACGCCCTGGACTGGGTGGATGTAGTATCCGCACTCGGCGCCGATCCGGCCAAGACGTCTCAGTTGGCCCAATCCCTGAGTAGTTGGCCCAAATCCTCTCCCGGCTATTTCTCCGACACACAGAAAAAACTGGCCGCTTTCGTGGAATCGGGCCAGCTTGGCATCTTTGCCAACGGGTATTGGGGGCATCCCGCTTACAAGCTCCCTCCAGAGGCCAATCTCATGGCGGTGGCCCACTATCTGGAGGCCCTTGCTTGGCAACGGGATGTGGTTAAGTTGCACACCATTTTCGGCGGCAAGAATCCGCATCCCAATTTTTTGGTCGGCGGCGTGCCTTGTCCCATTGATCTGGACTCGGATTCGGCGATCAATGCCAAACGTTTAGCGCAGGTACAGGACGTAATTACCCAGATGCGGGCCTTCGTGGATCAAGTCTATCTCCCCGATACTTTGGCAGTCGCCGGATTTTATCCGGACTGGTTTGAGAAAGGCGAGGGTCTCGGTAACTTTTTGTGTTACGGAGATCTTCCGGCTACCAATATGAACGAGCCTGCCAGTTTTCTGTTTCCCGCCGGTGTTATTTTGGACCGTGACTTGAGCCGCGTTCATGAGATCGACGTTCACGACAAGCAGCAAATCCAGGAGTTTGTGGCGCACTCCTGGTATGACTACTCGGACGGAAACCAGGCGGGTTTACATCCCTATGAAGGTGAGACCCAATTAAACTATACCGGACCCGAACCCCCCTTCCAGCATCTTGCGGTTGAGCAAGCCTATTCGTGGATCAAATCGCCCCGCTGGAAGAACCGGGCGATGGAGGTTGGGCCCCTCGCGCGGGTCCTCATGATGTATGCCAAGGGCCATGAACCTACCGTTGAGCTGACCGACTTCACATTGAAAAAACTGAATTTGCCGGTAACGGCGTTGTTCTCCACGCTCGGCAGAACCGCGGCCCGGACATTGGAGTCCAAGGTGCTAGCGGATACCATGCAAGACTGGTACGACGACTTAGTGGCCAACATCAGATCCGGAGATGTCCGAACATTTAACGAGGCCCGGTGGGAGCCGGCGAGCTGGCCTAACAAGTGCCAAGGCGCGGGATACATGGAGGCACCCCGGGGAGCACTGGGGCATTGGATTGTGATCGAACAGGGTAAGATCTCAAACTACCAGGCCATCGTGCCATCCACCTGGAATGCCGGTCCACGGGATGCCAGGGGACAGCCGGGCGCCTACGAGGCGGCACTTCAGGATAACCATGTTCTGTTCGATTCCGCTCAGCCACTGGAGATACTACGCACCCTGCACAGCTTCGATCCTTGTATCGCCTGCGCCGTGCACCTGTCTGATCCGGCGGGCAAGGAACTGCTTAAGATCCAAGTTACCGGCTGATGCCGGCCGGATCCGATCTGTGGACCCATCCCGGCAAAGCAGTGGCCGGTAGCCAGCTCAAGGCTGCGCTACGATCAGGTGGCATGGAGATATTTGTGTCAATACTGAATTGATGCAGAATAGCCCTATGGAAATCACTAACTCCAAGAAACTTGTCTGTATTACGGGCAATGTATGGACGGGCAGTCGAGACGCTCCCCGCCGGCTGCTTGTGAATCATGGGTTTGTGCGTCCCACCTGGTTTACCACCCGGCAACACATTACAGACGCGGAATACCGCCATATCCCGGAAGCGGCCTTTCATCTGGCGAGGATGAACGGTGAGATCCTGGCAAGCATGGACTATCACGGCGATTTTATGGGCATCATGCACAGCGATCTGGCATTGGCGCTGGATAGCGCGGAGATTGGCGCACTGGTAGTGGGTCCTCAGGAGATAGCCGCTCAGATCGCCGCCAAGGAGGCTCGGGCAATCCTTTTCACCTTCAAGGACAGTGCCATGGAAAGGTCCCGGTTACTGGATGATGCAGAGCGGAATGGTCAGCTCCATCGTATCGACGTGGATATGCTGCAACCTGGGGCATGGAACGACGCCTATCACCAAATCCTAAAGGTTATTGGCCTTTGAGAAAGGCGCTGGTGCACAACACCGGCGCACCGCTAGATTCCAAATTCTTCGACCAGCTCCCTAAGCCCCGGCTTATAGCGCAGCATCTCCTCATCGGTAAGCCCGTCCAGCTCGTGGGGAAACACCAGCCAACGATTGGTTTCATGCACGAAATAGTCCGGCGTCATGTCGGTTAAGTTATTCAACGGTTTGAACCAAGGCGTTGCAATGCGGATGTCGTGAGGCGTATTGCGCCGGGCCTTGCGAGTAAGCGTCGTGACAATTGCCTGGATACTCAGACCCGTATCGAAGACATCATCGACGATGAGCAAGGAGTCTTCGTGGTTAATATTATCCAACAGGTAATCCAGGCCGAATACTTTAACCTCTTTACTCCGCTTTCCCATACCCTGATAGGAAGCGGTACGGATGGAGATATGATCCGTCCTCACTTGATAGCGGTCCAGTATCTCCTGGACGGCGATTCCCACCGGAGTACCACCCCGCCAGACGCCAACGATAAAGTCAGGGCGGAAACCGCTTTGATAGATTTGCAGTCCCAGTCTGAACGAATCGAGCAGTAACGCCTGGGCTCCAATGTAAATTTTTTCGGTCATCGGCAAACAGCCTGCTGTTGTGAACGGCGGTAGAAGCTACGCGGTTTTCAGTCACTTCGCAACTTCACCCCGCTTCCTGGAGTGGCCCGCCTGTTGCAGGAGATTTCCCAGTACGATCAAGATCAGACCCATGACACTGCTACCCCGTATCGTTTCCCCCACCAGAAGGTGGATAAGGATAAGCGACAAAAAGGGTGCAAAGTAGATCAGCGACGCAATCTTCACCGTGCTGTGTGTTAGGCGCATTGCCTTCAGCCACAGGACAAAGGCCACGCCCATCTCGAACACACCCACGTAAACTGCCCCCGCCAATCCCCGCAGATCCGCTGGCTCAAAGCCCACTGTCACCCACACCAGTAGCGCTGTAAAGGGCAGGGCAAAGACAAAATTAAGCAGCAGGCTAACGAGCGGGTCCAGGTGGCTTTTGGTATTGAAAATCCAGTAGAGCGCCCAAACCAAGGTGCTGGACAACGCCAGCATGACTCCGGTGGAACTGACCGATCCCAAGGCTCCAGAATCTCCTCCGGTAAGAATCACCACCACCCCTCCATAGCAGATCAGGATGGAAACCAGTTCAATACCGGACAAACGGTGTCCCAACAGGGGTACGGAAAGCAGCGAAAGGGTGATCGCCCAGGTATAGTTAATGGGCTGGGCTATCTGAGCCGGGAGCAAATCATAGGCGTGTAGCAATATCAGGTAGTACAGCAGTGGGTTTAGCAATCCAAGCAGCAGTCCCTGCCGAAGATCCACCATGGTCAGGTTCCAAAGTTCCGAAAATCTTCCTTCCATGCCCAACAGGATCAACAGGGTTAAAATGGATGTAAGATTGGCGTAGAAAAGCAGTTGTAACGGCGACAGGTAGAGTAGGGATAGCTTGAAGGCCGTGGCAACCGTGGACCAGAGCAATACCGTAAGCACAGCAAACAGGTAGGCTTTTTTCTGGGGGTGGAGAGAATGAATCGGCGCCATGTGGCTATTCAGGATGGCAGGCGGTGTATCGACCTGTACCCCTGGAATTCGGTTCCAAGTAGCGCCGGAGTGAGCCACAACGCAACCATCACAGGTAATGAGTAAGGTGGTAGAATTGGCCCAATCTCATCGTTATGGTTTGATAATTGCCATTCGAATCTTATCCGCCCCAGAATCTTCCCCATAATGCAACTCTTTGATCGGTTCAATACCTACCCGATACCACTGGCAATAAGATGGTCGGTTAGCATTGCCGCGTTGCTAACCTTGGTTATGTCACTGCTGGGTTGGTTCCTGATCAGCCAACAACAATTGAGTTATCATCAACAGACCAACCTTCTCGGAGAGATAATCATCGATCAATTCTCCCGGGCGGCCAGCGAACCCTTGATCGCGGATGATATCCTGTCATTGGAGGTTCTGGTAAGCCAGCAGGGCAAGAACGAGCTCATACTCGGTATGCAACTGTTTGATCTGAACGGTAAGATTCTCGCCAGTGCCGGAGAAAATCCCTTCAAGGACAACCAGGACAATCCTTTTTTCTCTCACGGGGTCGACGATAGTTCAAATGCCATCCGTTCACAAGTAACCGAGGATGGTGCGGTATTCTCCTATCTGAAGCCCGTGTTGTTTCAAAATACCCGTATCGGATACGCCGCCATTAACATCGACCGGGCACCGATGGAATCGAACTTGCGGAGAACGGTGAACGCATTGGTGCTGACCACGGCCGGGCTGATCACCTTGGGGGTATTTCTTGCTATTCCCCTGGCTTACCGTTTTTGCAGACCGATTCATCAGCTTATGGAGGCAGGCGAAGCGATTGATAGGGGAGAAAGCTGGGACCTGGGCGCTCAGGAACGCCGTGATGAGATCGGCCGGGTGCTCACCTCGTTCCGTAACATGTCGGCAGGTCTCGAAGCGAAACGTCATGTTGAACAGACCCTGTCAAAATACCTATCTCCCAATGTCGCGTCCAAGGTGCTGGCCCAGCAGGGTGAACACCAGCTGGGAGGTACGCGCAGTGAAGGCAGTGTGTTGTTTTGCGATATCGTCGGTTTTACCAAATTGTCCGAGGAGCTAGAGCCAGAAGAGGTTAGCGAACTGCTGAACAGTTTTTTCCGTTACTTCGCGGTGGCCGGACAGAGTTGTCAAGGCACGGTGGACAACTTTATCGGCGACTGCATTATGATTCTCTTCGGAATTCCCGAATACGATGAGCTTCACGCGTTCCATGCGCTAACCTGTGCCGTATTGATCCAATCGGTGGCCGCCAGAATAAACAAGAAACGGGTTTCCGAAGGTAGCATGCCCGTGGAGTTCCGGATCGGTATCAATAGTGGCGTAATGTTGGCCGGCAATCTTGGTAGTCACGAAAGAATGCAGTTTACTGTGGTGGGTGACACCGTCAATGTGGCCTCCAGGATATGTGGTTTGGCTAAGCCCGGGGGTATCCTGCTTACCGACGATGCGGCCGCCCAACCGGGCATGCGGGGTTACATCCGTCCCTCGAAAATGGGACCCATCAGCGTGCGGGGAAGAAGTACCAATATCGTCCCTTATGCTACCGATCTTTCCATGTTCACAGATGAATACCTGCTCCACCAAAGTCTTGATGCCATCTACCCAGACCCGGGAGAAACGAGTTGATACGCGTCTTGTCCAGCTTGCTGGTAATTCTCATGATTACCGGCTGCGGCGGTTTACAGACTGCGCTCGACAATCTCTCCCGGTTTGAGAGTAATGACAACTCACCCCGTACGCCCGAGGAATATCTTACCGAGGCCCGAGGGTTCAGTGAACAAGGCCGCTGGTCCGATGCGATGTCAACAGTTCGACAAGGACTTCAAGACTATCCAGATAATATTGAAATCTATAACTTAAGAGATAAAATTGACATAGAATGGGAACAAGACCGACTCCTTCTCGAGAATCGGTTACTGCTGGTCGAGACTTCCAGCCTGTTGCAGGCAAAGGCGCTCCTGGAAAAACTTGCCGAAGGAAGCCCGAATGATCCGTTTCTCAGATCCCGGATAGTCTTTCATGAACAAGCCCTGCAGAACCGCATGGATGACCTTATGGCGTGCGGTATGCATTCCGAGCCACCCGAACTGCGGCAAGCGCGCCGCTGTCTACTGATTGCCGACCGAATCGCGCCAACCGCTGAAATTCGGGATAAACTGCAAGTAATCTCCCGAAAGATCGAAGCCCTGGAGCAGGCCTCTGTGGCCCGCAGGGAAGAACGGGAGCAGGCAACGCAGGCCCGCAAGGATGAGCAGGTGGAGAAGCGACGGAGCGAGCGCGTGCGCAAGCTGATCTCGGAAGCGGAGCGGGAAAGTAAACAGGGCGCATTAACCAATGCCATGCCATTACTTGAGGAAGCCCTGAAACAGGATCCCGAGAATGTCGAGGTACGGCAGCTCATCAACGAAGTCCAACTTGCCCTAGAAAATCAGGCTACGGTCTTGATTAAGCTGGGTGACCGTCTGTATCGTGACGAGCAACTGGGCCCAGCCATCGCTGTGTGGGGAGCCGCGCTCAAACTGGACCCCGCCCGGCTCGAAATTACGGATAAGCTGGATCGCGCGCGACGGATCTTCGCAAAACTGGAAAGTATCCGCGCTGGTGCAACCGAATCACCGGATACCATTGATTGGCTAGAAAACCCCTGAGCCAAACTGTGCTCTTCAAGGAACTTCGATTCCCTCCTTGGATAACATCTTTATTAGTTGAATTAATGGCAGTCCAATCAATGCATTAGGGTCTTTTCCTTCCATACGCTCAAATAATGCAATGCCGAGCCCCTCGGACTTGAAACTGCCGGCACAATCGAACGGTTGCTCCGCATCCAGGTAACGTTCAATCTGGGATTTGGAGAGTGACCGAAAGTGTACGGAAAAGGGCTCACACAGCGTCTGCATCTGCCCGGTGGCAACATTCAGAAGGCACAGTCCCGTCAAAAACCGAACCTGCTTACCGGAGGCAAAGACGAGTTGTTCGATTGCCCGTTCCCTGGTTCCCGGTTTGCCAAGAATCATATCGTCGATACAGGCCACCTGATCTGATCCGATGATCAGCGCACTCGAATACCCTTTGGCTACGGCGCTCGCCTTTGCTTCGGCCAGCCGTAAAACCAGTGCCTCGGGAGATTCGCCCGGTTTGGGTGATTCATCCACCGTTGGAGAGGCGGTATGAAACGCGAGACCCAGGCGCTCCAGTAATGCCTTGCGATAGACCGATGAGGACGCCAAGACCAACGGCAAAGGATTATTGGGGTTGCTCATGGGGAGAACGGATGATGTATTTCAGCACAGAAGTTTACCCCACCCCCCAGGGTGATACAATTCGCGAGGCTTTCGTCTGTATCCACACATTGGCTACCCCACGACGTTCTAGCGTAAAAATTTTGACGTTTAGTACTCCGAGTAATATTATTGCCCGCTTATGTCGGCCGGTTTAGCACATACAGTAGATCCTTGGCGTTTGGCGTCTCGGCATGCCGTCATAGCCGGTGAAACGGCCTTGCGTCGGTTACCCCGATTGGCTGAGGTGCTAGCCGATACCGCGGGTGCAGCGGCATATGAGCTTAACTTTCACTTGGACGAAAGTAACCGGGTGCGGATAACAGGTTGGGTTAGGGCGGTTCTGCCAATCCGCTGTCAACGCTGCCTAGAGACACTGGAATTTCCGGTCGATGCCCGGCTCGATCTAGCAGTGGTCCTGGGTGATACCGAGGCGGAGCTGTTGCCCGACACCTGCGAGGCGGTGCTCGCCAACGAGGGTGCGATCAGCCTGCGGAGCCTGGTTGAAGACGAACTGCTGCTGGCATTGCCGCAGATTGCCATGCACGCTGAAAACCTTTGTGATACGCCGGATTGGAATCGAGAGAATTTCGATGCGGCAGAGACAGGTCAGGCTAGGGATGAGACCGGCAAGACCAACCCGTTCGCAGTGCTTGCGGGTCTAAAAACTGACAGTTTCGATAAACCTTTAAAGTAGGAGCCTAAGCAATGGCGGTCCAGAAAAGTAGAAAAACCCCTGCCCGGAGAGGTATGCGCCGGTCCCATGATGCCCTCATCTCGGCCAGCCTCAGTACCGACCAAACCACCGGTGAGACCCATCTTCGTCACCATATGACACCCGATGGCTTTTATCGTGGCCGCAAGGTGGCGGTTGCAAAGGACGATTGACCCCCTGGTCGTGGACCTTGAGTATTGCTTTCTCTTCGGCGGCCGCCCTTTACGGGGCGGTTGCATCATCTAGGGCGGAAAACTAGCGGCGAACATGGCCAGCGAGCAGCAAATCACAATTGCTTTAGATGCGCTGGGAGGCGACCACGGGGCTAGCGTAGTAGTACCTGCTGCGCTCGAATACCTGAAGCACAATCAAGATGTCTCCTTGATCCTGGTCGGCCATGAAGAGGTGATCAGGGAGCACTTAAGAGACGACCAGCGAAACGAGCGGTTGCGTGTGTATCATGCCTCGCAGGCCGTCGGAATGGATGAATCGCCTTCCAAGGCATTGCGTGGGAAAAAGGATTCTTCCATGCGGGTCGCTATCGACTTGGTAAAACAGGGGGTTGCCAGCGCCTGTGTCAGCGCCGGGAATACCGGCGCACTGATGGCAACCGCGCGTTTTGTCTTGAAGATGCTCCCCCATGTGGACAGGCCCGCGATTATCACTACTATCCCCACGATCGACGGTCATACTTGGATGCTCGATTTGGGAGCGAATACCGATTGTACGGCGACCCAGCTGTTTCAGTTTGCCGTCATGGGAAGTGAGTTGGTTTCGGCGCTAGAGAGCAATCGGCCCACGCCCCGGGTGGGACTCCTGAATATCGGCCAAGAGGAGATCAAGGGAAACGAGCAGGTCAAGGCGGCGCATCAACTGCTATCCAAGAGTTCTCTGAACTACGTTGGCTATGTTGAGGGAGACGGGATATTCCAGGGGAAGGCGGATGTAGTGGTGACCGATGGCTTTGTCGGGAATGTCGCGTTGAAGAGTTCCGAGGGAGTGGCCAAGGTAATCGTTCATTTCCTGAAGACCGGGTTTCGCAAGAACTTGTTCACACGAATTGCGGCGTTTCTGGCGTTGCCGGTACTCAACGGATTTAGGCAACGAATCGACCCTAGGCGCCACAACGGGGCCAGTCTGATCGGTATCCAGGGCGTGGTGATCAAGAGCCACGGAGGCGCGGACATCTTGGCGTTCGAGAACGCGATCGATGTAGCAAGGCGCGCAGTTTACAGTAATGTTGCCCAGCGCATCGCGGAGGGTGTTGCATCCCATCTCGATGAGGGAGCTGTTTTGTGAGTTATTCCCGTATTATCGGCACCGGTGGCTATCTGCCAGACCGGGTAATGACCAATCAGGATCTAGAGGGGATTGTCGATACCTCTGACGAGTGGATACAAGAGCGCACCGGCATCAAGCAGCGGCATATCGCCGCGGACGGAGAGACCACCTGCGATCTGGCGGTAGAAGCGGCCCGCCGAGCCATGGAGGCTGCCGGCAAAGGGCCAAAAGAAATCGACCTCATCGTGCTGGCGACTACTACCGCGGATCAGATTTTCCCCAGCACCGCGTGCCTGGTGCAGAGTAGACTGGATATCCATGGCTGTCCCGCCTTCGACGTCCAAGCGGTGTGTACTGGGTTCGTTTATGCCTTGGCAGTGGCAGATAATTTCATCCGCAGTGGTAACGCCAGTTGCGCACTGGTGATCGGCGCCGAGACATATTCAAGGATCCTTGACTGGAATGACCGCACAACCTGTGTGTTGTTTGGTGACGGCGCAGGAGCGGTGGTTCTGGAAGCAAGCGATAAGCCTGGCATTATCTCTACCCATCTGCATGCGGATGGTAACTACGTAAATCTGTTGGAGGTCCCTGGGGGCATTTCCAAAGGTTACGATGACGCGCATAACCGGCCGTTCGTGGAAATGCGCGGCAACGAAGTCTTTAAAATGGCGGTCAATACACTCGGGCGCATTGTTGATGAAACGCTCGAGAAAAGTGGTTTGGAAAAGTCGGATATTGATTGGCTTATTCCCCACCAGGCTAATTTCCGGATCATCCGCGCGACCGCGCGCAAACTCAGAATGCCGATGGATCACGTCGTAGTCACGGTAGCGGAGCACGGAAATACGTCGGCGGCTTCGGTACCGCTGGCCCTCGATGTGGCGGTTCGTGACGGGAGGATCAAACGGGGAGAGACCTTGCTTATGGAAGCCTTTGGCGGAGGATTCACCTGGGGGTCCGCACTCGTTACCTACTGAATGGTGGCTAAGCGATACCCACGATTTTGCTGTCCCTGCCGTTTTCGAAAGTGGGTGGCGAAACCTGCAGAACAATGATTCACGGAGTGATATATGCTGAACGATGAGATTGTCTTGGTAACCGGTGCCAGCCGCGGTATCGGGCGCGCAATCGCAGCCAAGTTGGGAAACCTCGGTGCCAAAGTGGTGGGCACCGCCACGACGGAATCGGGGGCTGCATCGATCAGTGAATGTTTTTCCGCAGACTCAATCGACGGCACAGGCATGGTCCTCAATGTAACGGAGCAAGACTCGGTCGATACGCTATTAAATAGGATTACTGAGCTATACGGTGCGCCCAGCATATTGGTGAACAACGCCGGGATTACCCGGGATAATCTGTTGATGCGAATGAAGGAAGAGGACTGGGACTCTATCATCGAGACAAACCTGACATCACTTTTCCGGCTGTCCAAGGGATGCTTGAAGTCCATGATGAAGGCCCGCCGCGGTAGGATCATTAATATTGCATCGGTAGTTGGCTCAACCGGAAATCCTGGACAAAGTAACTACTCCGCAGCCAAGGCAGGAATGCTCGGATTTACCAAGTCATTAGCCCGCGAGGTTGGGTCAAGAGGGATTACCGTTAATGCGGTGGCGCCGGGGTTTATTGATACCGATATGACCCGGGAATTGAGCGACGCGCAACGTGATGCCCTGTTGGTATCCATCCCCTTGGGCCGACTGGGTGCTCCCGAGGATATTGCAGAAGCTGTCGCGTTTCTCGCTTCTCCGGCAGCGGCTTATATCACAGGCGAAACATTGCATGTGAATGGCGGCATGTTCATGGCCTGACACGGGTTATCCATCACGCCGTTCCGTGTTTCCGCAATGCCATTGGCAGACGCTTCCGGCACCCGTGCACGGTGACTTAAGCTACTTCCAACTTAGCGGTTTTATGAATACAATACCCAGCTGTTGCCGCTGGGTGACATATCCTTGATCTGGAGGGAATTTTAACCATGAGCTCTATTGAAGAACGCGTTAAAAAGATTGTCGTAGAACAACTGGGTGTCACAGAAGATGAAGTTACCAATGAGGCGTCTTTTGTTGATGATCTTGGTGCCGACTCTCTTGATACCGTGGAATTGGTCATGGCGCTGGAAGAGGAATTTGAAACTGAGATCCCAGACGAAGACGCAGAGAAGATCACCACTGTCCAGCAAGCGATTGATTATATCAACGCGCACAAAAGCTGACGCCCATCAGTTGTTCTTAGAGTCACGGCGCTCAAGTGGCGCCGGATACATTCCGTCAAACTACTTGATAAACCTCAAGGTAATCTGCAAATGTCTCGAAGAAGGGTTGTCGTTACCGGGCTAGGTATGGTTGCGCCCGTGGGCCATACTGTAGCCGAGTCCTGGACTAATATTCTTGCCGGCAAGAGCGGCATACAACCCATCACCCACTTCGATGTATCCGATTTTTCGGTTCGTTTTGGTGGCCCTATCTACGGATTCGACATAACACAATACATCTCCGCGAAAGATGCCCGCAAAATGGACAAGTTTATCCACTACGGTATGGCAGCGGGTTGTCAGGCTATTGAAGATAGCGGTATTGAAATCACCGAAGCGAATAGCCGCCGAATCGGTATCGCCATTGGCTCTGGGATTGGAGGCATTACGAGTATCGAAGACAATTACCGGATCTATAGCGAACGAGGCCCCAGAAAGATATCTCCCTTTTTTGTCCCGGCCAGCATCATTAATATGGTGGCGGGCGATTTATCCATCAAGTTTGGTATTAAAGGACCAAACTATTCCATTGTTTCAGCGTGCAGTACCGGAACCCATAGTATCGGAGAAGCAGCGCGCCTCATCCGGCATGGCTATATCGATGTGATGATCGCCGGCGGTTCGGAAATGGCGACTTCCCCTGTTGGCCTTGGGGGGTTTGCCGCCGCCCGCGCGTTATCGACGAGAAACGATGATCCTGAGGCCGCAAGTCGGCCCTGGGACAAGGATCGTGACGGATTTGTGTTGAGTGACGGCGCAGGTGTCATGGTTCTGGAAGAATACGATCATGCCAAGGCTCGGGGGGCTAGGATATACGCTGAACTGGTGGGTATCGGTATGAATTCCGATGCCCATCACATGACCGCCCCATCTCCAAGTGGCATTGGCGCAACCGAGTGCATGCTGCTTGCGCTTCAGGACGCTGAAGTCAATCCCGACGAGGTCGACTATATCAATGCGCATGGAACCTCCACCCCGGCGGGAGATATCGCCGAGACCATGGGGGTAAAGGGAGCGTTTGGCGATCACGCTTACAAGCTGTCAGTGAGTTCCACCAAGTCGATGACCGGACATATGCTCGGTGCGGCAGGGGGGGTGGAAGCCGTGTTCACTGTCTTGGCAGTCCATGATCAAGTTGCTCCTCCAACGATTAATTTACATAATCCAGACCCCGAGTGTGATCTGGATTATGTACCCAATACTGCCAGGGAGATGACCATCAATGTTGCCATCTCGAACTCTTTCGGCTTTGGCGGGACCAACGGAACGGTCGTATTTCGGCGCATGGGCGGATAACTCGGCTCAGTGCTAGCAATGCAAGAATCGGGGCGAGTCGTGCCCCGATTTTTTATTTGAATGCATCGTTATCCCGGAATGGTTGTTCTTGTCAACGGCAAATTCGAGCCGACGGTTTCGGTGGGTGATCGTGGCTTGCACTATGGCGATGGTCTCTTTGAGACCCTTGCGGTCGTCGAGGGCAGACCCTGTCTCTGGGCACGGCACATGAAACGACTGCTCCGGGGCTGTAATCGACTGGGGATCCCGGAACCCAATCCAGAGCAATTGATTGAGGAGGGTCTGAAGGCCATCGCGAGGTCCAGCCGTGGCGTGCTCAAGCTAATCATAACCCGGGGTGCTGGCGGAAGGGGCTATCTGCCGCCGGCAAACGTGGAAGCGACGAGAATCATTCAGTTCTCCGCCTGGCCGGAATACCCATCAGATCTGTTATCCCAAGGTGTGAGAGTGCGGTTGTGTGAAACCAGACTTGGAGCAACCCCATCGCTAGCTGGCCTGAAAACGTTGAACCGCTTGGAGCAGGTATTGGCGAGAAGCGAGTGGGACAGTCCAGAGTTCCTGGAGGGAGTCGTGCGGGATACTGCGGGGCGGGTAATTGAAGGCACCATGAGCAATCTCTTTCTGGTTGCAGGTGGCGGATTACGAACGCCGGATTTGTCTCGGTGCGGCATTGCCGGGGTCATGCGGGAACTGATCATGGAGATTGGGGAATCCCTGGGTATCTCAACCACTCAGGAGGACCTGACACTTGATGACATCCGCCAAGCCGACGGCATGTTTCTATCCAACTCTTTGATCGGCATTTGGCCGGTACGCGAATTCATGGGAGTAGCCTATAATCCTGCGGTAGTTCCTTCTCCCTTGGTGACAGCGGTAATGGACCGGGGATTCCGCTTCGACTGACATCTCCAATCATATGAAGCGCGTACTGCACAAAATACTGGGGTTTCTGATTATTCTCGCCAGCCTGAGTGTGGGTTGGGCCATGCTCGAGTTCAAGCAGTTTCTCCAGACCCCCTTACAGTTACCTGAGGAAGGAGTATTGTTCGAACTTAAACCGGGCATGTCTACACGTATGCTGGCGGCAGAACTGAATAAGCGGGGATATCTGGAAAATCCGCTTTACCTCCGCCTGCTGGCCCGGTGGGAGGGAATGGCCCAACAACTGAAGGCCGGCGAATACCGGATCAAGGCCGGTACCAAGCCAAGAGAGCTGCTCAGCCTGCTAATTTCGGGGAAGGTGACGAGTTATTCCCTGACGTTGATCGAAGGCTGGAACATCCACCAGGTAATCGAAGCCGTTCACAGTAGCCAGGATCTGCGGCATACCCTGTTAGAGTTATCTGCGGGACAGCTCATGGAGCGGCTGGGTCATGGCGGTGAGCATCCCGAAGGACGCTTCTTGCCCGATACATACCACTTCCCCAAGGGAACGACAGATGTTGCATTCTTACAACGAGCCTATGAGTCGATGGCAAGAGCGCTGAATCGGAAATGGAGCGAGCGTGATCAGGATCTGCCCTTATCATCAGCTTACGAGGCGCTTATCCTGGCTTCCATCGTGGAAAAAGAGACCGCACTGGCCAGCGAGCGCCCTCAGATTGCCGGTGTTTTTATTCACCGCCTACGGAAAGGCATGAAATTACAAACTGATCCTACTGTCATCTACGGTATTGGTCCGTCGTTCGACGGCAATATCCGCCGCAGCGATCTAAGGCAGGATACCCCCTACAATACCTACGTTCATGCCGGATTACCTCCGACACCGATTGCCATGCCCGGCTTGGATGCATTGGATGCTGTCGTCCATCCTGCTAAGACCAAAAATCTTTATTTTGTCGCCAAAGGGGATGGCAGTCATCATTTTTCGGACACCTTGGCCGAGCACAACCGAGCAGTGCGAAAATATCAACTCAAAAGGTAGAAACCTACGGTTACTGCATGCAACAAGCTGGCAAATTCATCACGCTAGAAGGAGTGGAAGGGGCGGGGAAGAGCACCAGCCTTAGGTATATTGAGCAACTGCTCGAAAATCTTGGAGTTCGATTGGTGCGTACCAGAGAGCCAGGTGGTACGGCACTTGGTGAGGAGGTGAGGGGGTTGCTCTTGAGTCACCGTGATGAAGGCATTACCTCCACTAGCGAACTCTTGCTGATGTATGCCGCCCGGGCGGAACACATCGAGCGTATTATCCAGCCGGCGCTGGCCCGTGGCGACTGGGTCTTGTGTGACCGATTCGCCGATGCATCCTTCGCCTACCAAGGGGGAGGAAGGGGTATTGATTACGACCACATCCGTGAGCTGCACCAGTGGGTTATGGGTGATTTCGGACCGGACCTTACTCTGCTCCTAGACTTGCCTGTCACTCTTGGGTTGCGACGGGCCGCTCGACGTTCTCAACCCGACCGCTTCGAAACAGAATCCCAAGCCTTCTTTGAGCGTGTTAGATCGGCCTATTGGCGGATTGCTCGCGAAGATCCTGATAGAGTCAAAATCGTTGACTCCTCCCGTCCTCGGGCTGAAGTGGAGCAACAGATTAGGCAGATCATCATGAACTTGGTAGCCAGCTAGCAAATCATGCCGTTGCGCGGATCCCAATTGCTACCCTGGCATTCCGAAATCTGGGAACGGATCCAGACCTCCCGGCGGTTGGATCGGCTACCCCATGCACTTCTACTGACAGGTGCTAAAGGGCTGGGAAAACGGTGTTTTGCCGAGGTTCTCGCCGGGTCATTACTGTGCCATTCGCCCCAGGCGAGCGGTGAACCGTGCGGAGTTTGTCGGGACTGCCACTTGTTCAATGCTGGCACCCATCCCGATTTCCAGGTAATTGAACCCGAAGAGCCGGGAAAAGTAATCAAGATTGGCGCAATACGCGACTACACCAACAAGGTGGTGCTTACTGCCCAAGGCGGTGGATTCAAGGTCGTGCTCGTCGAGCCCGCGGATGCCATGAATCGCTCAGCGGCCAACAGCTTATTAAAGACATTGGAGGAGCCGGTAGATCGGACATTGATCCTGCTGATCACCTCCGCGCCTGTAAGGCTTCCGGCAACAGTTCGCAGCCGTTGCCAGCACCTGAAGATGAAGATGCCTGAGCGCACCTTGGCGGTGAATTGGCTTACCCAGCAAATAATGGGAGACTGTAACCCTCAGCTGCTACTCGATTTTGCGTGCGGCGCACCGCTGTTGGCACTCTCATTGTCGTCTTCCGATGTATTGGAAGTAAGAATAAAGTTATTTGAACAGTTTGCCGCTATCTTGAATAATGAACTGAATCCGGTGGTTGTAGCCTCCGAGTGGGGAAAACTGGATGCCGCCCAGGTGATCGGATGGTATACAGGATGGCTCATTGATTGCCTGCGATTACAGGCGGATCCCAACTATCAGGGTATCCTGAACCCGGACCAGCGTGGTCGCCTGCATCGTATCGCGGAAACTATCGAGTCCAGACACCTTTTCCGGTTATTGGATGGCGCCTATCAGGCGGCACAAGGAATAAGGGCAGGTGCCCGGCTCAATCAACAGATGATGATGGAGGAGCTGCTGCTATCGCTCGAGGCCAGCGGTGAATCAAATACGGAGACACATGCATGACTGCTTCTAGAATCCCTCCCGCCAGACAGGGCATTCTCTCGTTGACGATTAAAGATACCAACGCACTCTATGCCGCTTACATGCAGTTCGTAAAAAACGGCGGCCTGTTTATTCCAACGAACAAGCGATACCAGCTCGGTGACGAGGTGTTCATGCTGCTGACGCTGATGGATGAGACGGAACGGATCCCCGTGGCGGGTAAAATAATTTGGATTACCCCTCTGGGAGCCGAGGGAAACCGGGCGACTGGCATTGGTGTTCAGTTTAGTGAACAGGATGATGGCATGGCGCGCAACAAGATCGAAACCTACCTGGCCGGTGCGCTAAAGGCAGAAAGACCAACTCACACGATGTAGCGTCTGTAAAGACAATAGGAACTATCGACTGTTACTCGGCAAGGCAGCCGCGGTTAGAAATACCAGAACCCACATCGAATGGAGTCCACCGGTTACCATGGCAATTGAATAATAAAATGCCGTGGTGGTTAACATTGCCAGCTGGTCTACCTTGAGTTCGGTCGAGTATTTCAAGGCCTTAAAAACTGCCCAAGCCAGGACGAGGATGGGTATGATTATGAGCGATAGGCCGAGCAAACCGTATTCAGCCAATGCTTCCAGAAATAGATTGTGGGGGTAATACCACTCACCAGGCTGGCCGTCAAAGGCGTCATTAAATGTTTGTGGTCCATTGCCAATTACTACTGTCCTGGTATTTTGCAACCATTCTTGGATCGCCAAAGTGAACAGCCGTTTACGGTAGGTGGGGTCTGTGGCTTCGGTAAATTCACCTGCCCCCAGGTCGGAACTCATGCTGTTATAGGCAACCGATAACCGAAACAGGGCCGGGGAGTCTGTAACCACAAGAGGGGCTACGACCACCACCGTGAATAACAGCGCCCCGACCAACGGCCGAGTAATAGCGGGGAGTCTTTCCCGTGCCGTGCGAAATTGCATCAGCGCCTGGACAATTCGGATCCCAGCTTGGAAAAATGCCGCTAATACCACCGATATGAGTGCGGCTCTGCCGCCAAACTGCGTCGCCATGAATAGTGCCACAGCAGCAGCCAGGATTAGGAGTGCTTGGAGCCATTTTCGGCTAATAGATCTCACCAGCCAAAAGCAGATTAACAATGAAAACAGCACAATATGCTGAGTGGCATTTTGGTAGTGAGGTTTAAGCTCCAGCAGCGCAGAAGGTATCAACGGCCGGAAACCATGCGAATCAGTCTCAGCATTTCCTGAAACCGCGACTATCACCGCGATTGCCACGTAGATAGCCGTCATTCCAAGGATGGCGTACAACACAGTTGCCTTCCACCGGGACACTGCCAAGCCCAAAAAGGAAAAAACCGGCACCAGTAATGCCATGCCGATCAGTTGATTATAGTTTAACAACGGTGGTGAAAATATGGCATAAACAGCCGCGTAGCCTCCAAGACAACAATAAGAAGCCCACAGCAACTGCCGGGAAGGAGACCAATAATCAGCTTCTCTGACCTGCGGGATAGCGATCAAAAGGGAACTGAATATCAATATCAACCAAATACCCTGTTTCGCGTATCTACTCTCGAACAACTGGTTGAAGAACTCAAACGGCAAAAAACTCAGAAAGAAAACCGTAATGACGATTAATACCGCTAGTCGGCGGGCTCCCAAGGGGGGTGACTTGACGAATCGATCGGTTTGCTGGCCAGAATAGTAGCGAGTTAACTGACGCAGCGGTTTCATGATCATGGTGCAGGAGTTAGTGCGTTCTTGAATACTGAGGACTAGCTGTACCGATGTAAACGGGCGCGTACCGTACGCCTTTATCGGTCATACAATGACGATATATCCTACTATACTGTCACTTGGTGTTTCCTCGACAACCACGGTACATTGGGCGTTCTGCGATCCCTCGCACATTTACGCGCCGATTTGTTCCCCCGTTCTGGACGTATACCGGTAGTCGGTGCAAAGGCCAAATATGCCGTTGTGGTTGTCGCTACCGATGTATCTCAGCACATTAACCAACCCTTTGAAGCGATGTATGTTCGGCCGGGCTACGGATTCTGTCACCAGCAAGATAATGACGAGATTCTGTTTGGTACCCGCTAGGGATGGATTGCCATGAACCACCTCAAGAAATCCTGGCTGACGATATTTCGCCGGCTGTTATACTGCCTGGATAGCGGATCAAACCTTGGAATCCGCTGATGATTGCATCACCCTGGCGAACCTGAATCCGGTATGATGCCATTGAGCAGGCCAACCATTGGACGCCTATATGTTAGTAGATTCACATTGTCATCTGGATCGCTTGGATCTGACCCCCTTTACCGGAGAATTTGCCAGGTTGATGGACGCCGTTGAGGCCGCCGGAATCGCGCACTTGTTATGCGTATCCATTAATTTGGAATCTTACTCCACGATGCTTGAATTGGTAGAACCCTATACTTCGATTTCGACATCAGTGGGTGTGCATCCCAACGATCAGAACCGCCGTGAACCGGAGCCGGGTGAATTGGAATTGCTCGCCGAACATCCAAAAAACGTGGCGATCGGGGAAACCGGATTGGACTACTATCGAAGTGAGGGCGACTTAGATTGGCAACGTGATCGTTTTCGACGTCACATCAGAGCGGCACGAGCCTGTGAAAGACCCCTCATCATACATACCCGGGCGGCTCGGGAAGATACACTGGCAATCATGCGGTCCGAGCAAGCCGAACAGGTTGGAGGTGTTATGCACTGTTTCACCGAAGATTGGGAAATGGCGCAGGCAGCCCTGGATATGGGGTTCTACATCTCGCTCTCCGGAATCGTCACTTTCAATAGCGCCGGCGAGTTGAAGGAGGTTGCAAAAAAGGTTCCTAGAGATCGGTTGCTCATTGAAACCGATGCCCCTTATCTCGCCCCGGCTCCCCACCGGGGAAAACCAAATCTGCCGCAGTATCTAGTCAGGGTGGCGGAATGCATCGCCCAGCTGCGTGGGATTGGTGTTGAAGAGGTTGCCGAATTCACCACACAGAATTTTTTCCGTCTGTTTGCCCGTGCCGAATCGCCAGCGGCTCAATCATGAAACCTTTTTTCGAGGAGTTAACGTCATGAGTCATTCGATTCGTATCCACCAAACCGGTGGAGCCGATGCGCTGAAGTGGGAAAAGGTCGACCCTGGAAAGCCGGCCAAGGGGCAGGTGCTGTTAAAACAGACAGCCGTCGGGCTCAACTTTATCGATGTCTATCAGCGTACGGGTCTCTACCCGGTTGGAGAATTGCCACAAACGCTGGGTGTGGAAGCTGCCGGAATCGTAGCTGCCGTAGGTCCTGAGGTAACTTCGGTTTCCGAAGGCGATCGGGTCGCCTACGCCATGGCCCTGGGAGCTTATTCCGAGTTCCGAATTATCGATGCGGAGCGATTGATCCAGCTACCCGAGCAAATCGATGACCAAACAGCGGCAGCGATGATGTTGCGCGGGATGACCGCCCGCTATCTCCTGAAAAGCTCCTATCCCGTCCGGCCCGGCGACACAATATTGGTTATGGCCGCCGCTGGGGGTGTTGGCTCTATCCTCTGCCAATGGGCCAAATTGCTCGGCGCGGAGGTGATAGGTTGCGTCGGCTCAAGCGACAAGGCAATTATCGCGAAAGCTAACGGCTGCGATCATGTAATTGATTACCGCAACGAAGATATCGCCAAACGGGTTAGGGAGATTACCTATGGAGAGGGAGTAGCCGTTTCCTACGATTCCGTAGGCCAAGCAACATTGGAAGCATCTCTCGACTCGTTAAGGGCCACCGGATCCCTGATCAGCTATGGGAGTGCCTCGGGGGCGATTACCAACCTGAACATCGGGGTACTGGCTCAGAAAGGCTCACTCTATGTGCAGCGGCCAACCCTTGCCACTTATACCCGAAACCGCTTATTACTGGAAACTTGCGCGGGTGACCTGATCGATATGGTGAAGAGCGGTCAAGTAAGGATCCACATCGGGCAACACTACGCGCTCAAAGATACCGCCCAGGCGCACCGCGATTTAGAGGCGCGGAAAACCGTTGGATCCACGGTACTCATTCCCTAAAAAGCCGAGCGGATTGCGAACTGCCGGTCAGGATTCCGGAAGGGGACGGGGGCGGGATTGCTGGTCGACCGCAACGTAGGTAATGGACGCTCTCGCTACCAGGGCAACGGTTTCGGGATCGCGTTCCCGTTCACTATATACATCTACCTTAATCCTTGCCGAGGTATTTCCCCGGGCCTCCATCTGCGCGTAACAACTCACAAGATCACCAACCATGACCGGTCGAATGAACTGAAAATTATGAACGGCGACGGTGGCAACCCTTCCCTGGGCTATCTGCACGGCGAGAATGCTACCGGCGATATCCACCTGTGACATGAGCCAACCACCAAAGATATCCCCGGAAGGATTGGTATTCGCTGGCATTGCCAATACGCGGACGGTGAGATGCTGTTCTTCCGGACTACCGTCCGGTGGGCATAATGACATTTGCCGTGAAACCTCTCGAACAAGAAATCCGTAATAAACCGGGCCGATCAATGCCCACGATACAGCGAATCCACCAACTGGCGGTGGCTTTCTATAATCTTCGCACGTCGCAATTTCAAAGTTGGCGTAACCAGGCCGTTATCGATATCCCAGATATCCGGTGAGATCGCCACTGCTTGAATCTTGGCATAGCCGGGGAAGGCACGCAGTAGTTTGCGAATTCGCTCGAGCAATGCCTTTTCCAGTTTCTTATCCGTTAGGAAGGTATCGCTGCTTGCATCCAATTGTAACTGATTGGCCAGTATCACTTGCTCATCGTCGTTCAACACGACCAGGGCCGATAGATAGGGCTTGCCTTCTCCAATCACCAGTACCTGTTCGAAGAGCCGGTCCATGGTAATGGCCATCTCCATATCCGCCGGGGGAACCTTTTCACCATTGGCCAGTACGATGATCTCTTTCAACCTACCGGTTAAAAAGACATGTCCGTCCTCAAGTTTCGCCTGATCGCCGGTATGCAACCATCCCTGAAGGTCGATAATTTCCCCGGTTGCCCGAGCATTGTGCCAATAGCCAAGCATCACCGAGGGGCTGCGGGTAAGTAGTTCATCGTAGGGACCGATCTTGACTTCCACCCCTTCCAGCGGCGCACCCACGCTGGCGGGAATATTGTCTTCCAAGGTATTGGCAGAGATAACCGGGGAAGTCTCCGTCAGACCGTAGCCTTGCTGAATATTAACCCCCAGGCCGATGAAGAGCTTGGCAATATCCGGCGCCAGGGCAGCTCCGCCGCTTACCGCAAAGCGTAATCTGCCACCTAGTTTGGCTTGGACTTTACGTGCCACCAAAAGCTCCAACAAAGGCCAAATCAGCAAACCTGGAAACCAATCCTGTCGTTGCTGGCGGTATTCAAACCGTCTCCAGCCGATGTCGATGGTTTTCGTGAAGAGTAGCTTTACGATAGATGGGTCTGTCTCCAGCTTTTCATGGATCTTCGCATAGACACGCTCGAAAATGCGCGGTACCGAAATTAGGATGGTTGGCCGTACCTGAACCAGATCCTCGGCCAACTTCGATACCGATCGGGAAAAGGCCACTTTGGATCCGGCCAGCATGGGGAGAAAACAGCTCAGGGTTCGCTCCAGCATGTGAGAAAGGGGAAGAAAGGAGAGCATCAGGTCATCGGGGTAGATGTCGATAGCCTTCAAGCAGGCTGCGGCATTGAACAGGATATTATGGTGGCTCAACATGACCCCTTTGGAGCGCCCGGTTGTTCCCGAAGTGTAGACAATGGTAGCAAGGGTATCGGGATCACCATCCCAGCGGTGTAAACGGCCCGCAACTGCTGGCAGCCATTCAGCGGTCGTCGCCACCCGCAATCCTAACCCGTAAGGCTCCACAGGCTTCAACACCACAATCCTGATCAGCCCAGCCAACTGGTCCTGGATGTCGCGTAGCCCCAGCCACTGTTCGTTATCGCCGATCAACAAGAGTTTGATCCCGGCATTCTGCAGAATGTAGCCGATATTCTCAGGCCGGTCGTTGGTGTAGATGGGTACCGTGACCAAGCCCAGCCCCTGCGCCGCTTGGTCGAAAATCATCCATTCCCAACTATTTGGCAGCATGATTGCCACCCGATCCCCAACCTCGAGCTGCTCCCCCAGCATTGCTTGTTGCCAACGGGATACTTCGTCGGCCGTTTGCTGCCAGGTGTATTCAACCCACTGGCCCAATGTCGGGTCATATTGGAGGTAGGCGATCTCATCAGCGGAACGCTGCAGCCGACTATGAAAAGCGCCTGACAGGGTACGGGCTTCGTCGAGTGGGATGGTATCTGTCGATTTCATTGTTCGGTATCTTGATTGACGGATTTACGAGTGGAAAGCGTACCTGAAGACCTGTTAGGTACAGGTATACACCATCCGTTCCCTTGCGACTATCCAACGTTACAACCCACGCTCGATATCCTGCCTGCGTGCGGAATGCCATGGGAAGTCTTTTTGCGTTTCACCGTAGGCGGCAAAAGAATCAACGGTTATCACCTCGCGGCGTAAGCATTCCATTGATTCCAGGACCTCCCGTTCCGCCGGGGTTATGAGCCGACCGGCAACGGCTTGGTCGAGCCGTGTTTCTAACGACTTTCCGGTAATGAGACCGCTTTTCAGTGCTTCTTGCAGCACAGCTTCTATCTGCTCCGCTGCATCCACCAGGTTCAACGCGCGTTCCAGTTGCCCGCTCCGCTCTCCCTCCCCGTGACTTAGGAAGACGCCCCGAGTAAGCCTCTCCCGGGCACTGGAATTTGACAGCAGCACCGCCGCAGCATCGTGACCGACAGCGTCACAAGGTTGGTGGTAAGGAAATCCGCTAGGAAAGACCAGTAGACGCATCAGCCATCCAAGCGGACCAAAGGGGAGATTGCGGAACAGTGAGCGCAATGCCTCCTGAATCCGGTAAAGGCTGTCGTCGCAGGCCCAACGCAACAGCGGCAGATCTTCCGGCTGCTCCCCGTCATCCCGGAATTTTTTCAGAACGGCCGACATAATGTACAGCTCACTCAATACATCGCCAAGCCGCGCTGACAAACGCTCTTTCCGCTTCAAGGAGCCACCCAGCGTAATCATGGTGATATCTGCGCACAACGCGAACGATGAACTCATCCAGTTTAGATGCCGGAAGTAAGTTTTGGTGAGTCCCCTGACCGGGCTGCGGGATAACCGGCCACGGGATAATCCAAGTAACAGGCTTTGAGCCATATTGCCGAGGATATATGCACCGTGTCGGAACAATACACGATCGAATGCATTCAAGGCGGTTTCTTCGTTTTTTTCACTGGCGGCATGCAGTTCATCAAGGATATAAGGATGGCAACGAATGGCGCCCTGGCCAAATATGATCATGCTCCGGGTGAGGATATTCGCCCCCTCGACGGTGATGCTTATCGGAACTGCCTGGTAAGCCCTCCCGATCAGATTCAACGGCCCCAAACAGATGCCACTACCACCCTGGATATCCATCGCGTCGTTGATCAGTTGCCGATACCGTTCTGTGAGGTGGTACTTAACGATCGCTGAAATCACGGATGGGTTCTCGCCGGTATCCAGTGCTGCCAGGGTTAACAAACGGGCGGCGTCCATTTGATAGGTTAATCCGGCGATGCGTGCCAGGGCCTCTTCGACGCCTTCGAATCTTCCCACAGGTTTATGGAATTGCCGGCGAATGCGTGCATAGGCACCGGTATAACGTGATACCAGCTTGGCGGCACCGACAGCCAAAGCCGGCAGGGAGATTCCCCGGCCTTCTGCAAGGCACTCGACTATCATTCGCCAACCGTTTCCAATACCTTGTTGCTCACCTAAGATCCACTCCAGGGGAATGAATACATCTTTTCCGCTAATTGGTCCATTTTGAAACGGCACATCCAAGGTGATATGCCGCTTGCCAATCGAGATTCCCTGGGTCCCTCTTGGAATCAATGCCAGGGTAATACCTGGCTTTATGGCTTCACCCAGTAGTCCCTCGGGGTCCTCCAGTCGGAATGCGAGTCCGATGACGGTAGCCACGGGCCCCAGGGTTATGTAGCGCTTTTCCCAATTCAGTAGTACACCTAAGGTCTCTTCTCCCTGAAATCGCTGGTAGCAGACAATGCCGCGGTCAGGAACGGCCCCGGCGTCACTCCCGGCCTGGGGCCCAGTGAGCGCGAAACAAGGAATTTCATCACCCCTGGCGAGACGGGGAAGGTAGTAATTTTTCTGATGATCGCTTCCATAATGCAGCAACAACTTTGCAGGACCCAATGAATTGGGGACCATTACCGTTACCGCGGCTACCAAACTTCGACTGGCGAGTTTCATGACTACGCAAGAGTGGGCATGCGCCGAAAACTCCAGTCCGCCGTAACGTTTGGGAATAATCAAGCCAAAAAATCCATGCCCTCGAATGAACTGCCATACCGTCTCTGGAAGGTCCTTTGCTTCATATGTAATATGCCAGTCATTCAGCATGATACAGAGTGTTTCTACAGGCCCGTCGAGAAATTCCTGTTCCTCTGCAGAGAGCCGGGGAGAAGTAACTTTCAAGAGTTTTGACCACTGCGGGCGGCCTTTAAAAAGTTCTCCTTCCCACCACACGGTTCCCGCGTTCAATGCCTCCGCCTCAGTGTCTGACATGGCTGGCAGTACCCGCCGGAACTGCGTTAATAATGGCTTGGTTAATACGCGTTTACGGGTTTTATTAGATCCAAAGAGTAACAGCAGCACGGCCACTACCAAGGCACACAGCAGCAGCGTAAATGACAAACCAGTGATCAATCCAATACCGAGCAACCAGAGCACGATCAGTAGTGGAATGGCTGGGTTGGGTGCCCGCAAGTTCCCTACTACCCAGATACTGGCGGCGACCATCAGTATTGCAATCAAGTAGCCCATATCGGTTTCTCATCTTCGGCGGCGGCTCCCGCCACTGCAACAGTTTGCTCTCCCTTTACTCTCGAAATCCCACTGACACAACGGTTAGTGCATGATTCGGAAGCGCTCCCGCTAACTTGATTCCTATTTTTAATATATATCCTATCATACTTATATTTATTGTAATTTTTACTATATATTGGAGCACCATGGAACCCATCGGTTTCGGGTTCGGCGAGCTGCCGATACAGATATAACCCTGGCCGGCCTGGGAAGCTCGATTTGCAATCGCCTAAGTCAACGAGCGCCTGGTACGGGGCAACTTGATGATGTCGAACTAGGATGGGTCGTGGAAAGCCTTTGACGTTGATAAATGGGAACTCGCATCAATCTTTCGACCTGCATCAGGATCGTTAGTGGAAGATCGATTTAAATCGAAACACAAGCGGGGCGCCGCAGCTGCCGAAAAATCTAAGGATAGCGGGTAATAATATCAATAATATTCACATAATTATTATCATAATATACAGTACTTTATCTGGATAAATTAGGTTGATCGAGCAAGAGATCTATCAGTGCTCTGCCGATGGTGCGGACGGAAACGGGGTGGGCGGCAACCGCAAGGTGATTCATTGTGGGAATGATTGTCACTGTCGAATTCGGCACTTTCGTTACCGGGGGATTGTTAATGCGATAGATAAGCAAGGCCCGAGCGAGATTGTTTGGGTGCCCCCGCTCGGCAACTCTTTGCTTAATCCAGTTGCTATCCAGATAGACAATAAGATCTACCTTTTCACCAGTATCACTCAAGTGGTTCAGTGCATCCCAAACCCACAGTGAGGCACCGCTCCAACCCACCAAGGCGATACGGGCGTGAGGGTCTTCGGATCTCGTTTGTCTAATCTGGGTGGCAAGGAGATTGCCACTGGTGGTGAGATGATATCGGGTATTCTTCAAGCCCGATCCACGAAAAAAAGCGGCCACACTACCCAGCCGCCCTACCTGGGGCACATCAAGAGGGGAGTTGATGAAATGGGTGTGCACCCGGTATCTTGCGGTAGAAGAGTACGACCGGATTTCATCGCGTAATTCGTTGCTGCCAATGCTAGCGCAACCTATTAAGGGCAGCACAGTCATCAACACCAGGCCCGCTAGCGGTCGTCGAGGGAAGCGCGAGATTGGGGACGGGTTTTTAAACATGATCCTTACGTCAGCAAATTCGAAAACTCTCCAGCGGTATAAGAACCGAGGTGGCTCAACAGTCGGTTGTCTCTGCGCAGAGGATAGCAAAGGGACGCTGAATATCCCTGTCTGTCGGATTGCCGCTTCGTGGCCAAATAAGGAAAATCTTTGACTGGAGTCACCGAAGTGGAGGTTACCGCAACCATCGGGCGTATCGACGCACTGGACGCGCTACGGGCCGCGGTGATGATTCTCGGGGTCTTTCTGCATGGGGCAGCGGCCTTTATGCAGGTTCCTCTTTCTGGTTTGATTTGGCCGGTTGCCGATCCCTCGACAGGGTGGGGATTTGACCTGGTGGTTTGGTATCTGCATGGGTTTCGGATTCCACTCTTCTTCCTTGTCGCCGGTTTTTTTGCGGCCCTGTTATACCAAGCCAGGGGCACCAGAGTCTTTCTGCTCCATCGCTTGAAACGGATCGCGGTCCCGTTGGCCATCGCAATTCCAATCTTATTGCCAGCTACCTATTTTATCTGGGGAGCCGGACTGGTGGAGCGCGGACTGGTAACCTGGCGTGAGTTAGGCCGGATGAGCTTCAGCGATCCGGTATTAAAAGACGATCTCCTGGGACTTGCCCATCTGTGGTTTCTTCAGTACCTGTTGATCTATTGCTTCGCCTATGCAGTCACACTGGAGTGGTGGCCAAAGGCGTTACGGTTCACCTTACCCCACCCTCTGCCCGAGTCCTGGGTTGTTTGGTTCCCTCTGCCGTGGCTTGGCGCAACTTTTTTGCTGTTGGTCATCAAACCGGAAATTTACACACAGTTCGACAACCGCTGGGTCCCCGATCCTCTGGGCCTGGTCTACTACGCTGTATTTTTCATCGCGGGAACCTGTATATATCCAGCTCGGGAAAGGCTCAGCCTCTTGATTCCCCGATACCACATCTTCCTGGGCGCCTCGGTTGCGCTATTTGCCGTGCCGTTTTGGGTGCTTTGCCTAAGCCCCACCCATTCAGCGGATTCCTCCTCCCTAGACTGGGGTTTTGCGTTGTCGGTCAGTCTCTATTCATGGGCGGCGGTTTGGGGGTTTTTGGGATTGTTCTTATCCAGGGCCAAAGATATCTCACAGCGAATTCGCTATCTATCAGATGCCGCCTATTGGATCTATCTGGTTCACCTTCCGGTAGTTGGATTGTCCCAAGTGGCGGTGAGTAGACTGGGAACTTGGCTGACGATATCAATTCCTCCGATTGTTGTGTTTCTTATTTCGGTTGGCTTCACACTTTCGATCGCTCTAATCACCTACCGCTATGTAGTCCGATATGGTGTAATCGGGCGATGGTTGAACGGCCCCAGGGAACCCTCTCCGATCGGAAACCAGGGCAACTAAAAAACTCGACCTGTCGGTTTTTCCTATATATTCCGGCGGGTTCGGTAAAGCGAAACGGGACGACATTGTGAGGATGCCCACTGTTGACCAGACCCTCCTTCCTCAAACTCTTTTGCCTATTATCGCTGGCCGCCCTTGCGGTTGGCGCTTGCGGCACTAACCCCCAACATTCCCTGGTCGTTGATGCTTCCTTAGAACACCAGCGCATGCAAGGCGAAGTATATTTACTCCGGGGTCTGTTCAATGTCTTTTCGCTGGGCATGGATAGCATGGGTGAACAACTGCGCGCCCAAGGTGTCGACGCCTCGGTTCACTCCGGCCCCTCCTGGCCCTACTTAGGAGAACAAATATCTGCCTACCATAAACAGGGCAAAGCGCACGGACCGCTGATTATATCCGGGCACAGTTATGGAGCGGATGATGCCATTCGGCTAGCCCGTACACTCAGGGATCAGGGCGTACAGGTTGACGCCTTGGTACTGGTGGATCCGACGCTACCCCCAAAAGTACCTGCCAACGTCGGGCTTTGCGTTAATTTCTACCTATCAAACCCCGCCACGGACTGGATGCCCTGGCTGCGCGGGGTGCCGGTGGAGCGGGAAAGTCAATCGACCGAGGTTAAGAATCGAGACTTGCGGGGACTACCCGATCACGAGTCGCTGATCAAGGAGGTCAATCACTTCACCATAGAGGAACATCCCACCGTCCAACGGCTGGTAGTTGACCAAATCCTGGAAGTCTTACACCGAGGGGGCGTTATCAAACAGAATCCCATTTCCACGGCAACCTCGACAGTTGAGGTTGGCCGACATGATTGATTCCGGGCAGGGTCCAGCCTGGCTTACCGCTGTGTCGGTCTGGATCTACTGGATTAGCGTGGCATTCAAAGCTGCCCGGATGCGCATCCGGGGTCAAGGAAAAGCAGGATTGTTTCCGAAACAGACCTTGGAACGGCTGATGTGGCTGGCTTGGGTGCCGGTCATCACCGGCTGGGTCCTGTTTCCCTGGTTTACTATCACCCAGTCGGATGCCATATGGCAACTTGTCCCTGCGTCGGTATCGGATCTACGTTGGTTGGCGCTGCGTTGGGCGGCGGCTGGCATCGTTCTGATCTGCCTGCTGGCAACCCTGTTTTGTTGGCACTGGATGGGACAGAATTGGCGGGTGGGGGTAGATACCGATACGCAGACCAGCTTGGTGACCGACGGCCCATTCAGCCGCATCAGGCACCCTATTTACACGCTCAGCATCTTAATGATGCTGGCCAGTTATGTAGCGGTCCCAATACATCCCATGCTATTTATCGCCTTGTTGCACTTGATATTGATGTACCTGAAAGCCGGCAACGAGGAAAGCTGGTTGATCGGAGTATATGGCAACGAGTACGAAATCTACCGAAATCGGGCTGGACGTTTTTTACCGAAATGGTCCCGCAGGAGTTAACGAGACAGGTTGTGTCGGGCGGACCACATGGTCTGGTAAACTGGCAGGCAATTCTTTATCCTTACCGCCTTTGCCGATGAGCAGGACGTCCGGCGGCCGTTCTGCTCATCGGTTTCCGCGGTCTCGGGATGCCCATGGATAAACAGCCTTTCGCAGGAAAAATCGCTCTAGTCACCGGTAGCTCCCGGGGAATCGGACACGCTATCGCCGCGACCCTGGCGCGCCAGGGCGCGGACCTCATCGTTACCCATCGACGTCCTGGAAAATCTGCCGAAAAGGCCGAAAATCTGTGCCACATGGCGCGAGACCTGGGGCGGCGAGCAATCGCGGTGCGGGGCGATATTTCGATTAAAGCAGATGTAAAACGCATGGTAGAGGAGGGGGTTGCCGCACTGGGCGGTCTGGACTTTCTCATCCTGAATGCGGCTCTGGCTCCGTTTAAGCCGGTCGAAAAACTGCTCGAACGTGATCTGAACCAACTGGTCGGCGTCAACTATCTGGGCAATATCTTCTGTATCCAGGCGGCCCTTCCCCATCTGGAGGAAAGCCATGGCAGTATTGTTTTTCTTTCCAGTCTCGGCAGCCGCGTATACAGTCCCTCCTATCCGCTTGGCAGTATGAAGGCGGCCATGGAGGTGGTGGTGCGGGATTGCGGAGAGCAGTTTCGAGCCAAGGGCATCGCGGTCAACGGAGTTTGTGCCGGTATTGTCAAAACCGATTCGTTCAAGGTATTGCGGCAGTTTTGGGAGAAGGATCAACAGATACCGGAAGCGTTTTTCGTTCAAGAAGACGAAGTGGCCGATGTCGTTGCCTTTCTTTGCTCTCCCGCAAGCCGTGCAATTCGTGGCCAGACTATCGTGGTCGATCACGGGATGAGTAATCTCAGCTACCAGGGGGGCTAGGGAAAACGTCGTCTCCACCGCCGCTAATCCTGTATAATTTTGGCTTGCAAACGGTTTCCAGCCCCTCCAACTCTATTCGATCAAGGTATGAGATGAAACAGGAACAAATCCAAGAAGCACTGGTTGTCAGTGAATTGAAGCGAATTCTCGCGGACACGTTACGCATCGACGAGGCTACCATCGAAGCCGACAGCTCGTTGATCAACGATCTGGGGGCCGAATCGCTCGACTTCCTGGATGTGGTCTACCAACTGGAGCAGACCTTCGGCATCAAGATGGCAAGGCATCAGGTCTTGGAACATGTCGAAGAGCTGTTTGGCGAGGATAAGGCTATCGATGAAGAGAGTGGCGAGCTGACAGCAGGTGCGATAGCAATGTTACGGCTGCGATTCGGAGAAGATTCTCCGGACATCGACGAAGGCATGGATATGGATGATGTCCCAAAGTTGGTAACGGTCAGTTCTATGGCCCGGGCAGTCATGGACATCCTCAATACCTTGCCGGAGACCTGCGGTGAATGTGGCGCGGCGGCCTGGAAACTGGAGGGAACCAAAATCCTCTGCGGCAACTGCCAGGCGGCCGGCACCTTCGAGAATGGTGACGACCTCACCCAGGCCTGGCTGAAACGGGCTCAGGAAGAACACCATCTGTTCTGATGCGGGTCCGATGAGTAGCACGTCCGTCAAGCGCCGCCGGGTGGTGATTACCGGCTATGGCACACTGAATCCCCTTGGTGCCAGTGCAGAGGATACCTTTGCGCGCGCCAGCCGGGGTGAATCCGGCATCAGTGAGATACGTGCCTTCGACACCACCGGACTTCCCTGCCGTATCGGCGGCGAAGTGAATAATGACTGGTTGAAACCCCTGGACACGTTTGCGCCTTATCGTAAGGCGCGCTGTGGAAAATTCTCTTCCAGAGCGGTGGACATGATGATTTTGGCCACTCGGGAAGCCGCGGAGATGGCCAACCTCGATCAGGTGCGGGACCGTTACCGAATCGGTTGCTCTCTGGGCTCCCACGGTGAGAATCCCAGTACCGGTGAAATGCGTTTTCTACATCGGTTCTACCACGAGAAAACGGGGTGGAATCTGCGTGAGTTGGAAGCAACCGGCGGTTTCAGTTACATGAGCTTCCTCAAGCGAAAACCAGACGTTGCGCCGGCAATATTGGCCAGGTTGTTTGACTGCCGTGGCAGTAGCTTGTCAATTGTTTCCGCCTGTGCTGCGGGGGCTCAGGCCATTGGCGAGGCGTTTCGGCTGATTCAGGATGAAAAGTGTGACGTCATGGTTGCCGGAGGGTGCGAGGCGACTCTGAATTTTTCCGGATTCATCGGCTTCGTTTTGATCAAGGCCATGGCGGAGAAATACACCACACCCCAGACGGCATCGCGACCATTTGACCGCAAGCGCAATGGCTTTGTCATGTCCGAGGGCGCCGGGGCGTTGATTCTCGAAGAGCTGGAACATGCCCGTCGGCGAGGTGCCAAAATCCTTGGAGAGTTACGTGGCTATGGTGATTCCGCCGACGCCTACCGCATCACCGACACCCATCCGAAAGGCGAGGGGGCAATACTGGCAATGAGCCGCGCGATGGCTGATGGGGGTGTGCTACCGGAGGAAATCGACTATATCAACGCCCACGGGACCTCCACCGCGCAAAATGATCTTACCGAAAGCCGTGCCATCGAAGCGGTACTTGGCGAGCATGCCTCACGCATACCGGTTAGCTCGAACAAGTCCATGTTGGGCCATACCATTGCTGCGGCGGGCGCCATTGAGAGTATCCTTTCGCTCATGGGTATGCAGAAGTCCATCATCCTTCCCACCATCAACCATGAATTTCCCGATAAAAAGTGTCGTCTCGACTACGTTCCGAACAAGGCTCGCCATCAGCCGCACCGGATCTTGCTGTCGAATTCATTCGGTTTCGGTGGCCAGAATGCCTGTCTGTGCCTCGCTGCCTGGGATGGTTCTTGAGTTAGGCGGCGACAAATGACAGACCCCGTAGTGATAACTGGCAGGGCCATCGTTACTCCATTGGGTGATTGTCTGGAAAGCACCTGGACCGCCCTGCTATCCGGAACGAGCGGCATCGGTCCGATAACGGCGTTTGATGCCTCTGGCTTTCCCTGCCAACTCGCAGCCTCTGTTTCAGGCATCAACCCGGAGAGCTTGGACCTGCCTCGCCGGGAATCCCGCATCATGGATCTGCACTCCCTGATACTCATGAAATGTGCCCAGGAGGCTATGCGGGATGCTGCATTGTCCGGCGAGGGAGACTCCGGCCTGGAGATTGGATTCTTTGCCGGCATCGGCATGGTGGACTACCGGACAGATGATCTGACCGGAGCAGTTTCCGCTTCGCTGGATGAGACGCGGCAAATCGATTACCAGCGATTCTATGAGCGTGCTTACCAGGAGATCTTTCCGCTCTGGCCCCTTGCAATGCTGAACAATATCGCCCTCTGCCAAGTCGCGGTGAAGTTGGGTCTCAGGGGAGAAAATAGTGTCTTCTCCCCCCATGGCGACTCCACGCTGCAGGGAGTTTGGGAGGCTGTGGACGTTTTAAGAAACGGCAGAAACCAACAGGTTCTGGCAGCCGGCGTTGCTGAGAAGATCTCCGAATCGAGCCTGGCTAGGGGCCTACTTCACGGCTTTATCAATGTCCGGGACAGTACCCATCCCTGCCGGCCATTCATCCGGGATAATGCCGGCACGGTTTTGGGTGAGGGAGGTGGGATTGTTGTCCTTGAGTCTCTCTCGAGCGCGGCAAGCCGGGACCGTCCCGCCCAAGTCGCTATTTCGGGTTACGGGAGTGCTTTTGGGCAGGCGGACGAGCGAGGCTTCTGCGGCCCCTCTGAGGAAGCCATTGCCCAAGCGATGGCGGGTGCGTTGCGAAGTTCTGGCCATACCTTTGAAGAGGTCGATCTCGTTCTTACCCATGGCGAGGGAAGTCCCTACGCGGACCGCAACGAAATCAAAGCCATTCGCGGTCTCATGCGCGGTTCAAAATCCATTACTCGGATCTACAGCTCCAAGGGGAATCTGGGTCATTTGCTGGCGGGTGCCCCCCTGGTGGATATCGTACTGGCTGAACGCATGATCTCCTCTGGCATGGTGCCACCCGTGGACTGTCAGGGGGCGCTTATCGAAGATGCCGAGGATCTGCTAGTAAAGGATTCTCCAAGCCGCTTGAATCCCCGGGTGGTGATGGTGAACGCTTTCAGTTACGAAGGGCAGGCTGGATCACTTCTGCTGGAAGCCTTGTAAGATTGATCAATCCTGGATAAGCGCGATGAGATTTCTGTATTACGACCGGGTGGACCAATTGGAGAAAGGTCAATCGATTGTCGGTATCAAGTCCTTTCCACTTTCGGAGGAGTACTTCCGGGGGTATCACCGTAAGATCGCACTGGTTCCCGGGGTAATCTTCATCGAATCGATGGCCCAGCTGCTAGGTTGGCTTACAATCTATTCATATGATTTCAGTTTCTCTGCGGTGATGTCGCTGATAGAGGGGGTACGTGTCACCTCGACCCTGCGGCCTGGATTTACCGCCGAGATTCATGCTGAGCTGATTTCTGCCACGCGTCGTGACTCCTACGGCCGGGCGCGCTGCCTGGTTGACGGAAAAGAGATCGCCTCCATCGATAGGATTCTCTACAGCCATACGCGACGGGTGGATCCCGAAGCATTGCGGGCATTGTTCAATTACTACAGTGGCATGGAGCGGAATATGTCCTGGCTTAGCAATCCTAGCCGGGCATGAACCAGCCGATGGGAACGACTTCTGAAAAACGACGCCGGGTGGTGGTTACCGGCCTGGGCTTGGCAACTGCTCTCGGTCTTGAGGTTAGCACCAATTGGCAAAAGGCACTCAAGGGTATCACCGGAATCCGAACTCTGGTTTACCCCGGCGCTGAATCTTCTCCGGTGCAAGCTACCGGGAGTATTAGTGACGAACAGTGGCGGCAGATTGCCGCGGCCTTTCCCATGGAAGCCCAGCAACAAGGCGAGAAACGGACGCTATTTGCCCTTTGGGCCGCGCAGAGAGCCATGAGTGATGCCGGACTGGATCCCCTTCCAGCAACGGGCCGGGAGCGCTACGGGGTGATGGTAGCGGCCGGTGCACCCATCAATCGGCTGGAGGATATCGCTCCGTGGACAGATACCTCCGGTGGATTTGATCTGGTTCGCTTTGGCCAGCAATACCAGCAAGTTCACCCCGAGTCGATCATGCGTAACAATTCTCATCGGCCTGCCACGCTTATCGCCTCAAAGTTTGGCCTGGGAGGGTATAACGGGACGATAACCTCCGCCTGCGCATCCGCGACACAAGCACTGGGCCTCGCGCTTCGAAGCATCCAGCGAGGCGAGTCGGATCTGATGCTCGCCGGCGGTGCGGACTCGATGATCAATCCGGTCGGTTTGATATTCTTCGTGTTGTTGGGGGCCGCGAATACTACCCGTGACGCTCCGGAAAAGGCCTGTCGTCCCTTCGACCGGCGGCGGGCTGGTCTGGTGATGGGGGAGGGGGCCGGACTGGTGGTTCTGGAAGCGGAAGCTCATGCGCGGCAGCGCGGGGCAAAGATCTACGGTGAGGTTGTCGGCTACGGCTCATCGATGGATGCCTACCAGGTAACCGCCCCGGAACCGAAAGGCTACGGGGCCTCCCGTTCAATGGAACAAGCTCTCATGGACTCCGGATTGGCAAATACCGATATCGACTATATCAATGCCCACGGCACCGGCACCAAGCTTAATGACCTCGCCGAGACCTTGGCGATCAAGCGCACCTTCGGTGAGCACGCGGATCGACTCTTGGTCAACTCCAGCAAGCCCCTTATCGGCCATTTACTCGCGGCGTCCGGTGGCCCGGAGTTCGTCTTCACGGTCCTGAGTCTCCACGAAGACCGCGTTCATCCAACACTGAATTTGACCACCGCCGATCCCAAGTGCAATCTGGACTATGTAGTGGGAGAGGCACGTCAAGCCCAAATTCGCGCAGCGCTATCCAACTCGTTCGGCTTCGGCGGCCAAAATGCCTCCATCGTCATCAAGAAATACCGGGGGTAATTGGCTATGAAGATCGACTTGAATGATCATGTGGCGCTGGTAACCGGTGGTTCCCGTGGAATCGGGCGTGCCATCTGTACCGCATTGGCGGAGGCCGGCGCGCGGGTGCTCATCAATTATCGCTCCGCAAAGGATGAGGCAGTGTCCCTTCGGGACGAAATCACCGAAGCCGGCGGGGAAGCGCACTTGTGGCAAGCAGATGTGGCCAACTTTGAGGCAGTGAAATCGATGTTCGATTTCCTGGAAGCCGATTTCGGCAGACTCGATATCCTGGTTAACAATGCCGGAATAATAAAAGATACCCTGCTGTTGAGCATGAAACTCGACGATTGGGAACGAGTTATCGACGCCAATTTGAAGGGGACGTTTCTGTGCACCCGTTTCGGCGCAGAGTTGATGTTTCGGCAACGTTCCGGGGCAATCATCAATATGTCATCGGTCAGCGCCATTCGTTCGTCACGGGGGCAAACCAATTATGCGGCGTCCAAAGGTGGGGTTATTTCGTTCACCCGAGCCTGCGCCACGGAACTTGCTAGCCGGGGGATAAGGGTTAACGCGGTGTTGCCGGGGTTCATTGAGACCGATATGACCCAACGGGTAATGAGTCGTGCCGGTAAGCAAACGCTGGAACGCATCCCGGCGGGGCGCTTCGGGCAACCTCAGGATATCGCTGGATTGGTGGTATTTCTGGCCTCGCGGCAAGCAGAGTATATAACGGGACAGGCAATACCGGTGGATGGTGGCCTGAGTATCTAACGGAGAAAAGACGGCATGCGCTATCTGTTGGTGGACCACATTACCGGCCTTGAAACGGACCAGAGGGTAACAGGTATCAAGAATGTGGCGATGAGCGAGGATTTTCTGGAGTTCCATTTTCCTGGGAATCCGGTTATGCCCGGAGTCATGCTGTTGGAGGCACTGGCGCAGTTGACCGGCTGGCTGCGTGCCGTCTCATCGGATTTTCAGTATTGGTTCATCATCGAGCAAATCGTCAAGTGCCACTACTATGGTTTTGCCTTTCCTGGTGATCAGGTTGAACTCGATGTCTCGGTTATTGAACAACATGACCAGGGCTGCCCACGCTACCTCGGCATGGCGAAGGTCAACGGTCGTAAGAAAGTAGTGGCGGAATTTTCTGGCCGGGATCTCCCCCTCGGGGACTTGGACGATATCGAGTATAAGAAGCGAGACTATCAGATACTCACCCGTAATCTGTCCATGCGTTAGTCTGAGGATAGCGGTCAAATGAACGAGAAACGAGTGGCAATTACCGCCTTGGGCCTAGTGTGCCCCCTGGGTATGGATGTGGAGACCAGCTGGGCTAACTTCAACGATCTCACATGCGCGATCGGTCATTTTCCCCAATCCGGCGTTCCGCCCTATTTTGAGTACCAAGGCCGTGCCGGTGAATGCAATCCGCCGGACGATGTGCCGCGCCAACTAACCAGTCAAATTCGTTTCCTGAACCGCAGTTCCTTGTTAGGTTTAGCGGCCGCGAGGGAGGCTTTTATCCACTCGGGAATATCAGATCAGGATATACCGCGGGAGCATCGGGCCGTGTATATCGGGTCGGGAGACTTTACCAGTGTCGGCTATGAGTTCATGTATCCGGCGATGAAGCTCGCCAGCGACTCCCAATGGAGCAGGGTTGACCAGGAAAAGCTTAATCGTGGCGCGATCGACCTGGTGAATCCCTTCTTTCTGTTGGAGTCTCTCAACAATAATCTATTTAGTTTTTTAACCGCCTATCTTGGCTTCACCGGTCCGAGCACCTCACTCTCCAGCCAATCACCTTGTGGTTCGAATGCGTTAGAACTTGCCTATCGAAGCATCAAGCAAGGTCGGGCGGTTTCCGCGTTGGCGGTAGGCTGCGGCAGCTGGCTTGGTGATATTCCCGTATACGAAATGCATGGCATCGGATTACTCTCCGGGTGCCAACAAGGGGCGGGCTCGTACCGCCCCCTGTCCCGGGGACGGGATGGCTTTATCCCGGGGGAGGGTGGGGCCGCAGTGTTGCTTGAAGACCACGATTCGGCGATACGCCGCGGCGCGACGATTCTGGGGTGGATCAGCGGTGTGGGTAACACCCTGAGTACCGCGCCCGAGCATGGCCTCGGGGTCTCTCCCGAGGCGTATCAAGCCGCCGTA
>JAGRGP010000085.1 GCA_020445415.1 Gammaproteobacteria bacterium | reverse complement strand
ATCCCGCAGTGTAGTACCGCCCTCCTGAATCGCGGCCAGGAGTACGTGCCTGACTTGCTCGGCCAAGGTTTGGTAGCGGTGCCGGGATATCCGGTGACAGGGGCGATGGGGGTGAATGGAGGCAGCAAACAGGGACTCGCTAGCATAGATATTACCCACTCCCACGACCACCTTGCTGTCCATGATAAAGGACTTTACGGGCAGCTTACGTGCTCTGGAGCGGCGGTAAAGATAATCCCCGTTAAAATCCCCACCCAGGGGCTCGGGTCCCAGGCCGCTTAACAGCGGGTGTTTGTCAGGGTCTTCTTCCGTCCAGAGCAGGGCGCCAAAGCGGCGGGGATCCCGATAACGCAGGCAACAACCCGAAACTATCAGATCGAAGTGATCATGAGGCCCGGGTTCGGAAGGGTGATCCAAGATCCGCAAACTTCCGGACATTCCCAGGTGAATCAACAGCGTTCCCCCGGAGAGTTGGAGCAAGAGGTACTTGGCCCGACGCGACACCGATTCCACCGTCTGTCCTGCGATCAGCGTTCCGAGGTGCTCCGGAATGGGCCAGCGCAGCTGGGGTTGGCGTACCTGCAGGTGCTGGATCACCTTGCCTTGGAGGTAAGGGGCAATGCCCCGGCGGGTGGTTTCAACCTCTGGTAGTTCTGGCATCTCAGCGAGCTCTCTCCCCGGGAGCCTCCAACAGGCCTTTTAGGGCAGGCAATTCGTAGGAGAGTCCCGTTGCCTCGACATATAGGCGTGGTGTGGGGGCTGGCAGGATCAGAAATCGAAATTCCCGCTCCTTGGCGCGGATCCAAACGGTCTGGATATCGTCGGTCTTCGCGGGTACCCGCCGGTCAACGCGGATTGCCTGGGCGTTACGCCAGGCGTCCACCTTGTCCACCAAGAGATCCATGGATATGCCTTCGGCCAAGGGTTCCAGGTGCCAGGCAAGTTGTGCGCCGGGCCGGCGGAATAAGCGCCATTGGGGGGTATGGATCTCGGAAATATCCAGCTCCTCGGGCAACAGCCGGGTGGACAGGAAGGCCTCGCTGCCAGCTTGCAGATGATGGGCGAAGAGGTCTTTGATCAGATAAACGGTATTGCCGATACCGATATAACGCTTCTGATTGAATGGGTGCAAGTCCCCGAGACTGATCGTCAGATTGTCGAAGCGAACCCAGGCGCGGGGGGGTGACAGTCCGAATTCTTTCAGGCGGTCGGCTTCGACCCCAAACTGTTCGTATACCGGTGTGCCAAGTAGCGCCAGGAGTAACTCGATACGCGGCCCGTTAGCCGGCAGATTGTAAGGCTGGGTCATTCTCCAACCTCCCGCCAAGCGATGCACGAGAAAGCTTGTTCCAGCGGTGGAATGGACTTCGATATCCGCTACGTCTTCAGAATTCAGTGGTGTAAGCGGGGTTAGCTCAGGCGGATCGTTTCGGTCTTTGGGGATGAGCCAGGCCGCCAATGCAAGTACGGCAACCAGTACTGCCAGGCCGATGTTGACCCTGCTGCTTCTCATTGCCGGCGACGCCACCAGATGAGTACCCCCGTTACAGCCAGTCCGGCGGGCACGAACGCCAAAAATCCAAAGCCGATCAACAGTCCGCTGATTGGGGGCAGCTCTAGCACCCGGTCACTCGCTGTACGTGCGGGAATATCCAGTAGGCTGTCATCACCGGTTAGCCAGCGAACCAGGTTGAGCCCCAAGTCCAGATTACCACCGTTTCCGAGATAGGCATTGGCGAGAAAATCACCGTCGCCGATCACCACTAACCGCTGTTTTCTCCCGGCATGTTGCCGGGTATATGCGAAGCCAATGGTGAGGGGGCCCTGCTGTTCGCCCAGACCGGCATCCCGCGTAATTTCTCCGCGGATAGGCCCGGTCTCGTTCCAGCTTCCCTGGAGTGTCCGCAGCAGGGGAGTCACTTCCCAACCGGCCGTTGACGCCTCGTTTTCCAAGGCCGCCGCATGGGGGAATAGGGTTAAGTGGTTGAAGCCACGGGTGGCGGGATGGTCGGGATAACTTGGCACGACCGCCATCGCCGGGTCGTCCAGCCCCAGGGTGGCGGCGTTGGCATCCACGATTGTTCCCGGCAGCAGTCTCACTCCTAACATGTCGGCAACGGGCTGCAAATGGCCGGCGGAGCCGGGATCCATCAACCAGACGAGATTCCCTCCGCTCCGCAGATAGTCGACAACCAAGGCCGTCTCGCCCGGGAGGTAGTGGGATTGGGGCCCCGCGATTATCAGCAGGCCGGTGTTATCGGGAATCACCGGACTGATAGTCAGCTCGAGGGGCTGAATGCGAAAGCCCTTGCGGGCCAGCTCGGCCCCAAATTCGCCCAGGTCATGGTTAGCCTGCCCCTCCAGCTTGCGTTCTCCATGACCCTCGATAGCCCCAATCCAACGCTCGCCTTGCAAGACGAGTCGCTGAATGGCATTGCTTAACCCCTGTTCGTTCACCTGCCGCAGGTTCTCGCTGCGGCCTTGATATTCGAGCCGCAGCTCTCCTGCCACCTGAATGCCCAGCTCCCGGGTCAAGTCAGGATTTCGGGCGGGGTCCACAAAAACCAGACGGATATCCGGGCGCTGGCGCTGATAGCGGGCTACGATTTCACGAATTTGGCCCCGCAAGCCTGGTTCCTCGGGGGCAAATGAGGTGATTTCCAGCGGACTCTCGAGGCGTGCAAGGAGTTCGATGCTTGCCCTACTGAGGGTGTTGTTGGCTTGGTCGGACCAGTCCCAGGCGGTGCTGTGGCGATGGGACAACCAACCGGCCAAGCCAGTAGCTATCAGCATCAGCACATAAAAGATCAGATTGCCCCAGCGCATGCTCAACTCCAGCGGCGTACGCCATCCAAACGATGGATCGCTAGTGACAGGCAGACCAGCACAAGCAGCACGAAATAGGCGATATCCTCACTGGTTACCAGGCCGGTGAGCATGCGCCGAAAATGATGGGACAGGGAAAGCATCTCTAGTAGCGAGTTTTCGCCGCCAGAGCCTGCCAGGTTGATCAGCCATAGTAGCAACAGCGCACCATAGCTGATGATTGCGGCCACTGCCGGTTGGGGTGTCAGACCGGAGATGCACAATCCCAGGGCCGCAAATGCGGCCAAGCTCAGGGCCAGGGCGAGCAGGCCGGCAAGCAGGGTTCCCAGATCCAGCCCGGTTCCCAACAATAGGGACAATGGCATAGCGGCGATCAGTATCAGCATGATGGCTGCTACGATCAACAGTGCCAAATACTTGGCGAGTATGATTTGACCCGCGCCCACCGGCGCTGACAGCAGTAGATGGATAGTTCCGCTCTGATACTCTCGGCTTAACAGCCCCATGCTGAGCAAAGGGATCAACAGCATGGCGATCACCGCCGCCGAATCAAGTAACGGAATCACTACCAGCTGCGTTACGCCGGGGGCGTTTTCGAGGACGGCGATGCGCGGTTGTATTTCTAGGTATTGCTCCAACTGAACCAAGAATAGCCAGGCCAAGAGTAACTGCAGCACTGCCAGCAAGCTCCACGCCAGGGGCGAAAGAAGCATGCAGCGCAGTTCTTTGATGAAGATCGCCCCCATCAGGACGCTGCCTCCCCACAGGTGAGCCGGGTAAAAATCTGTTCCAAGCTCTGCTGCACGGGGGTCAGTTCGCGGAGCCCCCAGCCCCTGGCAACGATCTGTTTTGATAACTCTTCGGGCTCGAGTGCGTCGTCGGTTTCCACGCAGAAGCGGTTGCCTTGCTGGTCGATGATCTTGCTAACCCCAGGCAGAGCCGCTAAGGCCTCCAGGGTAGGTGGGTTGCCGAATCCCACCCAAAACCAAGTTTGTGTTGCGGGTTCTCCACTTCCCAGGGTATCGCTATAGACCGGCCTCCCGTCATGCAGGATCATCACCCGACTGCAGACCGACTGGATTTCGGGCAGGATATGGCTAGAGAGGATAACCCCGTGTAGATGCCCCAGTTCCCGGATCAATCTGCGAATCTCGATCAGTTGGTTGGGATCGAGGCCGCTGGTGGGTTCGTCAAGTATCACGACACGGGGATCATGGATGATCGCCTGGGCGATCCCGACCCGTTGCTGGTAACCTTTGGACAGCTGGCCGATTAAGCGGGTGCCCTGTTCCATTAGGCCGGTACGTAACTTGGCGCGTGCTATGGCATCCACGAGTGATGTGCTTGGAACGGACCTAAGTGCGGCGCAAAACCGCAGATATTCGTCCACCTTCAACTCGGGGTAGAGTGGAGGGGTGTCCGGAAGGTACCCAAGCTTGCGCTTCGCCTCGTTGGGATGTTCCTGCAAGTTGGTGCCATCGATATCAACCTGGCCGGAGGTCGCCGCCAGGCTGCCGCTGAGGATGCGCAGCGTTGTGGATTTGCCCGCGCCGTTTGGCCCGAGCAGCCCCAATACTTCTCCGGGATAGAGTTCAAGGGTGAGATTATTCAGGGCACAGGTGTTGCCAAAATAGCGGCTCAGGCCGATTGCACGAATCAAGGGCTTCATCGGATCGGAAAATTACAGGACAATCCGCTATCGTGGCAAGTTGTTGAATGGTGCCCCATTAGTGGTGAAACCGGGGGGGATTGCAGAGATCCATGAGAGTCTCGACCGTGTCCTGCTCAGCGATTTGTGGCATGAGTCTGGAAACCTGTTCCATGAGCGGCTGCGCGGCGATGGATCGCAGTACCCATTTGGCCTCCAGCAACGATCCCGGTTGCACACTGAATTGCCGCAGCCCAAGGCCGACCAGCAACGGGATGTAGCGGGGGTCTGCAGCCATTTCACCACACATACCGACAGGGATTCCTCGGGTCTGACCGGCGTCTATGACCATCTTTATCAGGCGCAGCACAGCGGGATGCAGCGGGTCGTAGAGGTAGTTAACCTCATCATCGATGCGGTCGATAGCGAGCGTGTACTGGATAAGGTCGTTGGTGCCGATCGAGAGGAAATCCAGCTCTCTGGCAAAGGCATCGGCAGCCAGTGCAGCCGCCGGAACCTCGATCATGCCCCCGATCTCCACGCCGGGATCAAATGCCAGCCCATCTCGGAGCAGGGAGCGCTTGGCTTCCTCTACCATCGCCTTGAGTTGTCGCACTTCCTGCAGGGTGGAGATCATGGGGATCATGATTTTTACCGGACCAAGCGCGGAGGTCCTGAGGATGGCACGAAGCTGGGGCCGGAACAGCTGAGGGATTTTCAGACACAGGCGGATAGCCCGCAGTCCCAGCGCCGGATTACTGCAACCGCGATCGTTTTGGTTATCGGTCCCTGCCGGCTTGTCGGCACCGAGGTCCAGTGTGCGAATGGTGATGGGAATACCTTCCAGCTTTTCCACGACCTGCCGGTAAGTAGCAAATTGCTCTTCTTCATCGGGAGGCTTTGGGCGGTTCATGAAAAGGTATTCGGTGCGGTACAATCCCACGCCGTCGGCGTCCAGGGAACGGGTCGCAGCGAGATCTTCGGGTAGTTCTATGTTCGCCATCAGCGTTATCCGTGCGCCATCCTGGGTGACGGTCGCCTGGCCAATCAGTCCCCGAAGCGAGAGCGTGTGCTTCCGCGACTCTTCGATAAGCTGCCGGTAGTGGGCCATTATGGCGTTGTCGCTGGTTGCCAATAGTACACCTTGACGGCCGTCCACAATGAGTTGCTCGCCCTGGTGCAGACCCTGGGTAGCGTTGCGCACGCCAACCACAGCCGGTATACCGAGGCTGCGGGCGAGGATCGCGGTATGGGACATGGGGCCGCCGCTTTCGGTGACGAAGCCGGCGATTCCCTGATGATGAAGTACAATGAGTTCTGCGGGGGAGAGGTCCTGAGCGATGGCGATTCGACCCCGAGGGTCGTCTTGGTTTGGCTCCTCCTGCTGTTGAAGGATTTTTTGGATGTGATTGACCAGGTGGTCGACGTCGTCCATGCGGGTGCGCAGGTAGGGATCGTCAAACTCGCTGAAGACTTCAGCAAGCGCCTCCCGCTGCAGTTGCAGCGCCCACTCGGCCGCACATTGCCGGGCCCGTATGTGTTCAACGGGCACTTCGATCAGTGCCGAGTCGTCGAGCATCAACAGGTGCGTATCGATGAAGGCAAGAATATCAGAACGGGCTGATTCAGCTACCCGCTGCCGGATCTTGCGTAACGAGCGAACCGCTTCCGATACCGCCAGTCTGAATCGGTCGACCTCGTCGGGAACCTGTGAGGGTTCGATGAATCGGGGAGCTGTCTCGAGTTTCCTGCGCTGCAATACATGGCCGAATCCGACGGCAATCTTTTGGGTAATCCCGATGCCAATGCAGGAAAATGTCACTCATCCTCCCCAAAGCGGTTTGATATCAGATTTTGCAGCGCCTCCATCGCGGCGTCTTGGTCCGAACCTTCGATACTCAGATTAAGGCGGGTTCCCTGGCTGGCTGCCAACATCAATACCCCCATAATACTCTTGCCATCCACACTCTGACCCTCGCGCGAGACCTTGATGTCACTACTGAACTGGGACGCCAGGGTGACAAATTTCGCGGCTGCCCGGGCATGCATGCCGAGTTTGTTGATGATATCGATATCGTAGCTGATCATGTAAGTTCCCGGTGTCTGGTCAATACGGAAATTGTGCCGTTCCCGAAGTGACTCGACAGCTGCTCGGCAAGGTATACGGAACGGTGCTGCCCCCCTGTGCAGCCGATCGCAACCGTCAGATAACTGCGACCATCAGCGGCGAAGCATGGGATCCAGCGTTCAAGAAACTTGATGATATCTTGCTTGTAGCTTAGTACATCCTGGTGACTTTCGAGAAACGCCGCCACTGCGGGATTCTTCCCGCTCAGCGACCGCAGGGATTTCTCCCAGTAGGGGTTGGGGAGACAGCGTGCGTCGTACACGAAATCGGCGTCTCTGGGTACCCCCCGTTTGAAACCGAATGACTCGAATAAAAGCGATACCTGGGACGGCGAATCTTTGTCGATCCTGAATTTTATGAGATCCCGCAACTGATGTTGGTTGGTATGGCTGGTGTCGATGCGTAGATCCGCTTTGTCGAGTAGAGGTGCCAAGGTATCCCGTTCCAAATGGATGGCCTCGGCCAGGGGACGCTGATTATCGGATAACGGGTGCCGGCGGCGGGTCTCGCTGTAGCGCTTGATCAATGTTTCGTCATCGGCTTCCAGGAACAGCGTCTGGCTGGAGATACCTTGTTGTTCAAGCCCGGCCAGCAATGACTCGAACTCGTCCAATTCCCCGGCGCGGTAACGGGAGTCGACACCGATCGCCATGCGAGCAAAACGGCTGTCACCCCGGCCGCTCAGCGCCTCGACAAAGTTTTTCATCAGAAACAGCGGCAGGCTATCGATGCAGTAGTACCCGATATCCTCCAGGGTATTCAGGGCGATACTCTTGCCAGAACCCGATAGACCGGAAACGATGATTAGCTTCATTTTACCCCTGCTAAGGATTGGAAGGCGCGCGAGCCGAATTCGTTACTCAGTATACCGTTGGCAGGGCAGCGGTAAAAAAGATTCCTCCGCCGGGAGGACAGCGGGAGAACTCCCGCGCAGTCCGGCTGTTTTGAAAATTACTGACCACTCCCAGGTTGCTTTCCAGGAGCCGCGGTTGTCGCGGCTGGTGATTGTTCTATGATGCTCAGCATTTGGTCACTGGTTGTGGCATCCCGGAGCCGGCCGCAGAAATCCTGGTCGCTGAACAGCGTGGCTAACTGGGCAAGCAACTTGAGGTGCTCTTCTGTTGCCATCTCGGGAACGATGAGTCCAAAGACGAGATCAACCCCCTGGTTGTCTATGGCGTCGAAATCCACCGCTGCCTCGAGGTGTATCAACGCGCCTTTGGCCACGCTTACCCCTTGAATCCGGGCATGGGGCAGGGCGATCCCTTGCCCCACGCCGGTACTTCCGAGACGTTCCCGTTCCAGCAGTTTGTCAAAGATCCGCTCGGGGGGCAGGTCAGGTACCGAGGAAGAGAGCAAGTCGCCTATCTCTTCCAGCACCCGCTTCTTGCTGGTTGCCTCACTGCGGGGTTTGATACGTCCGGCACTCAGGAAATTCTCGGGAAACATTTTCTAATATCCAGTACTGTTAACGGGCCAGTCAGGCCTCAGTCGACTCAAGCCCCTTTGCCGAAACACCGTTCCGATGTTTGGTCTGCTTTTCTTTGAATTTTTTCACTTGCCGGTCGAGTTTGTCTACCAGTCCGTCGATTGCCGCATACATATCTTCCTGTACACATTCCGCGAAGATATCCGCACCGTTTAGATGGAGATTAGCCTCCGCTTTTTGGCGCAGCTTCTCCACGCCCAGGATCACATGAACGTTGATCACATGGTCGAAATGCCGCTCGAGGCGCTCAAATTTTGTATTTACATAATTGCGCAGGGCTTCAGTAAGGTCCACATGATGACCGCTAAGGCTTATTTGCATAGTGTGCTCCTTGAGGATGATTGGCCTCTATGCGAGGCGTTTTCGCTCATTCGATGGCGGTATCGCCATCGACTCGCGATATTTCGCTACCGTGCGCCGTGCAACGTTGATGCCCTGGTCAGCGAGCAAGCTCGCTATCTTGTTGTCACTCAGAGGCTTGTTAGGTTTTTCCGCAGCGACCAGTTTCTTGATCAGGGCACGAATCGCCGTAGCGGAGCATTCTCCTCCTCCGGTGGTCCCAACGTGGCTGGAGAAGAAATACTTGAACTC
>JAGRGP010000084.1 GCA_020445415.1 Gammaproteobacteria bacterium | reverse complement strand
GCGCCGGCATCCAGGCTGTTCTCCACCAGCTCCTTCACCACGGAAGCGGGGCGCTCGACCACTTCACCTGCGGCGATCTGATTGATCAGATGGTGAGGTAAACGATGGATACGCATAAACTAAATATCCGGGTTCCCGGCAATCGATTGGGACAGTTTACATCAGCGGGAGTGGATCATTCATCCGGCTCGGCGGTCTGCGCCCGACCGTGAACCCGTCTGGAGAACGGGAATCAATCCGGCTTCAGGTTTCCGGTATATGCAGCACCTGTCCAACTAGGATGCGGTCATTGGACAACTTGTTGGCCGACCGCAAACTACTCAGGCTAACCTGATACTGCTGGGCAATACCGCCCAAGGTGTCACCCCGGGCAATGACATGCTTGCGGGGGGCCGTTTTGGCTAGCAATGTGCCGGGAAGGGGGTGGGAGGAAAAATAGGCCCGGATTCCCGCCATGATTGCCTCTGCTATCTTCTGCTGGTGCCGGGGATCCTTGAGGCGCCGTTCCTCGCCTGGGTTGGAGATGAAGGCCGTTTCCACCAGAATCGACGGCACATCGGGGGATTTCAGCACCATAAATGCCGCTTGCTGCACGCTACTCTTGTGGGTCTTGCCCAGTGTGCTCAACCGCTTCAAAACCTGATCGGCCACTTCATGACTGGCTTGGCGAGTCGCGGTTTGAGAGAGATCCAGCAACACGGTGGCCACCAAATCGGTCTTATCCTCTAATTTCACACCACCCACCAGATCGGATGAATTTTCCCGCTCGGCAAGCCAACGTGCCGCTTCGCTGGACGCTCCCCTTTGGGAGAGGGTATACACGGACGACCCCCTGGCCCTGGAATTGCGAAAGGCATCGGCATGGATGGAGACAAACAGATCGGCACGATGGGAACGAGCCAGCCCCATGCGTTTGCGTAGCCCCAAATAATAGTCTCCATCACGGATCATAACGGGCTGCATACCTTTTTCCTGCTTGATCAGACGCTCCAGCCGGCGGGCAATCTCCAAGACCACGGTCTTCTCGTAGGTACCTCCACGGCCCTTGGCGCCCGGATCCTCGCCGCCATGCCCGGCATCTACCGCGATGACGATGTCCCGATTTCCCTCGGCCACTGACTTGACCGGTTGCGGCGTATCGGTCTCACCGGTGTCGCTGAAGGCAATATCTTCCAGATCGACTACCAGCCGATGCCCATACTGCCGATTGGGCTTGAGCACGAAACTTTTCGGTTTGACCTCGGCCTTAAGATCCAATACCACCCGAAGATCCTTTTTATCGCGGGTGGCACTGCGCAGCCGCTCGATCACCGGATTATCCACTCCCAGCCGGGGTAAGTTACCGTCAAAGGTGACGTTTTCAATATCAATCACCAATCGGGAGGGATTTTTCAGGCTGAACAGAGAATGGCTGACCGGGGCCGTCGTATCGAAGACCAACCGTATATGATCGGGCGCGGACCATATCCTAAGATTTTCGATCGCTACCGGCTGGGCCAGCAGCTGGACAGGCAATAAACACCCTATCAGGGCGGCAATCTTTCTTATCATTGCCATGACAATCGGACTGAGCAGGAATAGTACTATGCTACGAAAGTTAGCATGTAGTTTAACAAATTTCCAGATTTATCGTAAAGATAGAACAATAATCTAGATTTGTTTTTATTACAGCCGGCGGCCGCCTCATGGCCGATAGGGTTCGAAAGCCGCCAGTATCTGCCGTCCGCGTTCGCTGCAGGCCGAAATTTCCACCAGCCTGCCGGTCCCGGCATAGCGGATAACCACCCGGAGATCCGGGGGGGGTAGCATTCCCTCGCCTCGCTCCGGCCACTCCACGAGGAGCGTCGACTCCTCCGCCACCAAGTCGCGAATTCCGAGAAATTCAAGCTCATCGGGATCCCCGACCCGGTACAGATCGAGATGATAGACGTTGGTGGCCCCGACAGCATAGGGTTCGATCAGCGTGTAGGTGGGGCTCTTAACTCTGTCCGGATAGCCCATGCCCCGCAAAAACCCCCGCACCAGCGTGGTCTTGCCCACCCCCAACTCCCCATCGAGAAAGAGTACGGATCCCGCCCCGCAACAAGGCGCCAAGGCGGCTCCTAGTTGCTCTTGCTCCACCTCGGACCCAGGCCGAAAACTCAGCATTCAGTTAACTCCGGATTGAGCAGATAGCGAATCTCCGGCATAAGATCGGTAGCCAGCATGCCCCGCTCTCCAGCTCTTGCCGCCCGGTCGGCGGCCGCGCCATGTAGGCACACCCCCATTTCGGCAGCATCGGCGGGTGGCATACCCTGAGCAATCAGGCCGCCAATGATCCCGGCAAGGACATCGCCCATACCTCCGGTTGCCATGCCGGGATTGCCATCGGTGCATACTGCCACCGGCCGCGCCCTGCCATCCGCGATCAGGGTGCCTGCACCCTTTAACACAATTACCCCACCGAACCGTTGCTGCAGACTGGCCGCCGCGTGAAACCGGTCGGCTTGGACATCCGCTGTGGTGCATCCAAGCAAGCGAGCGGCTTCGCCGGGGTGTGGAGTAAGCACCCAACCGTCCCGACGTAGCGGTTCCTCTGCGAGCAGATTCAAGGCATCCGCATCCACCACCAAGGGTAAGCGGGACTGCAATACCCTGGCCAACAGGGAACGCGACCACCGACCCCGCCCTAACCCCGGCCCAATGGCAACCACATTGGCCCGGTTCAGCAACGGAGCCAATTCGGAACCCATGGATACCCCCCTGGACATGATCTCGGGACATACCGCACTCAGCAACGGGGCATGATCGTGATGGGTAGCCACCGTTACCAGTCCGGCCCCACTCCTGGCCGCCGCCTGGGCAGCCATCCGCGGCGCACCGGAAAATCCCGAATCTCCGCCAACTACCAGAATGTGGCCAAAATCCCCCTTATGGGCGGTTCTCGATCGTCTTTCCAGAAACGTTTGCTGCTGGGTCCAATCCACACGCCTCGCCGAGACGACCTCGTGGCGATAAATAACCGCCGGTACCGACAGCGCAGTAAAACTCACTTCTCCGCAATAGGCGGGTCCCTGACCCGTAAACATCCCCTGTTTGAGACCTATGAAACTGATGGTTGCCTGGGCCGCGACCGCAATCCCCAGCACCTGCCCGGTATCGGCATGCAGGCCGGAGGGAATATCCAAAGCCAGCTTTGGAGCCGAGTGTCGGTTCACTTGTTCCAACGCCTGCCGCCATGCCCCCTCCACCGGCCGCTCCAGCCCGGTTCCGAACACACCGTCGACGATAACATCGGCGGTAACCGGAATGCGGGTCAGGGGACAAGCGACGCCACCGGCATCGGCAAATGCCTGGGCAGCACTCAGTGCATCCCCCGACAAACGTTCCGGATTTCCCAGCTGAAGCACGCTTGCATCGAGCCCATCCTGCAGTGCCAATCTGGCCAGAACGTAACCATCACCCCCGTTATTGCCAATACCGCAAATAACGCAGATCCGTCGGGCCGATGGCCAGCGCCGCCGCAACAAATCAAAAGCCGCGGCACCGGCACGTTCCATGAGGGTAAGGCCCGGAATGCCGTGTCCCTCAATGGCGGCACGATCCAGTGCACGCACCTGAACGGCACGGTACAGGGCATGGGGTAACCGGTCACTCTCTGGCATGGGCTGGGGCATAGGCGTTCAACAAGGTATTTCAGTAAGCATTAGCCGGCATATTATCATCTGCATTCTCCCATCCAGGAATAGCTAATATTGGCAGCATGACCGTAATCGACTATCACGGATTGGCCCGAGAGATCAAACACTGGGCCGCAGAGCTTGGATTTCAGCAGCTTGGTATCGCCGATACCCATCTCGGCGCTGCCGAGCAGCAATTGGATAACTGGCTGGCGGCGGGCTGCCACGGTGACATGGGATTCATGGCCAAGCACGGACGTAAGCGCAGCAGGCCTGAACTGTTGGTGCCCGGGACCTTGCGGGTACTATCCGTACGCATGAACTACCTGCCTCCGGGAGACGACCCATTGGCCGTACTGAATGATCCGAAACTGGGTTATATCTCACGCTACGCGCTTGGCCGGGACTACCATCGGCTGATGAGAAACCGGCTGCAAAAACTGGCGGTGCGCATCAGGGAGCGGATTGGTGAGTATAGTTTCCGGGCCTTTGTCGACTCGGCTCCGGTTCTCGAAAAGCCTTTGGGCAGCAGTGCCGGACTGGGCTGGCAAGGAAAGCATACCAACCTCCTCAGTCGTGATGCCGGCTGTTGGTTCTTCCTGGGAGAGTTGTACACCGATTTGCCCTTACCGGTGGACAAACCGGCTGATGATCACTGTGGGCGTTGCACTGCCTGCCTGGATAGCTGCCCCACCCGGGCAATTACCGCGCCCTACCGTCTGGATGCCCGGCGCTGTATTTCCTACCTGACCATTGAATTCTCGGGATCGATCCCGGTGTCACTGCGACCACTCATGGGAAACCGCATTTACGGATGCGATGATTGCCTGTTGGCCTGCCCATGGAACCGTTTCGCCCTACCCACCGCCGAGCTGGCCTTTCACCCCCGCAACGGGTTGGAGTCACCCCCGTTGGACGCACTTATTGCATGGAGCGACGATCAGTTTCGGCGCCGTCTGGAAGGGTCACCCATCCGCCGCATCGGCATTCAGCGCTGGCGACGCAACATCGCCGTTGCCCTAGGAAACGCAGTAACCACTCCGGAAGTCATCAAGGCGCTTGAACGAGCAACTGCCGATCCTTCTTCGCTGGTGGCCGAACACGCCAAATGGGCTCTCGATTGCCACCGTCAGCAGCCAAGCCGCTGAGTAAATCCTTGGCACTATTCTCCGGGTAGCACGCCGGACTGCCTGCTGGGCAGCCTCATCATCTGTGCTCGGTAGTGACGCAACTCGTTGATTGAATCCCGAATGTCATCCATGGCCAGATGCCTGCCGCCTTTTACAACCCCACTGGCAACCTGAGGTGCCCAGCGCCTGGCCAATTCCTTGAGGGTGCTCACATCCAGGTTTCGGTAATGAAAGTAGGCCTCCAGGCCTGGCATGCAGCGTGCTAAAAAACGCCTGTCCTGACAAATACTGTTGCCACACATCGGTGAGGCCTTGGCGGGAACATACCCGGAAATAAATTCCAGGGTTGCGCGCTCGGCATCCCGTTCATCCACGCGGCTTTGTCTAACCCGCTCGGTAAGCCCGGATTTCTGATGCTGATTGATATTCCACGCGTCCATTGATTCGAGGATTTCATCCGGTTGGTGGATCGCGATCACTGGTCCTTCGGCAAGAATTTCCAGATAGCTATCGGTAACGATCGTGGCGATCTCGATTATACGGTCGTTCAACGGATCCAAGCCGGTCATTTCGAGATCAATCCAGATCAGATTTTCGGGATTTGACACCATATTCGCTCCTGTGTGGAATGCGCGAATTCTAGCAGAGCATCCGTGGACCCTGTATTCTGTCAACAATGAATACCTTTACGCTCATCTTTCTATTCACCGCCGGTGCAGGCCTGTTACTCCAAGAATGGTTGTTGCAACGGCACCGTCGATACGTGGCCGACAACCGCCGCCAAGTTCCTGAGCCCTTCGAGCAGCGTATTTCGTTGGAGCAGCATCAGAAGGCCGCCGACTATACTCTCGCCAAGACCGGCGTGGCCCGTGTTGAGCTGCTTTATTCAACCTTGGTGCTGGTACTATTCACCCTCGGTGGAGGCATAGAGTACCTGAACCAGCGCTGGCTGAGCCTTGAGCTAGGCTCCCTGGCTACCGGTATCGGATTGGTTGTCTCGACCTTTCTGCTGTTGGGCCTGCTGGATCTGCCGTTCTCGCTGTGGAGAACGTTCGTGCTGGAGGAACAATTCGGATTCAACCGGACCCGAATCGGCCGTTTTTTCGCGGATCTACTGCTGCAAGCGGTACTGCTGTTGGTGCTGGGAGGTCCCATTGCCCTGGCGGTACTCTGGCTGATGCAAGAGGCAGGCGATCTCTGGTGGGTGGCGGCCTGGCTGTTGGTGGTGGGATTCATGCTGACGGTCACATGGATCTACCCGACCCTGGTCGCACCGCTATTCAATCGCTTCACCCCGCTGGGAGACGATGAACTTCGGGAGCGCATCGAGCAGCTGCTCAGCCGCTGCGGATTTGTTAGCAGCGGCATCTTCGTTATGGACGGCTCCCGGCGGTCGGGTCATGGAAACGCGTATTTCACCGGGTTTGGAAAACACAAACGGATTGTCTTTTTCGACACCTTGGTGGATGCTCTGGTGGCTGACGAGATGGAGGCGGTACTGGCCCACGAGCTGGGGCACTTCAAACACGGTCACATTCTGAAACAGCTGCTGATGAGTGCGTTCACCACCCTGATTGGGTTTGGGGTGATGGGATGGCTGTCAAACCAGCCATGGTTCTATCATGGGCTGGGCGTTTCCGCGGCCTCCAATCCTTTAGCACTGCTGCTGTTTTTAGTGGTGGCACCCGTGTTCACCTTGTTCTTGCAGCCGTTTTTCTCCCTACTCTACCGGCGCTATGAGTTTCAGGCAGACGCCTTTGCACGATCTCAAACCGGCGCTGAACCGCTGATCAACGCGCTGGTCAAATTATATCGGGAAAACGCCAGCACCCTGACTCCGGATCCCCTATACTCGGCGTTTCACGACAGCCATCCCCCGGCCAATGAGCGAATCGCCCAATTGGTGGGGAGTAAAACACTTTGATTGATTGCGTTAGGAGCATCACAGTAATGAAAAGCTATTTCCTGGCCGTGCCGTTTCTCCTTGCCTCCCTGACGGGCGGCCCGGCGCAGGCGTTCGATGCGGAAGCGGGCAAGCAACTGGTAGACGATAATTGCTACGCTTGCCACGGTGATGATGTCTACACGCGGCCCAACCGCATGGTCACCAGCCGACCGGGCCTCACCAAGCAAGTGCAACGCTGCGAGCTGTCCCTGGGTCTCACCTGGTTTGACGAAGATGTCGACAATGCCGCGGGGTACCTGAATCAGCAGTTTTATCACTTCGGGAAATAGCGGGCAGCGAATACCAAGGGATGGCTAGGCGCAGGCTCACCGACCGGCAGCAAGAACGCATAGAGTCCATCCAGAAGCGCCGCCGGCAACAGGCCGAGCGGCAAACCATAGAGACGGTAGCAGACCGGGAAACCCAAGAGGGCAGGGTTTTAACAAGGCACGGGAAAAATCTCGCCGTGATGAGCCAAGACGGTGTCCTCCACCACTGCCTGACTCGGCAAAATATCGGAGAACCGGTATGTGGGGACCGGGTGGTATGGCAGCCAACCGAACCGGGGCAGGGTGTTGTCACAGCCATCCTGGACCGGGTTTCCCTGCTCTCCCGGCCCACCTTCAACAGCACAGAAAAACCACTGGCCGCAAACATTACCCAACTCGTGGTAGTCATTGCCCCCGAGCCCAACCCGAGTCAATACCTCCTGGACCAGTATCTGGTGGCCGCGGAATTACTGAGAATCCGGGCGTTGATCGCAGTCAACAAGTCCGACCTGCTGGATTCCCGTGGATTAGCCGAACTCGACCAGGGGTTTGGCCACTACCCTGCCATCGGTTACCCTCTGCTCCAGATCAGTGCCCGATTTGAACGCGGCCTCGCCCCGTTAATCCGTGAACTACGTGGTCAAACCACTATCCTGGTGGGACAATCAGGCGTTGGTAAATCCTCGTTGGTCAATGCCTTACTACCGAATATCGATATCCTGGTGGGCCAATTGTCGGCCACCTCGGGATTGGGAACCCATACCACATCCGCCACCACCCTCTACCGGCTTCCCCAAGGGGGGGAACTCATCGATTCGCCGGGCGTACGCAGCTTCCGACTAACCCGGCTCGACAAGGCAGGTCTGGCGCGGGGGTTCAAGGAGTTTCTCCCATTTGTTGGCCGCTGCCGGTTCTCCAATTGCGGCCATAACCATGAACCCGGCTGTGCACTCATCGCCGCTCGGGAACAAGGGCTGGTGCATCCCGCAAGATTCGCCAACTTCCTGCATATGGCGCAGCAACTTCGGGGAGATCGTGGTTAAGCTCCATCATCCTCTCAGGTCACGCTCCCGATCAGCTGCGGGGCAGAGTAAAGCGGATACTGGCGCCGCCTAGGGCACTTTGCCCGATTTCCATCGCCCCCCCGTACAGATTGACGATCTCGCGGGCCACACTTAAACCAATCCCCTGGCCGGGTTGATGTTGATCAACGCGTACCCCCCTGGACACTACCTCCGCCCGCTGGTCCCTAGGTATACCCGGGCCATCATCCTCCACCCACAACGCGAGCCACCGCTTGCGCCCCTCCTCACTAGGCTCGGCCACTCCCCTGACCCGCACCCGCCGGCCGCAGTATTTGTAGGCATTGTCCATAAGATTTCCCAGAATTTCCAAAAGATCGGCCTCGTCTCCCAGAAACCGGAGATTCTCATGCAAATCCGTTTCGATACCAACCTGCTTGCCGGAGTAAACCTTGTCCAGGGTAGCGCGTAGGCGGATTATCACGCCGACCACGGATACCGGGGCCACCCGTTCTCCAGCGGCGGACGTCGCAGCCCGACGTAGCTGATACTGAATAATCTCATCCATACGCGGAATCTGATCGGCCACCGCGGTTCGCAGCTCTCGCTCCCGGCCGCTATCCATCGCCGCCTGCAGCAGTGCCAATGGCGTCTTCAGGCTATGCGCCAGATCTCCAAGACTGTTGCGATATCGGTCGCGGGCCGCCTTGCCACTGAGGATCAGCGCATTCAGATTGCGCACCAAGCCATCGAGCTCTTCGGGATAATGGCCGTAAATCTGATCGATATCCCCTGATTCCACGCGCCGCAAATCTTCGGCAACCCGCCGCAAGGGTCCGAGCCCCCACCGTAATACCAGCACTTGGGTAACCAGCAGCAACAACGCACCGCCACCCAACCAGTAAAACAGTCTGGCGCGGAAGCCCTCGACCTGGGACATCATGCCAGCGGTACTCGCGGCCACGACAATGGTGTATTCAAGCTCTCGCCCCTCGAAACCCTCCCAAGAGAGGCCAAAATGAAAGACTTCCAGTTCCTCGCTACCCTGCTTTGACCGCTCGAAGACATGCTTACCCGGCGCCATCCGCCGAAGTTCCAGAGGCGGTCTGCCGACCATGGAGAACGAATTCCAACGGTAATCCCCGCGCTCCCCCACCACCATCGCGTACAATCCGGAATCGGGCGCGGAAAATCTTGGATTGGGAAGATTATCGGGAAGCCGCATCCTTCCCTGTGCATCTTCGTCCGCTGCTCCAAGCAAGGCGAAGACCTGTTCTCGAAGCCCCTCCCGCAAGGCACTTTCGGCACTTTCCCGAAATGCCCTGTCCAGCCCCAGCGCGCCCAGACCCAAGAACGCCGCCAGCACCAGGCTGGCGACCAGCAACAGCCGTTTCCGGAGAGACCGCATCAGCCGTCCGGCGGCTCCGGCCTGAAGCGGTACCCCCGGCCGCGCAAGGTTTCGATCGGGTTGAGTGTTCCCTCGGGATCCAGTTTCCGGCGCAACCGGCCGATGAACACCTCCAAGACGTTACTGTCACGGTCGAAATCCTGATCGTAGATATGTTCGGTAAGCTCGGACTTGGTGACCAGGGTGCCCCGCTTGAGTAACAGATACTCCAATACCTTGTATTCGTACGCGGTCAGTGTGACGGCCGCGCCCGCCAATGTCACCGATTGTGTCGCCGTGTTCACCGCAATACTCCCCCAAGTTATCAGTGGCGTGCTGAGACCAGCACGCCGGCGCAGCAAGGCATTGAGGCGAGCCATGAGTTCTTCGATATGAAACGGCTTGACCAGATAGTCGTCGG
>JAGRGP010000083.1 GCA_020445415.1 Gammaproteobacteria bacterium | reverse complement strand
CCCGGCCGGTGGCCGCCATCCCTGGCGCCCGACGCGGCCGGTTCTGGGTTTGAGTGCTCTCAGGCAGCCTTGCGACGGCTGACCCCCAGGCCGGCCAGACCCAATCCAAACAGCGCCAGCGTCATCGGCTCAGGTACCAACGCCGGAGCACGCTGCTTGAAGCGCTGCTCAAATGTCTCCAGATTGGTGGTTCCACCCGGATCAGCAAGACCCGCTACCAACAGGATGTTCTTCTCCACCCGGAATCCACTAGACGGGGCAATTCCCGTTGCGTCACTGAGAACCCCCGTAAAGGTATCCACGTACAAGTCAGGCACCAGCGCCGAACCATCCAATGCTTCCGCTATGGTCACGCTCCCGTCGTTTCGATCAGTTATCGAATACTCGGTCAACTCCAGACCCACTTCAACGATCTTGTTCGCTCCCACCACCGCCACATCAAAGGCAAAGGTGAAATCACCAAAATCAGTCCCTGTCACGCTCATCTCGCCATTCATGTCAAACAGCAATCCGATGTCCAGCGGGTCGCTAGCATCACCGGACACATCGATCTGGGTGTAGTCCAATACCCAGGGATCGGCAAAATTCAGCGAGGCGTCTACCACCTCCCAATTGGAAAACTCCTTGTCTCCCACCGTGATACTACCGCCCGCCAACAGGTCAGATAGCGGCACCGCCTGAGCGCCAGCCGTGGCTAACGCCAGCAGCAGCCCACCCATTAGCTGTGAATACTTCGTCTTCATCATGTTTCTCCTAGTGTTACTTAAGGTCTCGAGGCTTGTTTGAAAAAAGCGTTGAGATGGCCGGGTGGCCGCTCCCGGGGCGCATCCCTGCGCCCCGCAGAGCCACCGATTACTTTCTGCCCTCGGCAATACAGATCTTGGCGTCAAGACTCGAGATCACGCCATCGCCATCCGCGTCACGGGGATCACCCGGTTGTGCTTGCTGGCCACGACCCGCCAATATCGCCCGGATATCGCTGGTATCAATGTCACCATCGCCATCCACATCACAGATCTCCGCGGTATCGCACGCATCGCCGATACCGTCACCGTCAGCATCTTCCTGGTTCGGGTTAGGCGTATTCGGACAGTTGTCCTCGCTATCGCAGACGCCGTCGCCATCGCTATCGATACAACCGCCTCCCAAGGAGCGCTGCAGTACCAGCAGGGCATATGCCTGCGAAGAATAGGTATTCCAGCGGCCTGGCGCCCCATTACAGGCGTATTGTCCGTTCGCGCACTGCGCCGAGAGTATGGTGTAGGCATAATCGTAATAGACGCGGGGTTGTTCAACACCGTAATACCCCGGGCCTCCCGCACCGAACAGGGCCACTCGGGAATCCGTGGTAGGATCCCGGTGCAGCAGCCGTTCCGCACAGGCTGGCGCATCCCCAGGAGGCAAGGTGCCCATATCCGCCGGGCTCAGGTTTCCGGGGTTAGGCGTTACACCAGATGCCTCGATGAACTCGAAGGCCTTTGATGACGACCACAAGAAGTACCAATGGGAATTCGATCCCCAAGTGTAACTTGAGCTGGTCGACGCATAGTCATAACGGTTGTATAGCCAGCGCAGGTAGGCCTGAACATCAGGATCATTGACATCGGCACCACCCACCAACTGCACCCAAGTACCTGAAGCGGTCTGCTGAGGGGTAGCGGCAGCGTAGTATCCATGTCCTTTTTCACCCGCGAATGTTCCGCACAAGGTGCCCGGGGTACCGTTTGCTTGGTATTCAGCCCTAGCAGCCGCCACCGCGGTGTTCAACTGGGTCAACCTGGCCGCATCCGCCCAGGGCTGGCCTGCATCCGAATAGACCGCACGGGTAGCCGCCAGCCCGGCAACCACCAGCTGAGTGGTCGACGAGTCTTCGCAGCCTCCGTCGTTGTAGCACCAATACCCGTTGAGGGCGATGTTCTGATTGGCGATAGTCCGGTCGAAGACCATATTGAGCGCGGCGAGTATGGTCAGTGGGGCGCCGGCGATCTCCGGACCGCCACTCCTCAGATAAACCGACAGAGCCATCATGAAACCACCGTCACGATAGGCATAAAAACCGATTCCTTGACTATTGATCGCAGACAGCATGAATTCCATCAAGGTTTCCATACGGGCCTTGTCTACGGCATTTGCGCCGTTATAGCCCTGGGGAGGATCACCGGGGTCACCCGAGGCACGTTTTTCTAACAGTGCGATCAAGCTCAGCCCTGCGGCATCTCGACCTACATCACCCCAACCCGATCCTCCCGAAGGAGGATTATTGAATGCACCCTGAGCGGCCATCCAATCAAGCCCCATGTTGATGGAGGTCGATACGTCCTGCTCAAACGGGGTTATGCTCCATGCGCTACTCCCCACTAACGCAAATGTACATCCCAGCAAACTGTTAGTCAGTCGCTTCTTGAATTTCGTCATATTTATAATCCTCGAACTCACCTCGAAATGAATTGGCGCTCGGTCCCAGGCCCCACACCTGTTTGCAGACCTCGTGCTCAATCGTAAAAAGCACAGTTCATGCCATTAATATTTTTTCCCTAACAATCAAATAATAAGAGAATATCTTCTTATATACATTAAAGAAGATGTGTAAAATATTCTGACAGTTAATTTATGGGTCATGAAGGTGGTTTCCCGGCGCTCTCGTTGCCATGTTGGTTGCTTGAACGGCCCCCTTGGGCCGCATCTGACACTTGAGCCCGCCGATCTAAGGTGTCGCAGATCCCGGGGTTCACCTCAACCCGTTTTAAGTTGGTCGGGGTGGCCGCTCCCGGGGCGCATCCCTGCGCCCCGCAGAGCCACCGATTACTTTCTGCCCTCGGCAATACAGATCTTGGCGTCAAGACTCGAGATCACGCCATCGCCATCCGCGTCACGGGGATCACCCGGTTGTGCTTGCTGGCCACGACCCGCCAATATCGCCCGGATATCGCTGGTATCAATGTCACCATCGCCATCCACATCGCAGATCTGGTCGGCTGCCCATACCTTGGACAGGACGTTCGAGACAATACCCACGCCGACGATGTTAGCCTGAATCTCATCGGTGCCCGGTGTACCGTTACTGGTATAGGTGAGTTGAATCTCGCCACTCGCTCCCGTAACGACTTGCGTGGAGATCCCAGCATTAGGACCGGATATCACTTCGATTTCGATGGTGGTACCGGCAATGGGGTTGCCCTGTACACTTTCGGCTCTGGCAACCACCGTATGATCGCTACCCGCGGGGTTGGTATCTTCATTCACCGTGCGGCTAGCGCAGGCCGGGCCATCCAAGCAGTGCTGAAGGCCAAATTGACCGAACTGAACCGGATCAGGAAGCACCAGGGCAACCGGCGAAAGGATCAACTCGATAATCGCCGTTTCCATGTTGTCGTCATTGAGCTGGGAAGAAAATCCCATCACAGGTCCCCAGGATCCACCACCTGTGGTGGTCGGAGCACTCTGGTTAGCCAGTGCCCAGTCTTTGTAGTCTTCGTGCCAATCGTTGGCCGGAATGGCACCCGGGCCCGCGGCACGACCAACACTGGGCAGGGTCTGAATGGAATGCAGCTTCAATCCCTTGAAGTTGTTGTACATGGTGTACGCGCAGCCTTTGTTCTCCGGTACGGTAATTTGGCAATTCCAAGAGTTACCGCCGATGCCGCCGAAACCCGACCACCAGCTATCGATGTTATTCTTAACCGCGTCTACCCGGACTCCGGCCAGCTCGCCGATAAGAAACAGCCCCTGCAGCCCAACGCCGGCCTTTGCGGGACCAACACTGCTGTTGGATGCCGGATTACCATTTGCCTGGTAGTCGATGGAACCGTCATTATTGAGGTTACCGAAGCCACCATCGGCGAGTTCGGTCTTCACCCAGTTGGGCACCACCGCGCCTGCCGCTTCGGCATCCAGCATGGCAAGAAACGCCCAACCGATGGTCGAACCATCGCTGGAACTGGAGTTAAAATTGTAGTACCAACCGCCACGGTCTCCGGAGAATTCCTGATCGATCTGACCCCAGGCCAGAGCGTTGGACATTCTTTGCAGGATTTCGCCGTAGGTCTTGCCGTTGGTCGCGCCCGCGACTTCCGAGTTAACCCGGCTAAGGGCGCCGCTGGCTGCCAACGGTAAAATACCAACGCCCGTCTGGTACGACTCGTGAAAGGTTTCAGGTGAACTGGGCCAAGCCCGATAGGCTACCCGGTAACCGGTACAAGGAGATGCCTCGATTCCAACACCTACGCATGGGTCCCTCACCGGCTGACCGGCAATCACCGAGGGTTGGGATTGAATGGCGATTTCACCCAGCGCGCTAACCACATAGTTTAACCCGCGCCTGACGATGTATTTCTCGTAGAGGCCAGTGGGCGCACTGTTGTCGTTGGGAAGGGTGTACCCTTGGTTCTCGAAGGCGAGTGTCGCCAACGCCGTGGCCGAAACAGGCCAGCTGCCGCCCCAGTCGGTCGTCGTGCTGCCGGGGAAATTGGCTTGACGACTTGTCTGAGTCGTCCACAAATAACGCAGACCATCCTCAATGGCCATGTTGATCCGCACGCCACGCAAGTCTTCGGATGTCAATCCGGCGCCGTCAAAAACGGAGACGTCGGAGGAGGCCACCACACCGTCGGTATCCGACGACAGGGTTGCGGTAAATGTCCCCTGCGCTCCGTAGTTACAGACATGCGCAATATAGGAACCATCTACCACGGGACCATTGAAGCTGGTACCGTTGCCGCAATCCAGGGTGTAATTGCCACCCTGATCAGTCACACCCCATACCACCACATTTTCGCTAACCAGGGCCTCACGGTCGGGCATCATCAATGTTTCAGCCCCTGCCGTAGAAAGCCCCAAAGCCAGCGCGACTGGTGGTATGGTCTTCAGCAATTTCGCTGTCATACCGCTAAGTTTCGTTGTCTTCATGTTTTAAAGGTCCTCTTCGCTCAGATAATGGTCACAGATTCCCACTACATGGCCCACACCACGGAATCCAAGACCGTCACGAACTGCTTGCATAAACTATGCCTTATGGTCCATATACCGCATAATCAGATAGTTAAGAGCCATATAAACAGCTAATACTTGGCAAGTGTAAAATTTCTGGACAGTTCTGAGCACTCCGTTTACGCCTGGCGTTAATCAGCACGGGATTTTCTCTTCCACACCAATACGCCACTGGCGGTAGCAAACTTGCCGGCCCGCCTAACAGCGAGGGTCAAGGAGTAAGAAATACGGATAATATTTACGTATATTAATGCGATCTTGAAGATTAATGGCTGCCAGAGTACCTGCCCGTCCATGAGTCCGTCCCGTTCAATTTATCCGCGTATCCTTGCCCCATTGGCACTGGTGCTACTTACCGGTTTTTTAAGCGCATGGCTGGCAGCCTCTTCGCTGTTCGCGGACAGCCTTCAGCAACAACGGGAGATTCGCCTGGAGGACGCCGTTGGCGTGCTGGCCCGGGGCAACCTGCCCTTGACCCCGGATCTGCTAGTCAGGCTGGGAGAATTGTTGCAGGCCGACCTGTATCTGATCACGGCACAAGGAAGCATTACACCCACACCGGTGAATAGTGCCTTCACCCCAGTGATCCAGCAGGGATGGTCGCAACGCTCCCAGGGTGTATACAGTGCCATTGCCGCCATCGGGGAGCAGGATTACAGCATTCTCATCCGACCGTTACGGCAGGAGATCGGTGGCCCCTATCGGGCGATAGTCGCCATCGCCGGGTTAGCGGAACTCCGTCAGGCATCGGGACGAATGGCCCTGCTTCTCGGGGTTGGGGCCCTGGCCGGCGCTCTGCTCCTATCCTGGCTGCTGCACCGCATTGCCCGGGGCATCACGGTTCCCATCACCCGGCTCTCCCGGTTGGCGGAACAAATCGCCGCCGGAGATCTGGAATCGCGCGTTACCATTGATGGGCCCCGGGAAGTGGCGGAATTGGGAAGCAACCTGAATCGCATGGCGGGCCAACTGGCAGGCTATCAGCGGGAGATCGCCGAACAAAATCGCCTGCAGGCCCTCGGGGAGATGGCGGCCCGCGTCGCCCACGAGATCCGCAACCCGCTTACCGCGATTAAGCTGCAGCTACAACTTCTGGGCGAGGCCCCTCGGGAACCGCTTCAGGGCAAACGCGTTCAGCGCCTGCTCGACGAGGTGCAGCGTTTGGAGCTGATCGTCTCATCGCTGTTAACGACGGGAAGTGAGATACGCCTGCAGTACCAACCTACCCGGTTGAATGCACTGATCGATGAGGTACTAGGCCTGCTCAAGCCCCAGCTCGCCCACCGGGGGATTGAAATCGAACTCGATTTTGGGGAGCTGCCGATGATGTTGCTGGACCCCAACCGCATCAAGCAGGTACTGTTCAACCTGATCAACAATGCCGCCGATGAACTTGCTCAAGGGGGCAGAATTGGGATTATTACCCGGCTGGAGGCGGGGGCACCGGAGAGGATATCACTCACCATAGAGGACTCGGGGCCGGGAGTCCCCGACGCACTGCTGGGGGGAAACCCGGGTAAAACGGTTCCGTCTCGCAAACCCCATGGCCTGGGCGTTGGCCTGGCGATCTGCCGTGAACTGCTGGAGCTGCACGACGGGCAATTACAGGTGGGCAGCAGCCAACGGCTAGGGGGAGCCGCCTTTACCGTTCACTTACCGGTAAAGTATCCCCAAGGAGCCGATAACGTAAACCATTACACAACCTGATATCCATGAAACGGATTCTGATCGTTGATGACGAAGCCTCGATCTGCGAGGCATTAAGCGAGGTAGTCGAACTGGCAGGCTACCTGCCGTGGATCGCTTCGTCCGGGCACGAGGCCTTGTCGGCCATTGAGACGGAACAACCGGCGCTGGTATTTCTCGACGTCCAGATGCCCGGGGTAGACGGACTTACCGTGCTGGGCGAGATCAGGCGCCGCTGGCCGCAGGCGCCGGTCGTGATGATGACCGCCTATGGAACGGTGCAGACGGCACTGGAGGCGGTCCGCCTGGGTGCCTACGAGTACGTGGGAAAGCCCTTAGAGATCGACCAGGTCAGATCCATTCTGGAACGGGCAGCGGGGACCCAGCGACCGCGGGGCACAACACCGGTTCCCGCCAAAGTCCCAGCTACTGTTGGCACAGCCGACGCGCTGATCGGTCAATCTCCGGAGATGCAGGAAGTCTTCAAACTCATGGGCTTGCTGACCAGCAACGACCTGAGTGTTCTGATCAGTGGCGAAAGCGGGGTGGGCAAGGAACTGGTAGCCAAGGGGATCCACGCCAATAGCGCGCGCAAGGATCAACCGTTCGTTGCCGTAAACTGCGGAGCCATCCCCGCCCAACTGCTGGAAAGCGAACTCTTCGGCCACGAGCGCGGGGCCTTTACCGGCGCCACCCAGCGACGGTTGGGCCGTTTCGAGACAGCGGCAGGGGGAACGCTGTTTCTGGATGAAATTGGTGAATTGGACTATCACTTGCAGAGCAAACTGCTGCGGGTACTCCAGGAACGCCGTTTCGAACGTGTCGGAAGCTCCACCTCTCTCCCGGTGGACGCTAGAATCCTTACCGCGACCAACCGGGATCTGCAGCACGAAGTGGAGCAAAAGCGTTTTCGGGAGGACTTGTTTCACCGCATTAACCTGGTCAACCTCCACGTGCCGCCACTGCGCAAGCGAGGACAAGACCTGGTGCTGCTGGCTAACCATTTTTTGGGGCGTGCCAACCTGGAACTTCACCGTCAGGTTACCTCGATCCACCCAGTCGCCCTGGAACGCCTGAGTTCCTATCCATGGCCCGGCAACGTACGTGAGCTCGAAAACACCCTGCGCAAGGCGGTTCTCCTCAGTCGCGGAGACCAATTAACCCTCCATGACCTACATCTGGGCGATGCGAACAATGCGTCTGCGGTAGGGACGCCGGGCAGTGGCAGCGAAGAAGGTGCTAAACAACGCCTGGATTCAGCGGTCCGTGAGCTACTGCGCGAATCCGGCGAGGAAGCGCCACTGTTTCATCGCATCACTGGCCTGGTGGAGCAGGTATTAATCGATGAAGCGCTCCGCCTATGCGATAACAATCAGGTTGCCGCTTCCCGACTGCTCGGTATTAACCGCACGACCCTGCGCAAGAAGCTGCCCTGACCTCCTCTCTGAACCGACCCGCCAACTCGCGGCCGTCGGCTGACAGCAGTGGCAAGCCCGGTGAAACAGTGGCTTTAGCAAGCCACGGCAGTTTAGGGAAACCTCCATCCACTGCCTGTACATTCCTTGTACAGTCTGAGCACGATCTCACCAAAAATATCTATCTATTTGTTTTTAGTAGATTAATTATAACAATACGCATACCGACCTGATCTGTCTTGTACAACCTTCGTACATTTTTCACCACGATCCAATTTCTAATAAAACATTAAGTATATTTTTCTATTCATTGTTTTAACGTATATTTTCAAAATAAATGGCGTGTTTGATTAGATTGGCGTAGTAATTGCTGAGTAACTTGCAACTCTTCCTCTCGAAATGAAGTTGCCGGGTTACCGGCTCACCCGGTCCACCCCCACAACGGACCGGGTGGTTCAGGATCCCTCACCGGTTCGCGCCGGTGGGGGTGAGACGTGAACCGCAAAATCAAAGATAACGTCCACTGTGCCGCTACAGAAACCAACACCCCCATGGCGAGGTTTCTGCAGCGGAACCAGTTGTTGAAATGTTGTGATAAAGGACGAGCGTATTATGTACCCAAATAGTCAAGTTCAACCCCGGATTGGTGTCTGGCTGGCAGGCGCCAAGGGCGATATTGCCGCGACCATGATGGTGGGAGCTTTCGCTCTCAAGCAAGGATTGATATCCGAAGCGGGTCTCACGACCCAGGTCGCGCCGATGAATCAACTGCCTCTTGGAAACCCAGCAGACCTGGTATTTGGAGGCATCGACATCAGTCCACGACCGCTGCTTGAGTCCGCGTCGCACCTCTACAGCCATTCCAAAACAATCTCACGGGAAATCCTGGATGCAGTAACCCCCGCCATTACGCGGACAGAAGAAGATATTCTGGTGAACCGCCATATGACCTGGCGTCCTGCCCGTCCCAATTCGGGCCTCCCGACATTGCGGGAGCTGACCGACGACTTAACCGGTGAACTGCGCAATTTTCAAAACAAGCATGGACTGGATCATGTGGTGGTGGTCAACGTCACCTCCTCCGAACCCGAGCCCGCCACAGTCGCGGAGCACGATACCCTGCAAGGGCTAGAATCCCTGATCGACAACAATCGGAAAGGTTTGGTAACGCCCAGCATCTGTTATGTATACGCCGCATTCCAAGCAGATTGTTCTTACATCAATTTCACCCCAAATGCCGGGACTACCCTGGGGGCAGTAGAGGAACTTGCCCGCCAGCGCAACCTGCCTTACTACGGCAACGACGGCAAGACCGGCGAAACCTTGGTGAAGACCGCACTGGCTCCCATGTTTGCCTCCCGCAACCTGCGGGTGCTCAGTTGGGAAGGCACCAATCTGCTCGGCAACAACGATGGCAAGGCGCTGGACAATCCCGAGAACCGCACCGCAAAGATGCGTAACAAGGGAAATGTGTTGGACAGCATCCTCGGCTATACCCCGCATTCCGGTGTCGACATCAACTTCGTGCCGTCCCTGGGTGATTGGAAGACAGCTTGGGATCTCATCCATTTTCAAGGATTTCTGGATGTCAGAATGTCTATGCAGTTTACCTGGCAAGGGTGTGATTCGATTCTCGCTGCCCCTCTGGTCCTGGATATGGTACGGCTGGCGGAATTTGCCGCCCGCAACGGGGAAAGCGGCCCCATGCATCACCTCGCGGCCTTCTTCAAGAATCCCATCCAGGTTAAGGATATGGCCTTGCATACCCAGTACGACCGGCTGCTACGATACACCGAGGCTCACCTATCCAGGGCTCAGGTACGCACCGCCAAACTTGATAGCGTCCGCTAGCCGGTGAGGATAATCGGTGCGGCGCTCGGGGATAAAGACAGTCTGGTATTTATTGTGGATCCTGGCAGGCAGTGAACTGCTTGCCACCACCCTGCCAATGGCGCTCCCCGAAGGGGAATGCCGCTGGCTGCTTGCCACTCTGTGTCTGACAAGTGCCTTGGTGTTGCTCTACAGTCGGGGTAGCGAACCACCCCTCGCACCCGGTCAGTTGCAATCCGCGTTGTTGGCAGGCCTCGGCGTCCTGGCAGTGCTTACCTGGCACCTCCCCGTTACCTACATTGCCACTCATTCGCTGCACTTTCAGCTGGCGTTGGGCGTTGGCATCTTAGTATTTTCCGCCGGTGGTTTGATCCAGCTGCTGACCCGTTTTACGGACGACCCGCCGTTCTCGTCCTGGATGATATTCTGCCTCGCCGTGCTGCTGGCAAGCGCACCGCTGTGGACAGGACCGGCGGTGGATCTCATCCCGAGTCCGCTCTGGGGAACGAACCTGATCATCGCCTTCAGCCCACTGAGTTATTTGGCGTCGCTGGCCGAATGGGACTATCTGCGAGGTGAGTGGTTCTACCGCCATTCCCCCTTTGGCGGCCTGCGTTACGAGTACCCTTCGGCAGCCATCGCCAGCATCGTTTATGTCGGTATCGGGTTAGTGAGCCGATATTTGGCCAACCTACTGAACCGACCCTCGGCCACAACCGACGCACGGGCCGGGATTTCTCAAGCAACACCTTAATAACTCCCAACATGAGGATAATCACTGATGAAGATAAGCTCGATTTTTCCCCTGGCGCTGGCTTCACTGCTGCTACCGGCCACGGTTATTGCCGATGACGGGGTCATGGACAAGGCGCTGCTCGACGAGGCGAAGTTGCTGGCGGATAGCGGTTTGCACTACTTGCGCCAGACCCAAGCCGAGGACGGTTCCTGGTCGAGTTCGGTTGGCGTAACCGCACTGGGGTTGCGCGCATTCCTGGAGAACCGGCGCGGATACACAGAGGGAGACGGCCCATTTATTACGAGGCCGGTCAAATTCCTGCTGAACCACGTCAACGAAGATGGCTCTATCAGCGAGACTAATCAAAACCGCAATTACAATACGGCAGTAGCGATCACTGCGCTTCAGGCGACCAATAATCCAGCCTATGCCGAGATTATTGCCAATGCCCAACGCTATATTCATAAGCTGCAGCTGGATAGCGAAGAAGGTTATGAGCCAGACCACAAGTACTATGGCGGCATAGGCTACGGCGGAGACGAGCGGCCCGACCTATCCAATATCTATCATTCCATAGAAGCCATGAAGATTACGGGATTTGACGCCAATGACCCGATGTGGGAAAAGGCGTTAACCTTCATAAGCCGCTCCCAAAACAACAGTGAGACCAATGACCAGGAGTGGGCCAGCAATGACGGTGGTTTTGCCTACATGCCAGGTTACAGCCCCCACGGCGGTACCGTCTCCTATGGAAGCATGACCGCAGCCGGGTTGCTCAGCCTACTCTACGCGGGAGCTGACAAGAATGATCCGAGGGTCAAGGCAGCCTACGACTGGATACGCGCTAACTATACGGTAGAGACCAATCCCGGCGCCAAGAAAAACCAGGGGCTGTTTTATTATTACAACGCCTTCGCCAAGACCATGCGCGCTTACGGTGAAAAGGATCTGGTCGACGCACAGGGAGTCAGTCACAACTGGCGTGAAGACCTTACCCGCCAGCTCAAGGGCATGCAAAGCAAGGATGGTAGCTGGGTCAATAACGACTCCCCGCGCTGGTGGGAAGGCGACAAGAACCTGTGCACAGCCTGGTCGGTGATTGCCTTGAACCAAGTAATCAACAAATAGCCGATGGGAAGCAGGCGGATCACAAGCAAAATGACCGGAGGTCTTGCTCTGGGACTGCTCTGGCTAAGTGGAATCGCCAGCGCGGCACCCGGGCTCACGGTCACTCCGGCCTGGGACGGAAACTTCGTTCCTGGCCGGAGTAGCGAAATCCGCCTGCAGTTCAGTTCCCCGGCGGGAGGGGCTTTTCAGCTCAACCTCACCACCCCGGGGTGGGTAATCAGATACTCCGGCGTGGTAGAGGCCAATATCGGAACGGACCTATCCCTACCAATCTACCCGGCTCCGGGGCAACCGGTACAGATCCAACTGCAACGCGCGGGACAACCACCGCTGCGCCAGACGCTAGTCTTCAACCATCGCGCCGAGCCGTTGCAGGCGTGGGTAGTCCCACCAGGCTCGAGCCCACCCTCGGCTGCCCGGGGACAAGTTCCGGTCTCGGTGGGGATGTTGCCCCGCACCTCTGAGGGCTATGGCGGTATCGCGTCACTCAGTATCCCTTCCAGTCAACTCAGCCAGCTTGATTCCCGGCAGCTCGATGCGTTGGATGACTACCTCAGTGGCTGTAAACCGCTGCATCTGATCGATACGACTCAGGAAGTGGTGGATATCATCAAGTCACACGCCGGTTGCGGAGGTCGCCATATCGAGATCAGCGGACCTGTGGCGTCGGTCGGGCAGCCCAAACCATTGCCGGGTGCGTCGATACTGGACCGCCTGCTACCGGCAACCGACCAGAGTTACCCCCGGCTGGCTATTCTGTACTTCGTTGGCTATGCGGTGATTTTGCTCTTCGGATTGCTGCTGTCCGGTCGGGCGCTGGTTCTCCTATCGATTCCCGTGGCAGCCTCCCTGGCGTTGCCTGCGCTGGCTTACCTGGGAGCAACCCCTCCCCGCCTGGTAACCTGGATGGAAACCGAGGCCGGAGACTCCAGTGCCCGGTACACTGCCTTGCTGTCGGTGGACGGCGCTCGCCGCGAGCAGCTCTCCCTGCCCCTGGATGGAATCAGGAATCTGCCCACTTCCAGCGCCTCCTCCAGCAACGTGGTCAGTATCGACGGTACCCGCGACCAAACCCGCCAACTTTTGATCGAAACCCAGCCTTTCTCCACGGCTTGGTACCTGTTTTCGGGAACCGTTCGATTAACCCAGCCACTCGCGCTGACCGGATCTGTGCATCTCCCGCAGATAACAAACTCGACAAATACTTTCACCCCATCCTGCCTATTGAGCTGGAGCGGTGAGATCCACCAGATTCCACCGTTGCGCCCCGGTGAACACTGGACCCCAACCGAGCAATCCCGATCTGCCCGCCATGACCCGCTGACCGGGCTGTTGGGGTCAAGATCTGGAGAGCTGGCCCTGTTAATACCCTATAACCTGCCGGTAGAGGCTTTCGGTAACGCCAGCAGGGAGGGTTGGCTCCTAATCCGGGCAGACCGCTCGTGAAAGCACCCGCCGCTGCGCTGCTCACCGCCCTCTGCTATTTCCTACCTCTGCTGTTGTGGTGCCTCACCCTGCTGTGGAGCACCGAGGGGATGACCGAGGTAAGCGCGACACTTCGCCTGGGTGTCCAGTGGATACTGGTGGTGCAGATCTTTGGCACGGCCCTATTCATACCCCAATTTCTTGCCCGGCACCGGGCCCGGCGAGTGCTGACCGATCTCCTCTTGCTGCTGGCACCGCCCTGGCCTCTGATGGTCCTTGCCTGGCAGGCAGGGGCTGTTGACCTTGCGATTTTGGTTTACTGGCAACTGGCATTGTTGGGTATGGGTTGGCTACTCTGGGGGCTTTGCCGCCTGCTCTTGCGCCTGCCACTTTCATCAGTAGCATCCGAAACCTTGTTGTCGTCGTTGCGCCTGGCAATCCCGGCTGTAATTCTGGCAAATCTGCAAGCCTGGCCCGGCTTGGGAGCCGCCTAGATGGAAGACACGGACAACCGGATCATATCCCGGCTGGTAGATGCCGCACGGAACAGGATTTGGTTCGATAGGCTGTTCCGCTGGCCCGCCTTGGCGCTATGGATCTCCGCCTCATTGTTGATCGTTGCCGGGTTGGTCCACCGGTTCTTCCACGAGATGCCGGCCACGATTGTCTGGATCAGCGCACTCGCCCCTGTCACCCTCGCGGGACTCGCAGCTTTGCTTATGGCCCGTCCCAGAATACGCGAGGCAGCCGTTGCGGCAGACCGCTGGTCGGGTGCTCAGTCATTGCTATTGGCGGCATGGGAGACCGGTAGGCAGCCACCGACAAGCCGCCCGGAGTTCGCTCCACTGGCAGTGTGGCGGGCCACCCAGAATGCGGCTGAGTGGATGATCCAGATCAAGAATCACCCTCTGGCCGGAGTTCCCGGACACACCATCGTCGCGCTGGCCGTGACGCTCGCCGGCTCATTGCTACTCGTTTCGCCACAGCCCTCAGTTAGTTCCAGCGCCCGGGTTTCCGGGGAGATACCCACCACCGAACCAGCCACCGAACCAGCCACCGCCCCCCCCGCGCTGGCCGAAGCGCTGCGCGCCCTGGGGGCTCGAAAGCCTCCACCGCCCTCCCAGGAATCCGGCGACTCAGCCTATTCATCATCGGCCGAATCGGAGCGCTCGCGCGAATCTCTCTCAATGTCATCGGAGGACAAACCATCGCCGGAAGGTGATGCGCAACGGAAAACCGCCAGCTCCGGGGAGCTGTGGCAGCCCGTCGATTCGCACAACACGCCTCCTTCGGACACGGATTTTAAACCCGAAGATACGGAAGGAGGGACCTCTCCCCAAGTCTCGGGTGGATCCGGTAATGGCGGAGGAGATATTGCCGGCCGGGGCGAAGGGAGAAACAGGCTCCAATCGCCGGCCGCCAAGTCGAACCTTACGCAGGTGACGGTGGCGATTGCCAGGACCGCAACAGAGAACACCCATCCCGGCGACCACCTCCGGGGTGAAGAATTTACGCCCGGAACCGCTATTGCCGCTCCGGTATTAAACCCCCGCCCCGTGGGGGCGGCCCGGTTGGCCCCGGCAATCTCAGCGGCTAATCGCTTTTCCCCGGCGGAGCGGCAGATTATCGCCCGCTATCTTCAGACATTGTCTCCCGGAGAGCCTCAATGAAGACCCATTTGCAATTGCTCGAATCTGAATTCGAGACCGCCTCACGGGATCTGTCACGCATGCGTCAAGCACTGGAAGGCGCCATCGTCGGTCAGCGGCAATTGATCACCGAACTGCTTACCACCGTGTTCGCGGGGGGCCACGTGCTGATGGAGGGGCTTCCCGGCCTGGGCAAGACCCATCTTGCCAAGGGGCTTGCCGCGGCTATGGGCATGACACTCTCTCGGGTACAGTGCACCCCGGACCTGATGCCTGCCGATATCACCGGCAGCGAGGTTCTGGTCACGGGGGATGGGGGTGCCCAGAAATTGGAGTTTCGCCGCGGGCCGGTATTTGCCAGCATGGTCTTGGTAGACGAGGTTAACCGGGCGACTCCCAAGACCCAGGCGGCCTTGCTCGAAGCCATGCAAGAATCTCAGGTTACCCATGCCGGACAGAGCCACCCGTTGCCCTCGCCGTTCTGGGTCATCGCCACGCAAAACCCGATCGAAGTGGAGGGGACATATCCGCTGCCGGAAGCTCAATTGGACCGATTCATGGCGAAGGTGGACGTTGGCTACCCGGACGCGGAGGCTTTGATGAGCCTGCTCGATATCTCCCTGGACGACGAACCCTCCGACCACATGCAAACCGTCATCCAGCCTTCCCGGGTCCGCGAGATTATGAATCTGATCAAAGGGGTGGTCATTGCGCAGCCGCTCAGACAGGCTGCTGTGGACCTGGTATTGGCAACCCTTCCGGCGCGCCGTCGGGGATCGGAACTCGCTACCCGTCACTTCAAATACGGCGCCAGCCCAAGGGGATTGCAGTCTCTATTGCGCTCGGCCCGGGTACTGGCGGTATTGAATAACCGTGTGCAGGTAGACATGGAGGACTTGTACCGTGTAGCACCTCAGGTTCTGCGGCACCGGATACTGCTGAAGGTAGAAAGCGAACTCGAGGGGGTAGATGTCAACCACATCCTTGGGCAGATCCTGATGGATTGGAAGGAGCAGCATTGAGCGAACCGCTGGCCACACTCAATGAAGCTGACCTGCAGCGGTTGGCGCGGGTTGCGGAACGACTGTTTGCCGGCCGACCGCAATTGACGCCGGGCACCCAACCCCACCGGTTGCATGCCGGACAAGGGGTCGAATTCCTGGACCATCGGAACTACCAGCCTGGTGACAACGTACGGGATATCGACTGGTTGGCCACGGCCCGCAGCCGCCGGCCCCAGGTGCGCCGGTTTCGTAACGAGACCTCATCAGACTGGTACATCTGTCTGGATAACAGCGCCTCGATGGGACTGCACCTCGGAAAGTGGTCCCTAGCCGTACAGCTGGCAGCGGCGTTAGCCTATTTGCTGATTCACTTGGACAACCGGGTTTCGATTATCCTGTTCAGCGACCGGGTGGACAGCCTCAGGCCCCTCGGGCGCGGGCAACGAGCCTACGCCGGAATATTGCACCTCCTAGGAAGTATCCCGCCACCCACCCGCGGGGGTGGCAGCCAGCTTGGAGTCTGTCTCCCCCACCTGAGCCGAGGTTGCCATTTTGCGGTGATCAGCGACTTCCTGGTTACTGAGGGGATGCACCGGGATTTGGCCCTGTTAGCGTCCATCGGCGAAGACACCCAGGCCATCCAGGTACTCGCTCCCGGTGACAGCCAGGTAACAGCAATGGGTAATGCTACCCTGATCGATATCGAGTCGGGGGAGTCATGCCTAATCGACGCCGCTTCCGTGTCCAACCGTCTGGCGGCAGAGCGGCTAGCAAGCCGGGTTCTCGCACTGGCCACCCATTGCAAGCGGCACCGGATTGGCTTCTCGTCATGCACCAGTGTCCAACACTGGCGCGAGGTGCTGCTAGAACACCTCATGAAACCGGGAAGGACCCTTGCCTGAGCTGCTATCCCCTCTCTGGTTGTTGGCATTGGTGCCCCTGGTGCCCCTACTCCGTTGGTTGCACCGCTTTCGGGAACACGGAACGAGAATAGACGTGTCCGCACTATTCCTTTGGCGTGGATTGCCCGGGACCTTCCAACATGGCGCAAGACGCGATACCCCCGACCCATTGTGGATCAGACGCGCGCTGTTCGCGGGCTTGCTGCTGGCGCTGGTCAGCCAACCCGTGTGGTATCAGTCGAAACCTACCCTGACGGTTTGGTTTGACCACTCCCTGAGCATGCGGAGCCAAGAACCGGAGGAGGCCCGCTGGGAACAGGCAGTGCAGCAATTGTTTGCCGCATTGGAGCAGAAAGTTGGTCAGCGGGTGGAATTGCGCTCTCTCAATGTGCCGGGAGAGGGAATACCGTTGAGACCGGATGCGATTACGGCCGCTCGGGAAAGCATCAGTTCCTGGCTATCTTCACCCTACCGGGAAGGCGAACTGCCACTGCTGCCACTGCAGCCCGGCGAACACTGGCTGGTGAGTGACGGCGCCAGTGAAGGTCTTCAGGGCTGGGTAACAGCGGCCGGGATAACAAAGGTGATCCAGGCTGGCATTCGGGTCGACAACCAGGCACTGACCCAGCTTTCCGTGCGCCGCGGGCTGCTTGATCCCAGTCACGCGGATATCCTTATCGAGGCGGCCAACCTGGGCCAGCAATCGGTTACCCGGCGCGTGGAGCTACTGATAGACGCGCATTCCCACAGGAACTGGGAGCTGTCCATCCCTCCGGGGAAGACCGTTACTCGTCAGTACACAACCCGTCTCTCCGGTCAGTCGGTTTTGGAAGCCCGGCTGTTAGCTCCCGCAAACGCTCCGCCTGATCCTTTGCCCCAGGACAATCGCTTGCTACTCAGGCTGGCGGACAGCGGCTGGCAAGTGCCGATATCAGTGGATGGTATCTGTCCGCCGGCGATCCACCGAGTGGTGGCCGGAATTCCGGCGCTCGACATCCTCTCACCGTTACCGGGCTCAGCCACCCCCCGCGCACGAATCTCCTGCTCGGGCGAGGCGGACAACGCTGTCGTTCCGTTGATCAAACTGCATCAGCCCGCCGTTCCCACGACACTGTCCGGTGCCGCGGTCTGGCAGCCTGGCGCCGGACAACTCCGGCGCCTGGTACTCCCCTCCGCCGTATTTCGGGGTGCCCCCGGTCCGATTGGCCCCCCGGACGAGGCAATTCTGACCCTTGGCGAGACTACACTAATCTCCCGACGCCAAGCGCCGCCGGGATATGATCTTTGGTTTGACCTCCACTATTCCCCCTTGATCAGGCGGCCGGAGTTTCCGGTCCTGATAACTGGAATCATCGAGTCCGCGGTGGGCGTACCGTTGCTGGATGGAACCTTATCGGTCCAACATGACTCACGGGCCTCCCGCATTACACCGGTAAACCTACAGGCGACCAGCGGGGTGCCATCGCCGTGGCGTGTTTCCCAAGCCGTGGACCTTAGCGGGTGGCTCATCCTGCCTGCCATCGCTTTTCTGCTGTGGGAACTCTGGCATTACCGGATCCACCGGCGCGGAATGGGTAACCGAACGGTTTCCGGCGGCATCCCATGAAGTTGGCTGTCGCAAGCCGGATGGACCGCTCGCTGCTTGGCAGAATCCTGGTGTTGTTGCTGCTGCTCGGCGCATGGGTCAACCCGTCTCTGCCCACGGGCGATTCGCCCGTAGATATCGTCCTCCTGCTCGATGAATCCGCAAGTTTCCGCCGACAAGACAGCCATGCGGCCTGGCGCGAGATCACCGGCCTGTGCAGCGGATTGCCTGCTGGCAGCCGCTTCAGTCTGATCCGGTTCGGAGGCCGAAGTCAGATCGAAGTCGACCGGATGGATACGGGATCACCCGGGTTCCACCGGCTGATCGAAACCTCCCCGCCCCGCTCCCAGGGTGTGGACCCCAACCGTAGCAATCTGGAACTGGCCTTGCGTACGGCCCTTACCACCCTTGCCCCAGACCGTTCAACACTGATGATAATGGCTACCGATGGCCAGGAAACCACGGGGATGGTTGACCGGTTGCTGGGTGGTGAGTTGCCGGACAATGCCGTCCTGAGATGGTGGCGACCGGAGTCCGAAATCGCCACTGACGCGTCGTGGATCCGGGAACTGCGGGCGCCCGAGCGTGCTTCGCCGGGTGAGCGCATCACCCTCGCTGCCGATCTCCAAGGCGGGGGGGGGGGATCAATAGGGCTGCGCCTGGAACTGGACGATAGGATCCTGCTCGAAAGACGCTTGAATCTCCCGCCGGGCGAACCGACCACGGAATTGTTCGACCTCCAAATAAACGATCCCGGCAATCACCTGGTGCGAGTAACGTTGGAACAACCGGGACAGATCTCGGCCGCTGGGGCTTCCCGCGCCGCGATGATCCGGGTCGGAGGGCTCGCCAGGGTACTAGTGATCAGTGACCAGAATACCGAAGCCCCGGTCAGCTCCGCTCTCCAGTCCGGGGGCTGGGATGTTACGGAGATAGGGGCGGCAAATTTCCATCAATTGGCGCTCGCCGACCGGGAGGTCATCGTGTTGAACAATCTGCCTGCCAGTGCCTTGAGCGAGGCTAACTGGCAAGCTATTAGCCAGGCAGTTGCACAACAGGGAACAGGGTTGATCGTCCTCGGCGGCCACCGGAGCTTTGGCGGAGGAGGATACCGGCACGCCTTGGTGGAATCGTTACTTCCGGTCGTTTCCCAATCACGCCGACCGCAGCAACCGGCAGCGGTACTCTTTGTCTTGGACCGCTCCGGCAGCATGGACCAAGGGAGTGATCAGGTAGCTGGCGGAAAGATCGCGATCGCCCGCCAGGCCATCCAGGCCTCTGTGGCGCTACTCGAACCCGGAGATCTGACCGGCCTGCTAGCCTTTGACGTGAGCAGCGAGGTCATCCTACCCTTGGCCATACATAACGATACCGCTATCTGGAGTTCTCTCACCGGCGCCCAGTCTCCCAAAGGTGGGACCTTGCTGGCCCCCGCCCTGGAAAAGGCTATGGCGATGCTCTCCGGCGATCAGGATCAACAGCGTCTGATAGTGCTGATTACCGACGGCAATGTCGAGCACGAAGCCGATTTTCCCGGTATCGCCAAGCGCCTCGAAAAGGCGGGTATAGGCGTGATTGCTTTGGCCATTGGAAGAGAAGCCGGAGCCAGTCCGGCACTCTCCCTCCTTACCCGGCCCAACCAGGGAAGGCTGTTGCCGGTAGTGGATTTGGCCATGCTACCCCGCCTGATGAGCGACGCCATATTGACAAGGCGCTCCGTTCTGCACGAGGACTCAGTGATACCCCAACTTCTAGAACCGTTAGGATTCCGGCTTTCTCAAACCGCGCCCTGGCCGCCCCTTGACAGCTACATGGTGACCCGCGAAAAGCAGCAAGCCAACGTGCACTTGGCTAGCCCGTCCGGCGATCCCTTGTTTGCCAGTTGGTTCTTTGGCAGTGGGCGGGTTACCGCGTTACCGGGCGGATTGGGGGAATGGGCCAGCGCTTGGACTACCTGGGACAGCTGGGGGGAATTCATCGGCGGCTTGGTGGAATGGAGCAACAGCAATCGAGACGACCCCGGGCTCCATATCTCCCGTTCCCCAGGGCTGCCCATTCTACTCGACCTGGATGTAGCGGGTGAGGATGGGCAATGGGACTCCGAAACCCCGCTGGAAGCCACGGTTATCGATTCTTCGGGAAGTGCCACCACGGTGGTACCAAGGCTGATCGCTCCAGGTCGTTACCGGCTGGAGACCCCGGTTACCCAATCCGGTCGCCATGATATCTATTTCAAATCCGGATCGCACAGCGCCCGCTATACCCTGTTCCACGAGCCGGCCGCGGAACTGGACCCCTCGCCGAAGCACCGCAGGGCATTCGACGCAGCGCTGACCCAAGGGGATATCCAGGTGTGGGGGGGCGCCGCCTCCCTTGCCAGACTGGCAGGAAAATCTACCGGTCCTCAAAGCCGTCAGCCGCTGTTATTGTTGGCACTGATAACCTATCTGGCAACCTTGGCGGGCGAGCGCAACATCCAGATTCGCCTGATGGGTCGATTCCTGTCGGCAATCTCAACCGCATGGCGGCGGGCGAAGACCCTATTCACCTTATACTTTCGAGCCAAACCAATTTATTGACGAGGAGAATCGCCGATGCCACATCGACCGGCAGCGCAGGAAATGATTAGCGTCTGGGACCCACTGGTCCGGCTATTTCATTGGTCGCTGGTAACCGCCTGCTTAGTGGCTTACTTTACCCAAGAGGAGGAGTACCGCCTTCATCTCTATGCGGGTTACACGGTACTGGGTCTACTCGGCTTCCGCCTGATCTGGGGCTGGATCGGGACCAAACATGCCCGCTTTGCAGATTTCGTGACCAGTCCAAAGTTTACCGCCAGATACTTGGGCCAACTCCTCGCCGGCCGGGCTCCGCGCTTTATTGGACATAATCCGGCAGGGGGCACCATGATCGTACTCATGCTTCTGGTACTGCTGGTGATTACCCTCAGCGGCATAGCACTGGATGGCGCGGAAAACCGAGCCGGTCCACTGGCCGCTACCCGTCTCTTCCTGTACACCGATATTATCGCGGAGATTCACGAAACGGCGACCCACCTGGGCAGTCTCATGGTAGCGGTGCACCTGCTCGGCGTGGTGGTCTCCAGCAAGCTTCACAAGGAAAATCTGGTACGAGCCATGATTGATGGAAAAAAAAGAAGATGAAGCTCGCCTACAGCAGCAACGCCTACACCCAAACAACCTTGCCACAGGCTCTGGAATCGATAAAAAAGCTAGGATTCGAGGGTGCCGAGATACTGTGCGATCACCCCCATCTGTTCCCCGGCCGAGCCAATAGCAGGGAAATCACCAGACTCGGTGGTCAACTCGCCGCATTGGATCTGCAAATCAGCAATCTGAATGTAAACACCGCCAATGGATATTTCGATCCCCTGCCACCGGAGAACGTCTTCGAACCTTCTCTCAGCAGCCGCAATGGCCAGTTCCGGGAATGGCGGATTGGCTATACCCTGGAAGCGATCGCCATCGCGGCACGACTTGGAGCAAGCTGTATCAGTGTCACTTCCGGCCACCCCGGATCTGGGGGCACTCCAGCCCAGGGACTGACGCTATTTGTCGACAGTCTGAAGCAGATAAGCGCGGCCGCAGAAGCGCAAGGGGTCAACGTCGGGATCGAGTACGAGCCCGGCTTGCTGGTTGAGCGCGCCATTGAGGTGGCGGAGGTAATCGATCGGGTGGGGTCCGACCGCCTTGGGGTTAATCTGGATATTGGCCATTCATACCTCAATGGCGAACCGCCAGAGCAGCCCATCCGGCTGTTGGCGGGGAGGATCTGGAATGTCCACCTGGAGGACATTGCCGGAGGCAAGCACTATCACCTGATCCCAGGGGAGGGAGAGATGCCGTTAGCGCGCTACCTGCAAGCGCTCCGATCGATAGACTACGATAGGTTCCTGACCGTGGAACTCTATACCTACGCCCATATGCCGGAGCTGGCCGGCCAGCGCTCCTACGACTATCTCCGGAAACTCGACGGAGATATCTGTCATGACTGACCGTATCAGGGCCCTGTCCCAGCTCGTGAGACTGCCGGCGCTGTTCACTGCCTGGTCGAATATCCTGGCGGCCCATTTGATCGCTACCCAGGGCATCGTGCAGTGGCACGCGTTGGGCCTGCTGCTGATTGCCACCAGTGGCCTGTATCTGGGCGGGATGGTACTGAACGACTGTTTCGATGTGAACGTAGATCGCCGAGAGCGACCCCAACGTCCCTTGCCCTCGGGACGAATAGCGGTTCGCTCGGCCTGGTTGCTGGGATTCTCTCTGCTAGCCCTGGGTGTTCTCGCGGCAGGGATCCTGGGCACGTTGCAACTGCTAATCGCGTTGCTTCTCGCCGCAGCGATACTGGCATACGACGGCTGGCTGAAATCCAATCCCGCGGGGCCGGTGGCAATGGGAGCATGCCGGTACTTGAATTGGCTGCTGGGACTTTCCGTGGCACCGCTCGACATGGCTGCTTGGGTCCTACCCGTGCCGATCTTTCTCTACATCCTGTCGGTAACGATTCTAAGTCGCGGTGAAACAGGCGCTTCCTCCCGGTCGCCACAGATCTGGTGCCTGTACGGTCTAGTCTTCACTGCCTGTGGCCTAGCGGCGCTTTTTGGTGGAGGAATCCTCAGCCAAGCCTGGGCCTTGATACCGGCTGTTTTATTGCTGGGACTGCTGATCGGGACGCTTGTCAAAAACTTCAATACACCCACTCCAGAGCAAACTCAGCACAGTGTCAAGGTGCTGTTATTGGGGGTGATCCCTCTCGATGCCCTGTTGGTAATGGGAGCCGGCCTGGAATGGGAGGCACTGGCGGTACTGGCGCTACTGATACCCGGTCGACTGTTGGCGGGATTGATCTATGTCACCTGATCGATCCTGAAGGACCGGTGAACCGTGAGAGATTTTCCTTCCGTGTTTAGAATAAACTATCCGGATGATTGACCATGCCGATCCCGTCAACCAACCGATTTCAGATATGCCAGGGGGTGCCGTTATGAGTGCCATGACAGACTACCACACCCGACTCATGGCAATCCTTCGCGATGCCTTGGATCCCTCTGCGCTCGACTGGCTGACCGATTCACTGCAATGGCTTCGGAACAGCCAAGATCTGGAAAACGACCTGCTGTCCCGCTCGGCGATGGCACGACGCAAACTGGGCTCGGAACCGCTCGGTCCCTTGGAAGAGATCTTCACTACCGAGGCGGGCTCCCTTGACTGCTCTCATTGGAGCCGCAGTGACGCCGGACGTGTGTGTTTACTGATGGCGGTAATCAAACAGAATCCGGAAAATGCAACGGCGTGGATAGACCGGCTGTTTCGCGCAGGGGACGAAAGAGAGCGAGCCGCGGTGGTTAAGGGTCTGTCGCTGTTCCCCTCGCCAGGTTCATTGAAACACTTGGCACTGGAAGCTGGCCGCTGCAATAGTCTCATGATCTATTCCGCCCTGGCACTCAGGAATCCATACATCACCCGTTGGTACGATGAGCACGAGTACAATCAAGTGGTGCTCAAATCGCTTTTTACCGGCCTCGACATCGACCTTATCGCCGGTCTTGAGCAGAAAGCCAACCGAGAACTTTCCCGCATGTGCGAGCAATACGCCGACGAGCGCCTGGCCGCTAACCGGACCGTACCCGCAGACATCTCCCTGGCTATCGGTCCTCACGCAAGCGACCATGGAAATGCGTTGATGCTGCAGTTTCTGCAAGATCCGGATGCACGCCACCGTTACTATTCCGCGCTCGCCCTCGGCCGCCGTGCCCGCCACGACCCCGAGCTCTTCCAGGCACTCCGGCTGCAGCTTTCCGGGGAGGAGAATGTGACGGTGAGAGCAGCGATCGAACAGCAACTAGCCCAAGCCCAGGAGTAACTCCAAATGCGATATTTTGATCCTCATGTTCACATGCTCTCACGCACTACCGACGATTACGAAAACATGGCGGCGGCGGGCATAATCGGCGTGGTGGAACCAGCCTTTTGGCAGGGCCAACCCCGCACCCAGGCAGCGACTTTTATTGACTATTATGACTCCCTGGTGGGTTGGGAACCTTTTCGGGCCAGCCAGTTTGGTATTCGCCATTTCTGCACCATGGGCATCAACCCCAAGGAAGCCAATAATGTGCCCATGGCAACCGAAGTCATGAAGCTCTTGCCTCGCTATTGCGAAAAGGACGCCGTCGTAGCGGTTGGCGAAATCGGTTACGACGATATAACGGATGCGGAGGAACGATTCTTTGCAGAGCAAATGGAATTGGCCAAGGAGATGGGATTACCAGTGCTGATCCATACTCCGCACCGGGACAAGGTGACCGGAACCGAACGCTCCATCGCGCTGGTCAGAGAGGTAGGTATCGACGAAGAGCTGGTAATTATCGATCATCTCAATGAAATCACCCTGCCCCTCGTGCTCGAAACCGGCTGTTGGCGAGGTCATTCGGTATATCCCTTCACCAAAATGTCGGAGGAACGGATGGTAGCCCTCCTAAAGCAATACGGTACCGAGAAAATGGTCGTCAACAGTGCCGCCGACTGGGGGCGAAGCGATCCGTTGAAGGTGCCCAAGACGGGTGAGGCGATGCTCGCTTCGGGATTCTCGGAGACCGAAGTCGAAAAGGTATTGTTCGAAAATCCCATCAATTTTTATGCCCAGAGCGGCCGCATCTCCCTAGAAGAGATGTCCAGACCGTCCATCGACCAAACTAAGCTGTGGGAGGAGAACTCCGTGCTACGCGGGCAGACACCTGTCATCGAATGATCGGTTCCCGAACGCCCGGTTGGTCCAGAGCGGAGCTTTCTTACTGCAGCAACGTTCATCCAGGTGACAGTCTGGAAGCGGTTCAGGGGGTAATCAGCCAACACCTGGTAGCGGTGCGCCGGCAGCGGGAGCTGGAGTACATGGCCAGCGGGCTCTGGCTCAGCGCCAATGCCGCCCGGGCGCTCTGCGCTTCTGAATCCAGATTGCACCGGTTCGCCCAAGGACTGGACGAACAGGGCATACGGCTAGTCACCCTCAATGGCTTCCCCTATGGCCAGTTTCACGGTGAACAGGTAAAGACTGGTGTTTACCGTCCTGACTGGTCTGAGCCCGAACGGCTTACCTATACCCTCGATTTGGCTCGGATATTAGCCCATTGCCTGCCCAGGGAGCAGCGTACCGGCAGTATCTCGACCCTGCCCCTCGGCTATGCGCCGGGTTGGGATACAGATCGCCACCACCGCGCCTTGTCCGCGCTCTGTGATCTGGCAGTGGCGCTTGCCGATTTGCAGGATCGGTGCGGCCGCCATATCCGCGTGTGTCTGGAAATGGAACCGGGCTGCAGGCTGGAGTCAACAGTCCAGGCGATCACGCTGTTCGCCCAAGAGCTACCCGAAGTCGCGGCCCGGCGTGGCGTTCCCAAGGAATTCATCGAACGTTACCTGGGCCTCTGCTACGATGTCTGCCACCAAGCGGTGATGTTCGAAAATGCCTCAGACGCATTGACGGAGATAACCCGAGCGGGAATACCGGTCGGCAAGATCCAGATATCCAGTGCCTTGGAGTTAGCCAATCCCGATCAGCAAAGCGGGCGTGAACGGCTGGGTGCATTTGCCGAACCCAGATACCTACACCAGGTACGCACTCGGGACCAGCGCCGCTTGTTGCAAGGCACCATGGACCTGCCCGAAGCACTCGCTGACCGGACGCTCCCGCGCCACTCACCCTGGCGCATCCATTTTCATCTACCCATTCAAACCGCACTGCTGGCCGACGGCGAACTGGGGACTACCCAGACCGCCATTCTCGATGTTCTGGACCACCTCTCCGAGAATCCGGGCATGCATCCTCATCTGGAAGTCGAGACCTATACCTGGCAGGTGCTGCCGCTCAGCCTCAGGCCCAGCAACGATGACGGACTGCACCAGGGGCTCGGTAACGAACTCCGATGGCTCGAGGTCGAGATGGATCGCCGCGGATTACTCCGGGAGACCACGCCATGACCGTTTCCCCTCCCCTGGTAGTCATCGACATTGTCGGCCTGACCCCCGCACTGCTCGGAGCGCATACCCCCCACCTCAACCGCCTGGTAGAGGATGGGTTCATGGTTCCACTGGATGGAATCTTTCCCGCCGTTACCTGCAGCGCCCAAGCCTCCATGTTGACCGGATTGCAGCCCTCCGGCCACGGCATAGTCGCTAACGGCTGGTACTTCCGTGATCTGGCCGAAATCTGGTTGTGGCGCCAATCCAACCACCTGGTACAAGGAGAAAAGGTATGGGACGCGGCCCGACGCCGGGATGAGCGCTTTACCTGCGCTAAGATGTTTTGGTGGTACAACATGTACGCCGATGTGGAATACTCGGTAACACCCCGTCCTGCCTATCCAGCCGATGGCCGCAAGATCTTCGGCATTTACGGCAACCCCCACGAATTGGCCGAAACCCTGGAGCAGGAGCTGGGGCCCTTTCCCATGTTCAACTTTTGGGGACCCGCATCGGATATCCGCTCCTCGGAGTGGATTGCTCAGAGTACCCGGCTCACCTTCGATCGTCACCGTCCCAGCCTCACCTTGGCTTACCTACCCCACCTTGACTACAACTTGCAGCGGTTGGGGCCGGATGATCCCCGTATCTGGGCGGATGTCGCAGCAATTGACCGGGTAGCCGGTGAACTAATCGAGCATGTCCGCAGTGAAGGCGCGGAGGTCATGGTGGTTTCCGAATATGGGATCGAGCCGGCGCGGGGCCAGGTGCACCCCAACCGGGTGCTGCGAGACCATGGGCTATTGGCGGTTCGAGAAACACTGGGTTGGGAGTTACTGGATGCGGGTGCGTCCCGGGCCTTTGCGGTAGCCGACCATCAGGTTGCCCATATCTATCTTCGGGATCCCCGTGACAATCAGCAGGTAAGGCGTATCCTAGAAGGAACCGAGGGCATCGACCGGGTGCTGGGCGAGGCGGAAAAACCCGCTTGGGGCCTCGATCACGAACGTTCAGGCGACCTGGTGGCGGTTGCAGAGCCGGGATTCTGGTTCACCTACTACTATTGGCTGGATGATGCCAAAGCCCCCGATTTTGCGCGCACCGTAGATATTCATCGGAAGCCAGGATACGATCCTGTCGAACTGTTCATTGATCCCGGATTGCACTGGCCGAGGCTACGTATTGCCTGGCGGTTGGCCCAGAAAAAACTGGGCATGCGAATGTTGATGGATGTTATTTCCCTCGCTCCCTCCCTGGTCAAGGGAACCCACGGACGCCTTCCGGACGCTCCCGAGGTGGGGCCGCTGCTGATCTCTAGCCGGAAGGATCTGGAAACCGGACACTGCTCAATGCTGGATATCAAGGATCTGATATTGCAGCAGCTATCTCCATCCGGAGGCAAGCCATGACGCTGAATCCGCAAGCCCCTTGCAACCAACCCTCCGAACTGTACCGATGACCAAGGAGTACGTCACACTGGCCGATTCCTGCGGCAATCCCGCCGGTCGATTGGAGAAGCTGGCCGCCCATCAAAACGGTGGCGCGTTACATCTGGGATTCTCTATTTTGGTATTCAATGCCGCAGGGCAATTGCTATTGCAGAAGCGGGCGGCCGAAAAGTACCACTTCGCCGGTCTTTGGTCCAACAGTTGCTGCGGGCACCCCCGGCCGGGTGAGCGGGTCGCAGATGCCGCCGAACGCAGGCTCGCAGAGGAATTTGGGTTTACCACTACTCTGCAACTGATCAAGACCCTGAATTACCAGGCCGATGACCCCCGCTCCGGACTTACGGAAAGGGAGCACCTGTCAATCTTTGTTGGGGGTTACAACCAAGAGCCCCGACCCAATCCAGTTGAGATCGGAGACTGGAGATGGGAGGGGTTGGGCGACCTCGAGCGCCAAGCTCGGCAAAACCCCAGCCAGTATACCCCTTGGTTCCTTATTCTAATCCGGGAGATCGATCTGCGAGCAGCCGCAGACGCAGCATGTTCAGGGCAAACTGGGCGCTGATCTGAATGTTCTGCATCCTGCTGCCGGAAAAACCGAACTGCTTGGAAACCGTACCGCTGGGGCCCGACACCGCGACCCAGACCGTACCAACCGGTTTCTCGGGAGTTCCACCACCGGGCCCGGCGATCCCGGTTGTGGATAGGCCGTAATCGGATCCGGTCAACCGCCTTATTCCTTCCGCCATCTGCTCCGCCACCTCGGCGCTGACCGCTCCCCGGCTATCGATTACCACCGAGTCCACGCCTAACACTCCGCTTTTCACTCGGTTGTCATAGGCCACCACGGATCCCAGAAAGTATGCCGAGCTGCCTGGGATCGAAGTTACCAAGTGGCCGATCAGTCCACCGGTGCAACTCTCCGCCGTGGAGAAGGTAACCGCACTTGCCACGGCCAGGCGTCCGATGGCCTCCTGGAGTTCGATATCCTCCCAAGCGAACACCGCTTTACCGAGGATTATCTTGAGCTTACCGATCTCATGGTCGAGAACCTTTTTCAGCACCTCCGCGGACTCACCGGTGGCATCCAGGCGTAAACGAATCTGCCCGTAACTCGGGAGGTATGCAAGACTGACCCCTTTGGGCAACGCCGCCTCCCAATCGCCTAGCCGCTCGGCCAACACCGACTCGGCATAACCGGCGACCCTGATGGTCTGGCTAATCAGCACGTGAAGTGGGTAAAGTTCCCTGATCCGGGGAATAATCTCCCCGGTCAGGGCGGTCTTCATTTCCAGTGGGACGCCAGGCATGGCAACAACCACCCGCTGGTTCCGGTCGAACCACAGGATCGGAGCGGTACCGACGGGATTGCGAATGACTTGACAGTTTTCGGGGACTAAGGCTTGACTGCGGTTGTTCGCGTTCAGCGGGATGCCGGCCCGGGACAGGAATCGTTTGAGGTCCGCCAATACTTGCTGGCTCTCGACCAATCCGCCACCGAACAAGTCCATCAACACAGACTTGGTAATATCGTCATTAGTGGGACCTAAGCCACCGGTCATGAGTACCAGTTCAGACCGTTTCATTGCCTCGGTGAGGGCTAAGGTGATGGTGTCACGTTTATCTGAAACGGTGGTAATTCGCGTCAGTTCAACACCCGCTTCACGCAGTTTTTCCGCGATAAAGGCAGAGTTGGTATCCACGACCTGACCAATAAGAAGCTCATTTCCGATGGTGATAATCTCAGCCTGCATGGTGCCACCTTGACTGGTACCGTAGTGGGTTGTCCACTCCCGTCAAATCGGTCCTTCAGTGGAATACTACAATGCCGGAGGTCGTATCTATTGCGCTTTGACCGGCTGCTCGGAGCGGCGTTTGGGAGAAAGGCGATCCCACACCGGCGTGGGTACGGTCTCCTCCTGCAACTGACGCAGCTGCTTCAGCCGGCGCCTGACCTCTTCCGTCACTTGCCGAGCCTCATAACGATTGCGCACCAGGCGTGGGGTAATCAACATGACCAGTTCGGTACGCTCATCATCAAGGGCGGTGGAACCGAACAGTGCGCCGAGCACGGGTATCTTGGAAAGCAACGGGAGACCTTCGCGCTGCTTGGTGGAAAAATCAAAAATCAAGCCGCCGAGCACCACCGTGTCTCCCGATTGTACCACCACCGAACTCTTGAACTTGCGCTGGCTGATGGTAGGTGTCAGATCCAGGGACGTGTTATCGCTGGGAACCACATTACTCACCTCCTGTTCCACATCCATTATGATGGATCCGCTGGTATTGACCCGGGGTGTCACACTCATGATCACCCCTGTGTTACGGTACTCGACGTTGTTAACTATATTGCTATTATCCACCACCACGCTTTGCTGAACACGGGTGACAACCGGTACCTCGTCGCCGACCTGCAGGCTGGCCGTTTGATTATCCAATACCATCAGATGGGGTGAAGACACCACATTGATGCTGGTTTCCGCGTCCAAGGCGTCCAAGATCACCTTCGCGTCTACCCCCTGGGCCACCAGTGAAAAACCGCTTCCCAAACTGGTGACCAACTGAGCCGCATCGGTTACCGGCGCGGTCCGGCTAAGTACTCCGGTGACATCCCCGGAACGAAACCACCACTGCAGGCCGAATCGCATCTTATCTGTTAATTTTACCTCAGCGATGGTGGCCTCGATCAGTACCTGAAGGGGGACGATATCCAATTTCTCGATAGCGGCTGCCACCATGCGATGATCCTGTGGGCTGGCCAGGATAAGCAGTGCATTGTTAACCTCGTCGGCGATGATACGGATGTTGGCCGACTCCGAAAACGCCAGTCCTTCACTCTGCCGGATCAATCCTCTGGGAGACACCGGGTTTACTGGCGCCCCGCTTTCCGGCTGCGCTCCCGCCTCGGTGCCGCTGGACAACTCCACCGGCTTAGCGCCCGGGGCTAAGCGCCCACCTTCCGGGGCACTGATCCTGGCTTCGGTATTAGAGAACACCTCGGTCAATATCTTCGCTACATCCGCCGCCTTACCGTTCTGCAGATAATATACATAGAGATTCTGGCCCGCCGTGGTGCTCCGGTCCAAACGCCGGATCCACTCTTCGACCTTTTTGAGGTAGGCGGACTGCGTACTTATCACCAACAGCGCGTTCAAACGCATAACCGGCTCAAAGCGCACCAACCCCGCCAGGGGACCTTCCGCCTGTGTGCCGAAAATGGTATCCAGCTCTTCGATCATGGTCTCTGGCGATACCTGCTCCAGAGGAAACAGGCCGATGGACTTCCCTGCCAGCCAGTCCACGTCGAATACACCGACCGTCTCCATCAGGTAACCCAGTTCGCCACTGGTACCGGCGATTATCAACATGTTCCGTTCGGCATCCACACGCAGGATGGATTTGGGGGTAACAAAAGGCTCCAGCAGTTTCTCCATTTGGGTAACCGAGACATAACGCAGCGGTACGATAATCACTCGGTAGCCCGGTGGAAGGGGTGCAGTATCATCTCCCAACTGAGGGATGAGATTGCCTCTGGGCGCTTCGTCTGCCGGTATTACCCGGTAGGTTTCCCCAGCCACCAGTGCCGCACCGTTCATGCGCAGCAGGGTTTCCAATGTCGCCAGAACGTCCTCCGGGGCAAGTTGCCGGGTAGTCTGCAAACTGACGGTTCCCTGGACCCGTGGATCGTAGATATAGCTGATCTTGAGAAAATCTCCCAGAATAGTGCGCACTACCTCTCGCAGGTCGGCATTCTCAAAATTCAAGACGATGCCATCACCCGGCAGGTTCAGGGGCACCTCGCTCCGGGCTGGTGGCTTGACGAACTCGTCGGTTCCCGAATAGCGGATCGGTTTGGACAGTCCTGTGCTCGATGCTCCCGCGTCCTCCCCTGTCGATGTAGGTTTGGCATTACCGTAGCCGGGTACTACCCGCGAAGCATCATCCAACTTGGTCCCCGAGATCACGGAATAGGTTGCCAAGGGATCGGTAGTATCCACGGCCCGTCCTTGATCCTCCTGCCGTGTCTGCAGAGTATCGCAGGCGCTCAAGCCGATCACGGCGACCAGTAGGATGTATATCAAGGGATGTGTTTTCATTGTTCTATCCGCAGCCGACGCTTCCCGGCATCCTGTTAAACTGCCTGCCCGAGCCGAATCAAGTGCAGATTATAGGATATCGCCGGGCAGTTAAAGCGCTTTGCCTGTACATCAGCTAGAATCTTGGCGACAATTCTCACTCTGAAAAGCAAACGTTATCCATTACCTATTCGGCGCAGTCCCTGGAAAATGAAGAACTCTACATTACGGAAAAGACGTCCCGGCACAGCGGGCTTTACCCTGATCGAATTGCTGGTGGTACTGGTTATTCTCGGCCTGCTCGCCGGACTGGTCGGCCCCAGGGTTGTGGGTTATCTGGGACGCGGCAAGACGGACACCGCAAAACTGCAGATTGAACAACTCGCGGCAGCCTTGGATCTCTATCTGCTAGACATGGGACGCTACCCACGCCCCGACGAAGGCATCAGAGCGCTACTGGAGAATGGCTCCGGGGCCGCCAATTGGCGCGGACCCTATCTGCGCAAGGACGAGATCCCGGTAGATCCCTGGGGAAACGAGTATCACTACGACCTGGCCGACAAGGGCAGTGGCTACATCCTCTATTCCTTGGGAGCGGACAATGCGGAAGGTGGTGAAGGGGAGAACGCCGATATCCGGCTCTGACCCAAGGTGCTCCACGGGCTTTTCGCTAATCGAGTTACTGGTTGCGTTGGGCCTGCTCATCGCGGTATTGGCGATTACTCCAGCATTCTTCGGTAGCGGGCTGTCCTCTGCCGAATTCCGCACCGCCGCCAGGCAGATCGCCGCCGGACTGCGAGCTACCCAGGCCCAGGCAATCACAACATTTCGGGACCAGGTGTTTCTGGTGGATTTGCAGACTAAACGCTGTACGGTCGGTGGACAAAAAGCGCCCATCCAACTGCCTCCCGATATCGATGTGACGCTAAAAACCGCGGAGTCTGAACAGCTCGACACCTTAAAGGGAGGTATTCGCTTCTTTCCTGATGGCTCATCATCGGGGGGGGAGATAGCAATCGCCAACGAAGGCCGATCGATGCGGGTAGCGGTGAATTGGGCAACCGGTAAGGTGACGGTCATTGAGACGGAGTGATTCTGACACTGCCCCGGTTGGCCACGGCCCGGACCAAATACAGACCAGGTACGCCGGGGCCTGCGACCAGCGGGGCTTCTCCTTGATCGAAGTCCTGGTGGCATTTGTACTGCTCAGCATGACACTGGCCGTGCTCCTGCAAATATTCTCAGGTGGCCTGCAAAACGCCGGAACGGGGGAACGCTATGCCCAGGCCATGGTGTTGGCCGACAGCAAACTGGAAATGCTGGGTGGCGAACAGCCCATAACCCCGGGAAGCGTCAGCGGGGAGGAGGATGGATTGAGCTGGCAGCTCGATATCGTGCCCTTTTCCGATCCCTCCCGGGAAGCATCATCCCGGCTGGTTGAGCTGTTCGAAGTAACACTGACGGTTCGCTGGCAACTGGGATCGCGGGAACGCGCTCTAACCCTCAACACCCTTAAGCTGGCAGCCAGCCAATGATTTCGGGGGCGTGGATAGACAGCCAGATCGCGCCACCTCGCCAGCAGGGCTTCTCGCTGCTCGAGGTCTTGGTCTCCATTACGCTTTTGAGCGTCGCCATGACGCTGCTACTGGGTGGCCTGCGCTTTACTTCACGGGCGTGGGACGCCGGGGAACGGGTGAGTCTTAGAACGGCTGATCTGGAAACCGTCCACCGGGTATTTGGAACCATGGTCGGTCGCTTGTTTCCGATGTCTCTTTACCCGGGGGAGGATGAGGATTACGCCTTCATCGGTGAGACGCGACGCCTCCGGTTTCCTGCTATGCTGCCTCCGTTTCCGGCCATGGGCGGACTCAATACGGTCGAGTTCTCGATCGACCATGCGCGGGACAAGGACCTCCTGTTCGTCAACCTGACTCCTTTCGTCCCCGACGCGTTTGCCGAGGATCAGCTCCCGGAAGATCAGCATACCTTGCTGCTTGAGACTTCCCAGCAGATCTCCTTCGCCTATCTCGGCGATCAGGACCAGACTACCTGGAACACTCAGTGGACGGATACCACCGTGATGCCTCGCTTTATCAAGATCCAGTTTCGGGACGGAGAGTCTCATTGGCCGGATCTTATCAAGCAGATTCCCATCGATGCCGACCTGGCCTGCGTATATCCGGACCTCGGTGGGCATTGTAGATTTGGTGACTGAATGCGTAGCGGCTTACACCGGCAGCGAGGATTGGCACTGGTGATGGTGCTGTGGTTCATTTCTCTGCTTACCGTCCTCGCGCTCGGCTTCTCTCAGACAATGCGCAACGATACGCGCATCACCGCCAATCTATTGGAGGCACTGCGAGCCAGACAGCTTGCCGAGGCGGCAATTCAGCACGCTATCTATGACCTGGTAAATCAAGAAACCGAAATGGCGGACGCTGTTATCAGTGGGAACGCGGTCTCCTTTGAGTTTGCCGGGGTAGAGGTGTCGTACCGGATCGAGGACGAAAACGGTAAGGTGGATATCAATCAGGCACCGCCAGAATTGTTCACCAGCTTGCTTATCAGCCAAGAAGTCGGCGACGAACAGGCGAAAGTGCTGAGCGACCAGCTGCTGGACTGGCGGGATGAAAACGATTTACGTCTGTTGGACGGTGCCGAGGCGCCGGAATACTTGGCCGCAGGCAGGACGCGGCTTCCCGCCAACGCCCCATTCCGCAGTATTGGCGAGCTGCAACAGCTCTTGGGCATGGAACCGGGTTTGTACGCCCGTCTTGCACCGCTGGTTACCGTCCATGGCAACAACGACAAGATTAATCCCGAGTACGCGCCGGAGGGGGTGTTGAAGGCACTGCCGGGAGTCGATCCAGGGGAGCTAGAAGAATTCATTAATTACCGTAAAACATTGTCCCCCGAGATCATCTCCCCTGCTTTTCCAGAACTGACGGGTGTAGAATCCTGGTTGGACGATGAATCCGGGCCAGTGTATACCGTCTATGGGACAGCGGCACTGCCCTCGGGCGCATTCGCCTCGCGACGAACGATCGTGTGGATTCATTCATTCGGGGACCGTACCCATTACGTACTGGAGTCAACCGACAATATCCTCCGGCCAAAACCCGGGGAACAAAGCGAATGAGCAACGCAACTTCAACCCAATACGGCCCCGATTTGGGGACCCGTGTGCAAGCCTTCTTCCGATGGTGGAGTGGTGAACTATGGGATATGGTTCCGGACTTTTTCAAACAACCGGCATATCCCGACGGAGAGCTGTTGCTGGTATCGTTCGAGGGTGATGGGGCGGTGTTCCTGGAGTACGAATCTGGCCAGTGGCAGGAACTGGCCAGAATTTTGGCGAATAGCAGTCCGGTAGAGGTCAGATCCAAGCTCCCCGCTTCTGTATTCGTCAAAAAGATAAGAATTGCCCGCTTGCCGACCAACAAAATTCTGCACACACATTTGACCTTTCCCCTTTCCGCCGAGCCGGAACTCGAAAAGATCCTTGGATACCAGCTCGACACTATCTCGCCCTATCCACCTGATCAAATCTACCACGCACACAGAATCCAGGACCGTGATGGTGGTAGAGGCACTCTGGATGTCGAGGTTTTTCTGGCGCCCAAAGAGCTGGTGGACAACATCGTAGATCGAATGCGGGAGTGGGACCTCGCTCCGGCCTCCGTGGATTGCCTGGGAGCGCGCGAACCATTCGATCCGGGAATCAATCTGTTGCCGGGAAACGGTTCGCTGACAGGGGGAGGCAGAAGGCTATCCCGCTTTAACATGCTGCTGTTACTCGTCAATCTATTGCTGCTCGCCGCTTTAGCCTTAACCCACCTGATGGACAAAGCGGATGCCGAGCAAGAACTCACCACGCTGGTGCAAACAGCACGGGAGGAGGCTGAGTCGGCAAATGTGCTCCGGGAACAGGTGACCAAGCTCCAGGAGCAGAACTCATTTCTTGAGGATATGAAAAAATCCCGCGTGCCGGCACTTCAGGTTATCGACGAACTCACCAAGATACTGCCTGACGACACCTGGCTTGAAGGTGCGCTTTATAGTGCCAACGAAATTAGCCTTTCCGGCGTTTCATCGAAATCATCCAATCTGATTAGCAAGATCGAACGCTCTCCACTGTTTGAGGAGGCTGCCTTCCAATCCTCGGTTGTCCAAGACTTCCGCTCAGGTGGTGAGCGGTTTCAGATAAGGGCGCGGATAACGGTCCCTCACGGTGATGTTGAATAGATTCCCTCTCCTCGCCCGCCGCGCTTTGGCGCTGGCGATTCTCATCGCGGTTATCGGCGTGATTGGCGCCGTTACCCTGTTACCCGTCTTGAACCGGTCGGCGGAATACGATGAATCGATAGATAACCTCGGCTTTCAGCTGCAGCGTTACCTACGCTTGGTTGATCAGGAAGCGCCTCTGCAGAAAAGATTGTCCCAACTCACATCCCAGGACCGGCAGGGAGAGGGACTATTGGCCGGAGAGAGCGATGCAATCGCCGCCGCCAATCTGCAGGCGCTGTTCAAGCAATGGGTTCAGGAAGCCGGTGGACGTCTGGAAAGCACCCAGATCATTCCCAGCAGTACGGAGGGTGTGATGGAACGGATTGGCATCCGGGCGCAGTTCTCCGGGGATATCGGGGCCCTACAGGGCGTACTCTTTGAACTCGAGTTTGGAGAAACCATGCTCTTCGTCGACAGGTTGGAGGTAAGATCGAAGCGCAGCCGACGGCGCACCCGCCAGAATGAACCTACGGTATCCGATACCCTGTTAAGTGTCTCCTTAGAGATATCGGGATACCGCCACAGCGAGGAGCCGAAGTAGGTGGTACGGGTAAATCAATTACTGCTTACCGTTTTGCTAGGAGCTTTGGCCGCCGGGCTGATCTTAGCCTTGGGCACTGGGGGGCAATCGCAGATTAGCTGGATACTTCCTGAACAACCTCCCCAGCAGTCCGCAGGGACCACTGATACCGCTGGGGATCTTTCGGCAGCAACCACTTTACGGTCGCGCAACGAGTTCTCCGAGACCGTTGCCCGGCCGCTTTTTACCCAATCTCGCCGGCCAACCAGTTCCCAGGCGGAAGAAGTATTGGGACCACAGCTGGGCTTGCGGGGTCCGGTGGAAAGAAATCAATTCCTGGTGATGGGGATTGTTATCACGGGCAACGAGAAGATCGCGTTGATGCGACAAATCAAGGGCAATGACGAAGTGATCCGGGTCAAGGAGGGCCAATCCATTGTCGGTTGGCGGGTCGAATCGATTGACGCGGAGGCGGTCACCTTGTCAAAACTTGATGCTACCGATGTTGTCAAGTTGAGCGATAACATCCTTTCCGCGGCGGAAAAGCGCACCCTGATACAACAGGCTCGACAGGCCCGAATCAAAGAACAGGTCGCCGCGAAAGCGGCCAACACCCGGCAGAATCAACGCCAACGAGCCAGACCTCGAACGCCGCCCCCGGTTAGGCCTCAATTACGCCGGTCGGGAGCATCGCCGGCGTCACCCGTGCCAATCAAAACGCCAGTTCGTTAACACTGAGCAACGCCAGCAGGATGGAAAAGATAATACCTGCGATCAGCACGCCGAGTGTCAGGATCAACAGCGGTTCCAAGAGGCTGAGCATTTTACGCAAACTGCTGGCGACTTCGCCGTCGTAGACGTCGGCGACATCCATTAGCATCGCGTCCAGGCGCCCGGTCTCCTCCCCCACCCTGACCATGTGACAAGCCAATTTCGGAAAAACCCCGGCACTGAGCATCGGTGCGGACAGGGTGTCACCCTTCTTCAGGCTCTCGGTAATGGAGTCTACGGATTGTGCCAGATGCCGGTTCCCCAATATTTCCCGGACAATGGAGAGCGCGGTGAGCAGCGCTACGCCATTCCCCAGTAATGTGGATAAGGTCCGGCAGAAGCGGGACACTTCTATCTTCTGGATCAGCGGCCCGATCCCACCCACCGAGAGCCACATCCGGTCCCAGGCCAACTTGGCGTCCGGCCGGGCTAGAATCCGTGGGATAGCAACCACCAACACCATGATCAACACCAACAGTACCCACCAGTAACTCTGCAACCAGCCGGAGATGGAGATCACTACTTGGGTAGGTACCGGCAATGCCGCTCCGGCCTCGTCGAACATGCGCTGAAATTGTGGAACCACCAGGGTGAGCAACAATACCAGCGAAAGCACCGATACCACCAACAGGATCGTCGGGTAGATGAGCGCGGCGCCGATACTGGCCCTGAGTTCGCGAGACTTCTCCAGATAGTCGGCGAGCCGGTCGAGCACGATCTTCAATGCGCCGCCTTCCTCTCCAGCCTTGACCATGCTGATGTAAAGGCGACTGAATGGGGATCCCTGAGACTCGAGGGCACCGGCAAAGGTGCCGCCGCCCCGGATCGCCTCGAGCAGGTGGGTAATCATCCGCCGTTCCACCTCGCCATCGGCAACCGAGGCTAGGATGGTCAAAGATCGGTCGAGCGACACCCCGGCGCCGATCAGACGGGAGAGTTCCCGGGTGAACAGTGTCAACTGTGCCCGGGACAGCCTGTGACGGCGTGCCAATAATCCCCCATTCAAGCGCCGCCCCGCCGCCACCGGCCGAGCACTTACCGGAAGATATCCGGTGTCCTTGAGATGCGCAATCAATGCCGGTTCGCTGGCCGCCTCCATCTCTCCCTCGATAGGTCTCCCGTTGGCGGTCAGCGCCCGGTAATGAAACAGGGGCAAGTTAGTTCTCCCGGGTCACACGTAGAACCTCTTCGATCGTGGTGATGCCCGCCAAGGCCTTAACAATGCCGTCTTCCGCCATGCTCACCATCCCTTGTTGTCTGGCCGCTCGATGGATCACCGTGGTATCCGCGTGCCGCAATACCAAGCCACGAATCTCGTCATTGATTTCAAGAAACTCGAAAATCCCCACCCGGCCCGTATACCCACTCCCGGCGCAAACCTCGCAGCCTACCGCTTGGTAGAGTTCGATCGGACCTCCGTGCGCCAGCCGGTTTAACTGCATACGCTCGATCAACTCATCGGGAGCGTGAAACGGGGCCCGACATTGTTTACACAGTGCCCGTACCAATCGTTGCCCAAGAACCCCGTTGGTAGTCGAGGTGAGCAGATAATCCTCTACTCCCATATCCAGCAACCGAGTGATCGCGCCGGCCGCGTCATTGGTGTGTAACGTCGACAGGACCAAGTGGCCGGTGAGCGCCGACTGCACCGCAATCTCAGCGGTCTCCAAATCACGCATCTCCCCGATCATGATCACATCCGGATCATGCCGAACGATAGAACGCAGTACACTGCCGAAGGTCAGCCCGATGTCCGGATTGACCTGAATCTGCGTTACGCCTTGCAACTGGTATTCCACCGGGTCTTCAACTGTAATGATCTTCCGCTCAGGCTCATTTAGATGGGTCAATGCGGTATAGAGGGTCGTCGTCTTGCCACTGCCGGTGGGTCCGGTAACCAGAAAGATACCGTGGCGCTGAGACAACGATCTGAACAGTTTATCCAGTGTGACTTGATCAAAGCCCAATATATTGAAATCCAGGTCGACGGTATTGTGCTCCAGCAACCGTAACACTACGCTTTCGCCATGCAGGGTAGGAACTGTGGAAACCCGCATATCAATATCCTGGTCCCTGACCCGTAACCGGATTCGGCCATCCTGAGCGAGCCGCCGCTCGGCGATATTCAAATGGGCCATGATCTTGATCCGCGATACAATCGCCGCCGCCAACCGCTTTGGCGCGGAATCGACCTCCCGCATCACGCCATCGATACGAAACCGCACCCCCAGCCTGCCCTCGGACGGTTCGATATGGATATCCGAAGCGCGATCCTCATAAGCACGCCGGAACAGCGTATTGACCAAACGCACGATCGGCGCCTCACTCGCCAGATCTTTCAGGCGCTCGATATCCTCCTCACTGTCACCTAGGCGGTCGTCTCCCGCATCCGCGATGATCCTATCCAGGGTATTGCGGCCGTCCCCATACAGCACCTCAAGGGCGGAATCGATGTCTTTCTCGGTACCCACATAGGGCACCACTGGCTGACCCGCGAGCATCCCGATCGCTTTGACGGCATAAGCATTCGTGGGATCCACCATGGCCAGCGCCACGCCCTCTCCCTCCTCTCGCAGCGGCATCACCCGCGACGCCTTCAAGAAAGACTTGGACAGCTTGCCCGGAAACAACGGCGCACTGGGATAATCATCTTTCTTCGCCATCGGCAGTCCGTGCAACGAAGATAAGGCTCGGGCACGATCCTCATCGGAAACAATTCCCAGCTTGACTAAAATATCGCCCAGATCCTGACCTAGCTCCTTTTGCGCCTTGCGGGCACGTTCTAGGCCGGCGTTGTCCAAAACGCCCTGGTCGATAAGGATCTTGCTCAGATCCCGTTTTTCCGGCGTATTATTCTCTGTCATCGGCATGCATGGCATTATCACATCTGTCAGTTGCTAAGGGTAGAACGATCCACTGGCTATCCTGCCTTTCCCTTGGCTGATGCAAGCCTTATCGGCCACCCGGCAGAGAATCTATATGTACCCCAGAAACGCCCCGGAGAACTCAGGTGCACGAGTCAGTGAATTCACCCTCACCAGTGTTAGCTACCTCCACCGCCGTTCTCCGCCTCCATGTCCTCCCCGGTAATTCGGGTGGCTTCCTGGTGGATAACTTCGATCCGCCGTTGTTGGATAATATCTTTGATACGATCGGGATCCTGTATCCCGGTGACCAGGGATAGGAGATCCATGCGGTTTACCCGCTCCAATGCGGCCGTCAAAAGACTATCCCGGCCAAATGCCGTTTGCCGGGAGATGGAGTGATCCCCGCAGATCGCCCGGCAACTCAGCAAGAATTGACGGAAACGGTCGGGCCGGCGCATGGCGTCCGTAGCCTCGAAAAGCGCCAGAATCGCCTCCGCGGAAGCGGCTTCCGGGACCCGTTGGCAATACTTGACCACTAACAATGCCAATTCGTGATAACGCCGCGGGGCCCGCAACCGCGTGCAAAGCGACTCCACATCCCGAATCGCAGAAGCCCCATCTCCCGGGTGCCCCACCTCCCCGGTTGTTACCGGGTTTAACGACCCCATGATCGCGGCAAAGCGGATCTCCGACGACCAACTCAAGGGTACCACCTGCTCCAAGGCCGTGATGGCCCGCCCATCGTCCGGTATTTCGGGAAACAACCGCGACCATGCGCCACAGCCTCTGAGCACCTCGAAAAACCTGCACGGACGCGGCTCAACCAACGCCCGGGCCAATTCCTGCCAGACCCGTTCCGGGACCAGGGCATCGGCATCTCCGCGCTTCACCATCCTGGCCATCAACGCCATGGTCTCTCTGGCTACCCGAAAGCCCATTTCACCATAGCGGGCTGCGAAACGCGCCACCCGCAGGATGCGCACCGGATCGTCGCTAAACGCCCCTGAAACATGCCGTAGTAGTTTATTATCGAGATCCAACCGGCCGCCATAAGGATCGATCACTTCACCATCGGCGTCCATTGCAATGGCATTGACCGTGAGGTCGCGACGCTCGAGGTCCTGCTCGAGCGTTACGTCGGGCTGGGTAAATGTGCCAGGGTCCCGGTCTAATTCCACGCGCCTTCGCTCTCCCCGGGCCAGGGCGTACTCCTCTTTTGTGTCGGGATGAAGAAATACCGGAAAATCACGTCCAACCTGATGAAATCCCCGCGCCAACATATCCTGAGGAGTGGCGCCGACAACCACGAAGTCCCGCTCCTTTACCGGCCGCCCGAGCAACGTGTCGCGCACCGCGCCACCGACCATGTAGATCTTCATTGCCTGTTATCCTCTTGCGCCGGACTTGCCTTGACCCGTCCCTACGGCCTTAACGCCTCGGCAACCGCCACCCGCAACTCCGGGATCACCTGCTCCAAGAACCAAGGATTCCGCTTCAACCAGATATTGTTCCTGGGGCTCGGATGGGGCAATGGGAACAGACGTGGGGCGTAGTCCTGCCATGCACGAACGGTTTCCGTTAATGAACCTTTGCACGCCGAACCCAAGTGATAGCGGTGAGCATACTGTCCAATTGCCAGTAGTAATCTGACATCGGGCATGGCATTCATCAGCCTCTCCCGCCAAGTATCGGCACACACCTTACGGGGCGGGAGGTCCCCCCTGATACCGGTGCCAGGATAACAGAAGCCCATTGGCACGATGGCAATCCTGTGACTATCGTAGAAGGTCTCCCGGTCCATTTCCAGCCACTCTCGCAACCGATCGCCGCTGGGGTCGTTAAAGGGGATGGAGGTCTCATGCACCCGCCGCCCGGGGGCTTGGCCGACAATCAACAACCTGGCTTGTGTGCCGACCCTGAGTACCGGATTTGGAGGAAACGGTAGCTCGGACGCACAAATTGTGCAGGACCTGATCTCGGCAACCAAGGAATCCAGGGTAGCCTGCCGCGGGTTGCTATCTGCCATCGCCGGTTGTATCTCCAATTTTGGTTGAGTGATGCATCTCGATTCCATAGAATCATATTATTATATGCAAATTCTTCCGGCATCCGGTGCCGGTCCGCCCACGCGACACCCCTTGCCGGTCGCGATATTTGTCAACAGCAGGAGCCATCATGGCACTTAAAGATACCCTTGAGTCCCGAGAAACAACGTGCAATAGCGTCCAGGACTATATCGTACTGGCCCAGGAAGCCCTCGCCGAACCCACCGACCGGGATTACGCCAGGCATCTCTTGGATCAGGCGGAAACTGTCGCCCAAATGCCGCCGGACTACCTTCAGGTAGCGGAATTTGCCCTCGCGCTGGATGACCGGGAATTGGCCCTTGAGATCTATTCCCGGGCCGAGGAAATGTGTTTCGACGCCATGGAGTTTGCCGCCGTGGGCCATAGCCTGGCAATCAATACCGATCAGACTGAACGAGCCAAGGAACTGCTGAAAAAGGCTGCCGAGGAGGCTTCCAAGCCATCCGAATATCTGGCTATCTCGGGTTATGCCTCCAGTGATCTCAAGGACGAGGAGCTGGCCGCCGCATTGCTTGCCAAGATAGACGCCAACGCCAAAACCCTGGCGGACTACACCAAGCTGGCAAAGAGCTTGGTTGATGCCGGTGCGGTCGAAGCGGCGAAAACCTACTTTAGGAAGGCCGAACGCTACTGTAGCGGAATCGAGGACACGCTGAGCTTCGCCCAGCAAATTCAAGGGCTATTCGGTGACGACGACTGGGCCAGATCAGTGCTGGAGGAAGCCGAAACCAGCTGCCAGTTTCCCAAAGACTTCGCGCAACTGGCGACGGGATTCAAGACCTTGCTAAACGATCAGGAGCGGATCGAAAGTCTGTTAGAACAGGCAGCGGATTTTGCCATGACCGGCGAAGAGCAGTTGGATCTGGGCAACGGCTATTGGGATCTGTTACAAGACCGCGAGCGGGCCGTTGGGGCTTTCGAGAAGGCACTGCCCGATATACAAGACAAGGACAGTTTACTGGCTCTGGGCGCCCGTCTGGGGGGAGAAATCGGGGATAAAGACCTTGCCAGGCGGATATTCGCCAAGGTGGAGCAAAAGAGTGGGGGGGCGGCTGAGCTGCGTAAGCTGGCTGGAACGGTTCTCGACTCCATGGCCGATAAGGATTACGCCGCCGAGATCTATCTGCGTGCCGCGGAATCCATGGACCAGCCGAATGATCTGATGTCGCTAGCTGCGGATCTCGCTACCCGGCTAGACGACCCGGAAAAGGCCACCCGCGTGTATCGCAAGGCGTTTGCCAAGCAAGACCAGTTCGGCCAGTACCTCAAGTTGCTGGAGCAAGTGGACCGCAATACCGGCGATAAAGCCTTTTCCCGAGAGATCCTTCAGCAATCCGCGGCGGTGGCCTCGGGCACCCCGGAACTTCTCGAATGTGGAACCCAGGTCATGCACGTACTCGGCGACGCTGAGATGTGCCGCCCACTGCTGGAGGCGGCCGAGGCGCAGGTAACCAGTGTCGGTGAGATGAAGAAATTGGTTCAAGCCGTAGAACAGTACTTCGCCGATGATGGGCAATGGATCGCCCTGGCCAAGGAAAAGCTTGCCATGCGCGAAGCCAATCAAGCCAAATACACGGTATTCCAGCAACGGGAGCAGAAGGCTGACAATTTCATCAAGCTCAGCCAACTGACGGATGATGTAATGGCGGAGTTGGGGGATGTCCACTACGCGCGCAAATTGCTCTCCAGTGCTGAACAAAAGATGGAGGAGACAGGATTCGACCTCAGTCAGGCAACCGCCCTGGTGGAATCGGTCAGTCTCCATATTAGCGACAGCGAATGGAGTGGGCGGTTGATCGGTGAAATGGCCGCGCGGGCGAATGGATTTAGTGCGCTGCGAGCTATTGCCCAAACTGCCATACAACATCTGGGAGATCAGGGGCGGGAACGGGTCGCCGCCATGTTCACTGATTGGGAGCAACGGCTCCCTCAGTCCGATGGGGTGAGTGGCTACGATTTCACTAAACTTTCCTCCGCAGTCTTTCAAGATCTGGGGGACCGCGAATGGGCCCGACGCCTAATGGAATCGGCGAAAACGATCGGCGGTGATCGCTTCCTATGGGTTCACTTGGGAGAACTGGCATCCCGGATGGGAGACAGCGGCGAAGCGCGGGATTACTTCGCCAAGGCAATGGAACACTGCAGTACTCCCCAGCAGGGTATACAGATTGCTGATCGATTGCTGGGCCTGAGTATCGACCGGTCGACCGTGGCCGATCTCTACCGAGAAATGGGAGAACGGTTGAGCCAGCCTCGCCAACGGCTGGCATGGGCTGACGGTATCTTTAGCTTATTCAAAGACCGTTCATGGGCACAGCAGGTTTTCGCGGAACTGGAGCCGCAACTGACCTCGAGCATCGACCGGGAGATCTTCAACCGCTGCAGACAACTACGTTTCGGCCACAGCCTGCGGGGCTGACACCAAACAAGGGCTAGCTCAGTCTGCCATAAACAGCACCGGTTCGGTGCATTGGACGGCAATCCGAATCGACGAACCAATGGCCAGGATCTCCCGGCCATTGGTCTCGTATAGGATTTCCATTTCACTGGGAAGCCTCAACCGGTAAAGACATTCGGCGCCGCGAAAGCGGTAGCCTACGACGGTGGCCGGCAATCCACCCTCGGCGCGCACCACATCGTCGGGACGCAACAGCATTTCCATCGGGACTCCCTCAGTGGTCCCGGTTGTACCGCCGTGCACGGGTCCAAGTTCGGTTTGCAACACACCATGAGCATCCCTCACTACCGGTAACAGCACGCCTTGGCCAATAAACCCTGCCACAAACCGGTCCGCGGGGCGATGATAAAGATCGAACGCGGTACCCCACTGCCGCACCTCGCCCCGGTCAATTACCGCGATCCGATCCGCCATGGCGAAGGCTTCCGCCTGGTCATGGGTAACCAGCAATGCAGTAGTCCCCTCGGCCCGCAGAATCCGACGAACCTCGCGCGCCAGATTCTCCCGCAAATCCACGTCCATACTGGAAAAAGGTTCATCTAGCAGCAGTAGCGGGGGTCGGGGAGCCAATGCCCGCACCAGGGCGATCCGTTGCTGCTGCCCGCCCGAGAGTTGATGGGGAAAGAGGTTTCCCACATCGGGCAAAGATACCAGTTTCAACAGCTCCCTGACTCGAGCAAGGCGCGCCTTCTTGGGCAGTGTCCTGAGTCCAAACTCGATATTACGGTTGACGCTTAAGTGGGGAAACAGGGCAAAGTCTTGAAATACCATGCCGATGCCCCGCTGTTCCGGGGGAAGACTGTAGCCCTTGGCGCTAATCACCCGTCCCTGCAGCATGATACATCCCGCCCGCAACGGCTCAAATCCGGCGACCGCCCTCAGCAGCGTGGTCTTGCCGCACCCCGAAGGACCAAGCAGGCAACCGATCTCACCATCGGTCAGTGCCAATGTTATACCGTTTATCACCTCGGTATCTCCGTAGGCGATATGCACCCCGTCAAGTTGAAGCGGGTTTAACATGCTGCACTCCGGATCGGGTCACGGCACGACTCAGCAATACAACCGGAACTATCCCCACCGCCACGATCGCCAGCGCGGCAACCGATGAATCTGCCAACCGCTCATCGGACGCCAACTCAAATGCCCGGACCGCCAGGGTATTGAAATTAAACGGCCGCAATATCAGCGTGGCGGGCAACTCTTTCAAGACATCTACGAATACCAACAGCAGTGCGCTGAACAACGCGCCTCGCATTATGGGTAGATGAATCTTAAGCAGCACGCCACCGGGCGCGAGTCCGAGAGACCGGGCGGCATCGTCCATGTTGGGGGTAACCCGGGCCAACCCGGACTCCACCGACTGAAGAGAAACCGCCAAAAATCGGACCGCGTAGGCAAACAGCAGGATGACCAGGGTACCACTCAACAACAGACCGGTGGACCACCCAAAGGCGGCACGCATCCAGTGGTCAAGCTGATTGTCCAGCCAAGCAAACGGAAGCATCACCCCCACGGCGATCACCGTACCGGGAATCGCATAGCCCATCGCCGAAAGACGAACCGCGAAGTTTATTCCCCTCGTGGGGTGGAGCCGCCGACCATAGCCTAGGAACAGGGCGAGAACAAGCGTCAACAGCGAGGCGCTTGAGGCAAGCAACAAGCTATTACCCACCAGCCATAGGAACCGCTGATCGAGGCTCTCCTCCGCAGTCGAAAAAGCCCAAATCCCAAGCTGCCCGGCGGGAACAAGAAAGCCGAAGGTGAGCGGTATCAAACACAACACGAACAACAATACACTATACCAGCCATGGGTTTGATACCGCTCCAATTGGCGATAACGGCCAGTGGTTTGAAAAAACCGCAGACGGCGCCGGGAATACAGTTCAAGGAGAATCAAGAAAAATACAAAACTCATCAGCAAGGCGGCAAGCTGGGCGGCAGCGGCACTGTCGTTCAATCCGAACCAAGTGCGGAAGATACCGGTGGTAAAGGTGGTAATTCCAAAGTACTGCACCGTACCGTAGTCTGCCAGGGTCTCCATCAGGGCCAGTGACAAGCCGGTCACCAGCGCCGGCCGGGCCAGCGGCAAGGCGACGTCAAAGAAAACCCTTACAGGACCGGCGCCTAGCACCCTGCCCGCTTCCAGGATAGACAACGATTGGCCGCCGAAACTGGCCCGCGCCATCATGTAGACATAGGGATAGAGCACCAGAGAGAGCATCGCTACGGCGCCCCACAACGAGCGAATTTCCGGAAACCGGTAATCGCCGGCCGACCAACCCGCCACCTGTCTCAACAGCCCTTGCACGGGCCCCGCGAACTCCAGCAACCCGGTGTAGGTATAGGCCATAATGTAGGCCGGAATCGCCAGCGGCAACAGCAATGCCCATTCGAAGAAACGGCGCCCCGGAAACTCGTAAGCCGTGACAATCCAGGCCGCCGGTATACCGATGGCCAGCACGCCGACCGCCACGCCTGTCGCCAATAATGCGGTATTGATCAGGTAATCCATCAGTACCGTGTCGACCAAATGGACCCAAACCTCGCCCGCCGGCACAAACACATAGGCAAAAACGGTAACTACCGGCAACGACAGCAGCGACGCACAAATGATGACTCCCAGCCGCCAGCTATTGATCCGGGAAGCAGGCCGCTGAGCGATCCGCGGTGCTCGTCCTGCTATTTCCACCCCGCCCGGTCCATGATCATCACCGCTTGGGCATTGTTCTCACCCAGCAAGCTGAGGTTAAGCTGGTCTGCCTTGAATCGACCCCATTGATTTAGCAATTGACTCCAGGCCACTCCATCACGCACTGGGTATTCCTGATTGACCTCTCCATACCAGGATTGGGACTCTGGCGAAACCAGAAATTCGAGGAGCTTTATCGCATTCTCCCGGTTCCTGGCAAAGGCGGTAACCGCCGCTCCACTGACATTGACATGAGTACCCCGCCCCTCCTGATCCGGCCAATATACGGCAACCGCTTGGGCGGCCAGACGCTGATTCTGGTCGTTACCGGTGAGCATTCCCGCAAGATAGTAGGTATTGGCAAGCGCAATATCACACTCACCGGCAGCTACCGCTTTGATTTGGTCCCGATCACCTCCTTTGGGTGAACGAGCGAAGTTTTCTACCAACCCGTTGACCCACTCCTGGGTCTTCTCCTCTCCATCGTGGGCAATCATCGCCGCCACCAGGGATTGATTGTATATGTTATCCGAGGAACGGATGCATATCTTCCCCGCCCACTCTGGCCCCGCCAGCGCACGATAGGAGGAAAGCGATTCGGGGGATACCCGGTCTTTTGCGTAAAAGATCGGCCGGGCGCGCAGCGACAGACCATACCAATGCCCCTCAGGCTCCCGGTACGGCGCCGGAACCGCGTCATTCAGCACCTGGGTTTCGACGGCTTGTGTAAGACCTGCCTGTTTGGCCCGGTGCAGACGCCCCGCATCGGTGGTTATCAGCATATCCGCTGGGCTATTGTCTCCTTCGGATTCCAACCGCTTCAACAGTGTATCGGCCTTACCGGTCACCAGATTGACACTGATCCCCGTCTGCTCGGTAAACCGATCCAACAGGGGTTTAATCAAAGCCTCATTGCGTGCCGAGTAGAGATTGATCTCGCCAGAAGCCAGCAGCGGTCCGGCGGCCATCATCCCCACCAGGAATCCAACGGCGAACCGAATCCCCAATGTCCTCTCATTCATGTCACTTGATCTCCTCACTCTAAGATTTGAATATGATAATGATAAATATTCTCATTTATAATAACGCGATGCAATGACCTGTGTCACACCGGTATCCTTTTGGAAACTTCAACTAGCGGGCTGGTATACCACGCCGGCGGTAGCACGCTGGCCAAGTGACTGTTCTCCGAGGCGGAGTCGGGTATACTGGCCTTATCAGCCGATACGGCAGTTGCGCAGTTGATCGGCTCGGTTTGTACGGGAAAGGAGTACGATTCCTTTGGAAAAGCACGAAATCAAGAAGGCCGGCTTGAAGGTAACGTTACCCCGCGTAAAAATTCTGTCCCTGCTGGAGAAACATGGCGGCCATCTCAGTGCTGAGGATGTCTACAAACTGCTACTAGGCGAAGGCGAGGAAATCGGGTTGGCTACCGTGTACCGCGTACTCACCCAGTTTCAGACCGCGGGATTGGTGGTTCGGCACAATTTCGAGGGTGGACAATCCGTCTTCGAACTGGATCACGGGGATCATCACGACCACCTTGTCTGCTTACGCTGTGGCCGCGTTGAGGAATTTGTTGACGACACCATCGAAAATCGCCAACAGGCAATCGCCGACCGGCACGGGTTCACCATCAAAGACCACGCCCTGGTCATTTATGGCTACTGCGGCGATCCCAACTGTCAGAAAGACGATTAATCCCGGTGTCTTGGGTAGTCCGGAGCTGTGGAACCCAAGCGGTTTCCGGGTACCGCCTTGCTTGCGCCCAGCCGTTCGGCAACACCCTCGTATACCGACAATAGCGCCGGGACAAATAGCAAGATAAGTAATGTGGCAAACGCCAGGCCAAAGGCAATCGAGGTGGCCATGGGAATCAAGAATTGCGCCTGCAAGGAGGTCTCGAATAACAACGGTGTCAGCCCGGCTATGGTGGTCATGGAGGTGAGCAATACAGCACGCAAGCGCTGGCACGCAGCTTCTTCCAATGCATCTGATGGCTTCATCCCCTCGCCCCTAAGACGTTGATAGAAGGTAACCAGTATGATCGAGTCATTAACCACGATTCCCGACAGGGCGAACAGTCCGAACAGCGATAGGATGGTCAGATCAAGCCCCATTAGCCAGTGCCCAAACAAGGCTCCGACCAGACCGAAGGGTATGGCCGTCATGACCACCAATGGCCAGCCATAGGAGGCGAATACCCAGGCCAGCACCAAATAGATCAGTACCAATCCCAATACAACTCCTTTTTTCATGTCACCCAACGTCTCGCGCTGGTCCGCCGAGCGACCCTCCTGGGAGTAGCTGATTCCATACCGGTTGGCAATCTCAGGAAGGGTATCACGCTCCAAGGCACTGATGATCCGATCAGGATTCGCCCGGCCGGTGTCGACATCGGCGGTAACCTCCACCGCTAATCTGCCCTCCGCGTGGCGCAGGATTTCAAAACCTCTGCGAGACTCCCAGTCCGCCACACTGGTGAGCGGTACCTGATCGCCGTCGGGAAGCCGTATGTTGAGCCGATAGAGCGTGCCCGTGCTGGCACGATCCTGCTCCTTCAGTCTGACCCTCACCTCCACTTCCTCGGGGCCATCCTGAAATATCTGCACTAGGCGTCCGTCAAACGCGGTACGCATCTGGCGCCCCAATTCCGCCAATGTGAGTCCCTCTACCGCACCCTGGGGGTTGAGGCTATAAATCAGCTGCTCCCGCCCGTAGGCCAGATCGTCTTCCACCTCGCTCACCCCGGGGATAGAGTTGAGCGCCTCCGCCAAACTCAGTGCCGCTTGTTTTAGCGTACCCGGGTCGGAACCCGTCAAGCGTACCGTTAAATCGCGACCCGGGGGGCCGGCTTGACGCGATGTAATGGTAAATCCCTCCACACCCGCCGGTATCTCGATATGGCTCCGCCAGGCTTCGATGAACTCCTTATTGCGCACCGAACGCCTATCCGGGGGCAACAGCTCCACCTGCAGTGCGCCCAGATGATCACCCCGGGCAACCCCCCCAACGTGGCCATCCCCTGCCCGACTTCCATGATGTGCAATTGCCACATTAATCAGTTCTCCCACTCCCAGTTCCCGTTCGGTTTGGTACAAGGCCGCCTCGATATGTTCTAGAAACTGATCCACCTGGTGCCGGGGAGTACCGGCTACCATTGCCACGTTGGCGTAGATCATCTCCGCTTCGGGAGTAGGAAAAAACAGAAACGTTAAGCGCCCCCCAATCAGCAAGCCCACTGCCAAAACGAGCGAGGATAAAGCTATGCTAATGGTAGTTCCCCGATAGGCCAATGCGGTCCTAACCAGCGGTCGGAACAGGGTCTCTCTGAACCAGACAAAGCCTCGATCCAGCTTGGCCCGAAGGGACCCCGGGGATACCCGGTGCATTTGCATGAAGGAGTGGCGAAGGTGCCCCGGAAGCACGAAAAAGCTCTCCACCAACGATGCCAAGATGACGCTGACGATCACCAACGGAATGGCGAACAGAATATTTCCGATAATGCCGCCGACCAGCATCAGTGGCAGAAAGGCGGCAATAGTAGTAAGCGATGACGCGACTACCGGGGCTAACATACGCCGAGCCCCGCCCTCCGCGGCCAGCAATGGGGGCTCTCCCATCTGGTAATGGGCCAAGGCGTCTTCTCCAACGACAATGGCATCATCGACAATGATCCCTAGCGCCATGATCAGTGCAAATAGGCTGATCATGTTGATACTGCCCCCCGCAAACCAGAGAATCGCCAGTGTCGCCATGAACGAGACGGGTATCCCTACCGCAACCCAAAACGCAACTCGGCCGGTAAGAAAGATATAGAGGATCAGTATCACCAACACCAAGCCGCCGCCGCCATTCTTCAGCAACAGCATGATTCGGTCACGAATCAGATGCCAGGATTCGTCATATACCTTGATAGCAACCCCCGGCGGCAGGGTCGGCAGGGTTTTCTCCAGCCAACCGCCAAGCACTTCTGCTGCCTTAAGCGAGTCTCCTCCCTCGGTTCGTTTAAGAGACATTTCCGCAACCTGACGGCCGTCCATGGTCAGCAGCACCTCGCCGTCTCGAGGTTTGCGCTCAATCGTAGAAACCGCTCCCAGATCGATATATGACTGCTGTTCCGTAATTAACGGTAATTGTCCAAACTGCAAAGGATCGCGGCGCTGCTCCAGACTACGCAACTCCTTGGCTCCTTCGGCCCGGCCCAGCACCCCGGCAGGCTGATCGCGACTAAACGCCCCAACCCGTTCACTGATCTGATCAAGACTGATACCCAACTGTTCCAGGGAGACCGGGTCGAGCTGAATGGCGATCTCCTCCTCGGGTAGACCACTGATATCCATCTTGTCGATACCCGCCCGCAGCAGCTCCGTCTCGAAACGCCGCACCAACTGGCGCAACTCCCTGGGGTCATCCAGTCCAGTCACCAGCACCCGTGCCACCGGTTCGTAACGGTTAATGCTGACTACCCGGGGGGTTTCCGCATCGCCAGGCAGATTTCTGAATTCGTCCACCAGGCGCCGGGTTTGGTCTAGGGCAAGCAGCGGATCGGATCCTTCCCGAAACTCGAGGCTTATCGACGCAACCCCCTGAGTGGATGTCGACGTCATCTTGCGAAGATTATCCAGGGTGCGGAGCCGCTGCTCCAATGGGCTGGTGATACCTTCCTCGACATCCTCTGAACTGGCACCGGTCCAGATCACCGAAACGGTCACGAGATCCAGCGCGAAGGTAGGGAAAAACTGCACGTTCATACGATCGAGCCCAAGTAGGCCCGCCAGCAGCATGATAGTCATCAGCAGATTGGCCGCGACCTTATGGTGGGCAAAGATACCCAACAAATCACGGCGGGGATTGCTCATTGGGTGGCTACCACCTCTGCCCGCAACCCATCCACGGCATTAGGAAGGTGCGTCACCACCAGTTGATCCCCCGACCGCAATTTGGGTGAACGCACCACCAGGCGCTCCGTACCCGACTCATCCCGGAAGGTTCCCAATAACGCCACGGCAATCCCTTGGATCCGCCCTTCCTGCAATGTATAGACCCGTTCTCCGCTGTACACGGCGGAAAAAGGCACCGCCACGGCGGACTCCTGTGGGGCGCGATTGATATCGAACTTAAGCGACTGCCCCTCCCTTAGCGGGTAGTGAGTCGGTCCGTCCACTTCAATCTGAAAGAAGGCATCGATTCCACTCGGTTCCGCTTGGCCGGCCAGGCGTACCAGCCTGACCTTCACCCGGTCAGCCCCCAGTACGAGTTCTCCCTGCAGCTGCCCACCCCCGGCCAGCGTCTGCTGGAGTTCTTGCACATGAGGCGCCGGTATCCGTGCCCGTAATTCTAGAGACGCGGGATCATAAAGACTGAGCAGCGCATCGTTCTCCTTTACTCGGTTACCCTCGGCAACCTCGACCCGGGCCAGAATGCCCGCATAGGGCGCGTAAATTTGGCTTCGTTCAAGATCCAGCTCGGATTCATCCACCCGTGCCCTAGCCCGCTGCAACTTTGCTTCCAATGCCTGCCGGCGGGATGGATGATCGGCAATGGACTGTTCCCTGCTGGTTAGCGAAAGCGACTGCCGAGCCAACAATTGCCGAGCCTCGTCCAGCGCGGAATCCGAGCCCAATTTCTTTTTCTGCAGCTGGCTGACACGATCCACACCCTGGCGCGAGAGTTCCAGCAGCCGTCGTTCGTACTTCAGGGCTTCAAGATCCGCTTGATATCTGATCGCCTCACTGGATAACTGCGCTTCCAGTTCAGCGACCTCCGCCTTGGATTGCTCCAGTTCGGGTAAGAAATCCCGGGAGTCCAGGGTAATCAACAACTGTCCCTGATCAACCCACTCACCCTCCCTCACCAGCACCCTGTCCACTCGCGAGGTTACCGGCGCGGAAGCTCGAAACACCTCCGGAGTCTGCAGCTGCCCGTAAAGTGTCAGTGTGGGAGTCAGAACGCCGGGCTGCGCGGTAATCGCTTCGACCCGCCATACTCGCTCGTCAATCTGTGCCCCGGGTTGTTCCGGGCGGCTGGCCCGTAGGTATACAAATCCCCCGATACTCAAAGAGAGTATCAGGGCTGGCAGAATGATTCCCAGGATCTTTTTTACCATCGGTTCGACATCCAGTCTGAATCTGATACCGCGGATACCGGCAAGCTCGCTAACCGGTGCCCGCGATCAGATAGACCGGCCAGCTACGCTAGGGTTCACCCAGCGGCGGGTGAGGGACAGTCACAGCACCTTGGCGATGGCATCGCAAAGCGCGTCCATATTACTTCGGGTCATGCCGGCAACGCTGATACGCCCGGAACCCACGATATAGACGGCATGATCCCGCTTCAATGCAGCAACCTGTTCAGGATTTAGCCCAGAGAAAGAGAACATCCCGTGTTGACGCCCGATAAAGCTGAAATCCCGGGTCACGCCCCGGGCTTTCAGAGAGGCCACGAAAAGCTCCCGCATGTCGCGGATCCGCTCGCGCATTTGCGCTACTTCACCTTCCCATTCTGTTCTTAGGGCGGAGTCGTTGAGAATGATGGTTACGATACCGGCCCCGTGATAAGGCGGATTAGAATAGACCGTGCGAATGATGGACTTTATCTGACTGAACGCGGCCATGGCTCGAGCACTATCGTCGGCCACCAAGGTTAAACAACCCACCCGCTCATTGTAGAGACCAAAGTTTTTCGAGAAAGAACTGGCTATCAGCATCTCCGGATTATGTTCGGCAAATGATTTCAGTCCAGCGGCATCCTCGTCTATGCCTGTCGCAAACCCCTGATAGGCAAAATCGAATAACGGCAACCAGCCTCCCTCGGCAGCGCATTTGGCAAGTATTTCCCACTGCTCGGGGGTGGGATCAATGCCTGTCGGATTGTGACAACAACCGTGCAGCAGCACCGTATCCCCCGGGCTGACCTGCTTTAAGGCCGTCATCATGCCGGCAAAATCCAGATCCTTGGCGTCGGCGTCGTAATAGCGGTAGCTAACCACCTCGAGCCCGGCGGCTTGAAACACGTTGGCATGGTTTGCCCAGGTTGGATCGCTCACCCAGATACGGCGGCTAGACAACTGCCTGGCAATGAATTCGGCGGCAATCCGCAAGGCCCCGGTCCCACCAGGAGCATGGGCGGACTGGGCCCGGCTGCCGGTAACAATCGGGTGGTCGTTGCCAAATAGCAACCGCTGTACGCTACGGCCATACTCCTCGGTACCCTCTATACCGAGATAACTCTTGGTGGACTCTTCTTGAAGCAACCGAGATTCGGCCTTTTTTACACAAGACAGGATCGGTGTGGTTCCGCCTTCGTCCTTGTAGATACCGACTCCCAAGTTAATCTTTTCCGCACGGGGGTCTTTCTTGAAGGCCTCGGTTAAACCAAGAATCGGGTCCGCGGGCGCGGTCTTGAGCGTTTCAAACATCAGACAATCTCTCCTGGAATCCATGGGCGCTAATTGCCGGAATAGATTATATCCCGGATAATCCAACTGCGACGAATAGTACCTCATTGCGTTCACCGGCGCTTTATCCCGTCGAGTGCTGGGTCGTAATTTGCCCTAACTGGGGTTTACTCAAATACGAGGCCCAAGCCAGTTAGCCCAGTCTAAAAAGCAAGCAGGAGATCTATGTATGAATAAACAACCGATTGATGAAGGTATCCTTACCACCCTGGTGGAACGGCTCGAGAAATTCCGGCTGCCCCGCGCCTTGGAAATGAAGTCAAAGGTCGACCGGGGAGAAAAACTGGCGGATTCCGACCTTGAGTTTCTGGAAAGGGTGTTTGAGGATGCCAGCAAAGTCGGAAATCTGCTAGACAACAATCCCGAATATCGGGAGATTGCCATGCGCATGCTCTCCCTATACAAGGAAATTACGCAAAAAGCGCTCGATAACGAGCAGGCACACTAGCCGGGAATCCGGGTAGAGGGCGCGGGCTTATCGGGTCGACCCCAATTTCCAGACACGGTCACAGGTAATCAATGGCAAGCCGAGACGGGCAGTTAGCGAATAGGGAACCAAACGATGGGGAACGTCTACTCGCCATCGTGCAAACACTGGCCGGTGAACTGCACAAACAACGACAAAACATTCTGGCCACCCTGGACAGCCGCCTGGACGCCGAACTGGGATTTGATAGCCTCTCGCGGGTGGAATTGATTCAGCGCGTCGAGAAGGACTTCAAGATCACCCTACCGTCCCAGTTACTCGGACAGGCGGAAACACCGCGCGATCTCTTGACCGCGCTGGTCAATGCGGGAGCCCGTCCGGGAAAGCCGGTAGCATCGCCAGAAGCCCGGATCACGGCTTTAGGGTGGACGCAAGGACGGCCGTTGCATGCCCGTTCCCTCACGGAGGTACTGGACTGGCATCTGGAGGCCCACGCGGATCGTACCCATGTCTATCTTTACGCAGAAAACGACCAAGCGGATGAGATTAGTTATGCTGCGTTGGCCCGCGGTTCCAGATCGTTAGCGGCGGGCCTTCAAGCCAGAGGATTATCCCGAGGTGGCAGGGTAGCCATCATGTTGCCCACGGGATCGGGCTATCTGTTCAGTTTTTTCGGGATACTGCTCGCCGGGGGTATCCCGGTTCCCATCTATCCCCCCGCGCGCCTTTCTCAGCTCGAAGACCATCTGCGCCGCCACGCACGCATCTTGGAGAACGCCCAGGCGTCGCTGCTGATAACCGTACCGGAGGCTCGAAACGTTGCCAGTCTCTTGAAATCACTGACTGGGGAACTGCGTGAAATCCATACCATCGAATCCCTGCGACTCCCGGACACTGAGTTCATCCCCGTGCCGATACAAGGAAAGGACACGGCATTTCTGCAGTACACCTCCGGAAGCACCGGCCAACCCAAGGGTGTGGTGCTCTCCCATCAGGATCTGCTAGCCAATATCCGCGCCATGGAAGCCGCCACCCACGCCGATTCCCGGGACGTCTTCGCGAGCTGGTTGCCCCTTTACCACGATATGGGCCTGATCGGGGCCTGGTTAAGTAGCCTCTACCTCGCCATGCCTCTGGTGTTGATGTCGCCGTTATCGTTCCTAGCCCACCCTCAGCGTTGGTTATGGACGATCCACCGGCACCGCGCAACACTTTCCGCAGCCCCCAACTTCGCCTACGAACTCTGTCTCAACAAACTGGAGGACAGCGACCTCGAGGGACTGGATCTGAGTAGCTGGCGATTGGCGTTCAATGGCGCGGAACCCGTCAGTGCCCGAACATTAACCCGGTTTATCGAGCGATTTTCGGCCTGTGGCTTCCGGCCAGAGAGTCTTACCCCGGTCTATGGGCTGGCTGAAGCGGCTGTTGGGCTGGCGTTCCCACCCCTGGGCCGAGGACCACTAATCGACCGGGTGCAACGGGACGCGCTACTCACTACCGGGAAAGCCGAAACGGCATCCCGGAATGATCCGGTGCCGCTAGAGATCGTTGCTTGCGGGCTGCCCCTGCCGGGCTATCAGATTCGCGTGGTGGACGCCAACGGCCGGGAGCTGCCGGAACGACGCGAAGGACGTATCGAATTTCAAGGCCCTTCAGCCACCAAAGGATACTTTCGCAATCCAGACGCCAGTGCGGAGTTGTTCCACGGGAGTTGGCTACGTACCGGTGATCGGGGTTATATGGCCGCGGGGGAGATCTATCTGACCAGCCGTACCAAGGACATCATCATACGTGGGGGCCGTAACCTGTATCCCTATGAGGCGGAAGCAGCGATCGGCGATCTAGCGGGCATACGCAAAGGCTGTGTCGCGGTGTTTGGCAGTACCGATCGGGATACCGGCACCGAGCGAGTGGTCGTGGTGGCGGAGTCCCATGAGCGGGATGCGATGGCCTTGGAATCTCTAGGCACGCAGATCCGTGATACTGCGGGAGAGCTGCTGGGCACCCCGCCGGATGAGGTGGTGATCGCCCCCCCGCATACCGTGTTGAAGACATCCAGTGGGAAGATACGGCGCAGTGCACTGCGCGAGCTGTTTGAAGCGGGCCGGCTCGTCCAAGGAAGGCGCGGGGTTTGGTGGCAGGTCTTTCGCCTCTTGTTGTCGTCGTTGGGGCCAGCGGCACACCGTCTGATGCAGGGATGTAAAGAGCTTATTTTTGCCAGCTACGCTCATCTGGTCTTTTGGTTACTGACTCCCCTGACCTGGCTATTGGTCGTCGGGCTACCCGGTAGGGAGACCGGCCGCAGGGTCATGAGGCAGGCCGCGCGGCTGCTGTTTCGTCTGCTTCGAATAACGCTACGACTGGAAGGCCAGGAACATCTTCGGGAAGTGGACAAGGCAGTGGTGGTTTGCAACCATGCCAGCTATCTAGATGGCGTGGTACTGGCGGCGGCCTTGCCCCTCACCTTCTCCTTCATTGCCAAGAAAGAACTCTCCGAGCACCCGGTTTCCAGACTGTTTCTGGAACGTATCGGAACGTTGTTTGTGGAACGGTTTGACAGGCAAAGCAGCGTACAAGACGCCAACCGTATCCAGCTGGCCCTAAACGATACCCGTTTTCTACTCTATTTTCCCGAAGGTACCTTTGGCAGGGCTACTGGCTTGATGCCATTTCGAATGGGCGCCTTTACCGCAGCGGCTGGCACCGGGACGCCGTTGCTGCCTGTTACCATCCGTGGCACGCGATCCATACTCCGGGACGAATCCTGGTTTCCGCGTCATGGCGACCTGACGATTTCCGTTGCCGCGCCAATCTACCCCCACGGATCCGATTGGGAGGCCGCCCTGGCGCTGAGAGACCAGGCCCGGAAGGTGATTCTGGCCCAGCTGGACGAACCGGATCTGGCGGGATCTTGAATCCGGTTCCCGGAAACCTCGCAAATACTCGGAGGAATCCGTTCTCTAATAGGCCAGCCCCCGTGTATCCGGGAAACCCTGCCAGGAACGCCCCCCGGGCAGTCGGTATATAAAGATCGGCTAGGCGGTCTATAATCTCACACTTAGGTGCAACCACCGCACATATCCCCACAGGGGACGCAGCCGAATGCGGTATGGACAAGGGGTGGAATTTGACCGACTCCCAGGGCGGACCAACAACAACCGCCGATACCAGGCAAACCCGATACCAGAAGGACGTCGGGTTGCTGAAGTTTCACCCGCTGTCCTCGGGGGCTCACCTGCTGCTGTTGATCTTGACCGCGCTAACGCTCCCTAGCTGCAATCAGTTGAGTCGGCAGGTTGCTGCCGGGCCGGGTCGGCTTCCCAATCTCGTCCACGTGTCCGAATGGCTGGACACCGCCGGTCAACCAAGCCGGGCTCAGCTCGCTGCGATGACCCGGAACGACTACCGGGTGGTAATCAATTTGTCACCCTCGAATACGGCCGATTCAGTGGACCAGGAAGCCCTGTTACTGACCGCGAAGGGCATTGCCTATACACATATCCCAGTGGACGCGAACCACCCAGACCCCATGGACTTCGAATTGCTCAGCGCTATGCTCGACAAGTGGCGAAGTCGAAGCGCCTTGGTTCATTGCCAGCTGAACATGCGGGCTTCGGTCCTGGTCTTTCTATACCAGGTTATTCGGGAAGGGGCCGATCAGCAACGTGCGTATGAAAACGTTACAGCGGTCTGGGTACCACAAACACCCTGGCCGGAATTCATGGCGCAGGTGTTGAGCGAGCATGGTATGACCCTGGATCCGTAATGCGACCGGCCATCCTGTGCGTCTTCTCGCGCCCCTCCTGTCGATCCGGACAATTGGGGAGCGAGCTTACCCGCGCCACCCTTAGCCGTTAACCCCCGCCATTGCCTCCAAGCCGTCAACTAGCACGGACAGCATTGGAAAATCCAGGGAGGTCTTGCCGCGGAATTCGGCCATCGTTTCTCCGTGGCGCTCTACCGGAAAACGGTTGCCATCAACCCACTGATCCACCATCTTCCTCGATACCTTGGAGAGTCGGGCACACTTGAGGATCTGCGCGGTAATCTCCCGTTGATGGGAATTCAGGCGGTCAGTCAATCTCGCCTTGGCCAGATTATGCCAATGCGTATGTACCCGCAGATCCCTGATCTGCCGACGTATCCAATGCAGATCGAGAATCATGCCAACACTGTAATAAACCGAAGCCACCTGTATCACATCCCGATCCTGACTTCTGGCCACATCGACAATATCCAGCGCCGCGGCCATGGGGACCACGATCCCCACCCGCTGGGCCAAATCCCTGGGAACTCCCGCGGCGGCCAACGACTTGGTTTGGCGGTTCAAAGCCAGGCGATCTTTGGACGCCAGGGGTTTTGGCATGCGTACCCCCAACTCTGACACACCTTGCTGAAAGTAATCGACTAAACTGCGGATTCCCTCGTCGCTTTCCCGGAAACGGAGGATCCAAATTACCGCCTGCTGCAACAACTGGGTTACCCGAAGCATCATCTCCATCTGCACCGAGGCCGCTACCCGATTGTCGAGCTGCTGGATCTGCCACCACAGCTCGTCGATGTTAAAGATCTTGCTGACCGCCGCGTAGGCCCGAGTCACTCCGGCTATCGTTGCCCCAACCTGCTCCCGCACCCGAAATCCGAAACCAGGCCCAACGTGGTCAACGATATTGTTGGTCAGGTGGGTGGCAATGATCTCTCGGCGCAGCCGGTGAAAAACCATCTCTTTACCAAAACGTTCCCCCAACACCTTAGGGAAATAGGAAACCAACTCGGACTGGAGATACTCATCGTCGGGAACGTCGGATTCTATCAGCGCATCGTAATAATTCATCTTGCTGTAGGCGTGCAATACCGAGATCTCTGGCTTGGTCAAACCCTTGTTCTGGGCTTGCCGTTCCGCGATTGCCTTGTTACCGGGCAAAAATTCCAACTCCCTGTTGAGCCGCCCCCGCTGCTCGAGATGGTCGATAAAACGCGCGTGCTCGTAGAGACTTTCAGGCGCGACGGAAGCCACCATACTCACCGCCAAGGTTTGCGCATAGTTGTCGGACAACACCAGTTCCGCCACCTCGTCCGTCATCTCTTCCAACAAGCGGTTGCGCTGCTTTTCTGTCATCTCGCCATTGGCGACAATCTGATTTAACAGAATCTTGATATTCACCTCGTGGTCGGAACAGTCCACGCCCGCGGAGTTATCGATAGCGTCGGTATAGATGAGTCCGCCACGCCCCGCAAATTCGATACGGCCAAGTTGGGTAACCCCTAGGTTTCCTCCCTCGCCAACCACCTTGCAGCGCAGTTCGCTACCGTTAATCCTGACCCCATCATTGGCCTTGTCCCGAACGTCATCATGGGTCTCACCTTCCGCCTTGACATAGGTACCAATACCACCGTTCCACAACAAATCAACCTGGGCCTTTAACAAATAGCTAATCAACTCATTGGGGGGCATACGGTCGCGCTTCACCCCCAGTAATCCCTTGACCTCCTCACTCAGGGGAATGGACTTCAGACTTCGCGCGTAAATCCCACCCCCGCCGGAGATCAGGCTTTTATCGTAGTCACTCCAGCTTGAGCGGGGTAAGTTGAACAGCCGCTCACGCTCTTTGAAGGAAACTTCGGGATCGGGATTGGGATCGAGGAAGATATGCATATGATTGAAGGCACCCACTAACTTGATGTGCCGGGAGAGGAGCATGCCGTTGCCGAATACGTCACCGGACATGTCACCAATGCCCACAACCTTGAAATCGGTAGTCTGAATATCGATACCCAGTTCTCTGAAATTCCGTTTTACCGATTCCCAGGCACCTTTGGCCGTAATTCCCATTTTTTTGTGGTCATACCCAGCCGACCCTCCCGAGGCGAAGGCGTCGCCAAGCCAAAAGCCGTACTCCCGGGCAACCCCATTGGCGATATCGGAGAAGGTGGCAGTTCCCTTGTCTGCGGCGATCACCAGGTAGGGATCATCCTCATCGTAACGGATCACTTGAGAAGGCGGCGCTACCTTCCCGTCGACTAGGTTATCGGTGAGATCCAACATGCCCCGCAAGAAGGTCCGGTAGCAATTGATAACCTCATCCATCATGCGATCCTTGTCGCCCGCGGCGGGCAACCGCTTGACGATGAAACCGCCTTTCGATCCTACGGGCACGATCACCGTGTTCTTGACTGTTTGGGCCTTCATCAGCCCCAAGACTTCGGTGCGAAAGTCCTCCATGCGATCCGACCAGCGCAACCCTCCGCGCGCTACCCGCCCACCACGCAGGTGCACCCCCTCCATACGCGACGAAAAGACAAAAATCTCGAACATCGGCCTGGGCAAGGGCATGTCGTTGACCTGCTTGGGGTTGAACTTGAACGAGATATGGTCAGCCGAGGATCCATCCTGTCGAGTCTGGAAGTAATTGGTACGCAGGGTGGACAAAATCAGATTCAGCAGATTCCTCAGAATCCGGTCCTGATCCAGACTGGAAACGGACTCCAGCAGGCCATCGAACTTGGACAATACCCGGTTGAGCTTCTTGTCCCGGCTGGAAATGGTCGGATCGAACCGAAGATTGAAGATCTCGACCAACAGCTCTGTGATAGCCGGATTGAAGGCCAGGCTGTCGATGATGTACGACTGGCTGTATGGAGTCTTGATCTGTTGCAGATAGCGCCCGTAGGCACGCAACATATTTACCTGGCGCCATGAAAGCCCGGCATCGAGCACCAAGCCATTGAACCGATCGCTGTCTACCTCACCCTGCCAGACCTTGAGGAAGGTTTCCTGAAAGCGCTCGCTGGTCCGATCATCCAGATTTCTCGCCGCCTTGGTATAGCGCATCGAAAAATCATGAATCCACAACTCGCTCTGCTCACAACGAATCTGATAAGGCCTCTCGCCAAATACGCTCAACCCCATATTTTCGAGGATCGGAATCGCTTCCGAGAGCGGCACCGCACCCTCCGGCGAGTAAAGCCGCAAGTGGACCCGGTCATCCGCACCTACGACCGGGCGATAAAAATGGAGTTGTAACGCACCATCGACGCGGGCCTTTTCAAGGCGTGCAATATCGGCGGCAGCGGTGCGGGGATAGGAGTCCTCAATGTAACCCTGAGGCAGTGCCGGATAGTAGACCTTGTAGTGACGTGCCGCCGCGGCCTCTCCGAAGCGTTCTAACAGTGCCTCGCGAAGCTCGTCGTCCCAGGTGCGGGTTGCCGCAACGACCTGAGTCTCGAGTTGCTCCTGATCAACTTCGGGTCGCTCACCCGGGTCGGTGTAGACGATATACTGGACACGAGCGAGGATGGACTCCGAGAATTGGGTAGTGAACTCGACTTCGGTCCCCTGCAGCGCGTCCACCAAAACCTGTTGGATTCTAAGCCGCAATTCCCGGTTGTATTGCTCTCTGGGTACATATACCAAACAGGAATAGAAACGGTGAAATAGATCTCGGAATAAAAACACCCGGGTGCGCTGGCGCTCCTGGAGACTAAGGATTCCGAGAGATATCTCCGACAATTCGTCCGCTGGAATCTGAAACAGATCATCCCGGGGATAGGTGACGAGGATATTGTGGAGAACCTTTCCGGAGTAACTCTTCGGGGTGAGCCGGGCATCCGAGGAAACTTCCGCCACCTTCTTTCTAAGCAGCGGTATGTCTTCCGGTGGACTACTGTAAGCGGCAATGGAAAACAGTCCCAGGATGCAGGATAGCCCACTCAAATCCCCGTTGCCGTCATAGCGTTTAATCACGATGCAGTCCATGTAGGCCGGCCGATGAACCATCGATCTGGCGTTGGCCTTGGTGACGATGAGGTGGCTGGTAATGCCGGCGACTTGATGATCGACTAGCGGAATCACCGAATCCGGTTGCAAACCTCCTTCTGCTGTCTCCCGGAACAATCCCAGTAGCGAATCATGGTCTACCGCGAAATGAACCCTGTTCTCCTCCCGTTGCAGGTCAAGCTCGCAGCAAGCCAGGAAGGTAAAGTGGTCGCGCGCTACCCAATCCAAGAATGCCCGGGCCTCCTGCAGCTCTTCGGGGGCGACCGGGAGACGGGTATCGGTGGCCGCAATACTCATCTCCAATGTTCGCTGGCGCATCTTCTGCCAATCCAAATTGGCCAGGGTCACGTTTCGGATCACCGACAGCACATCTTCCCGCAGTGCGTCCAATACCTTCTGGGAGAGCTGCTTCTCCACCTGAAAACAGATAAGGGATTCCGCCTTGCCCCCCACTGGGTTCTCGAGGATGGCCTCCAGCCGGCCTTCAGCATCTCTCACCGCAGCAATGACAGGGTGGATAGTGAGGTCTATGGTAAGCCCGTTCTGATTGAGGCACATCGAAATCGAGTCCACCAGAAACGACATATCGTCACACACCGTTTCTACGATGGTATGGGGGCTCTGCCAACCGTGTTCCTCAAAATTGGGGTTGTACACGCGCACCTCTGGCTGGCTGCCGCTGCGCTCGCGCAGCAACTGCCAATGGGCCACCGTGGCACCAATTAAGTCCTGGCTTCCCTTTCCCTCCAAATCATCCGGAGAGACATTTCGATAATAGATATTGAGCAGTGAGCGTATTTGCTCGGAGTCAGACTCGCTAAATCCAGCGCTGTAGCGTTCGGTAAACTCTTCCACCAATTGACGCTTCAACTGCAGCCCACGTTTGCTCTTCATCAACACATTCCTTGATAATTATTAAAAATTCGAAGAAACAGGCATCCGAAAACCGGCCGCGATGCAGACCGATGAGGGCGGCGCGGTTGCCTTGTATTCATTTGGAAATGTAGCTCCTAGGAGCGGAAATCACCAGTGACTGGAGCGGTGGAAACACCGCTGATTGGAAAGCGGCGGGCGCTGACAAGAGTGCTAGGCGTACCCATCAAATCCCAGGATCTGGGCAACACTGGAACGTTCTTCTGCCTCAGCAACCGAATGGTAGGCCTGGATTGCCTGGCGAACCCGGGACGGGAAGCGCGTATCGGTGGCAAACCGCCAGTCTTTACTGGGTTCGTGAGAAGGGACAGTTTCCTCCCGGCTTCGGGAAATCCGGGCAACCGCAGCGGGTGGGCGACCGCTCCAGCCGGTGGGTTTTTCTATGGGCGGGGAAGCATCGACCCGACGCCCACTGCTCGCTGGCCGAGCTGGCGGAAACAGATGCGTAGTGGAGATCTGATTCATGCGGCCCAAATGCTTCCTGTTTTACCCCGGCGGCCAACCCATGGGACGCCCTCCCACCAGGTGCAGATGGACATGGAATACAACCTGCCCCCCCTCCCGATTGCAGTTGATCAAGGTACGGTAACCACGTTCGGCAACCCCCTCCTGCTCGGCAACCTTTTTCGCGGCGATAAATAAACTGCCCATGGTTTCCCTGTCTTCGGGCTGGAGGTCGTTGAGGGTGGCAATATGCCGCTTGGGTACAATCAAGACATGCACCGGTGCCTGAGGGTTGATATCACGAAATGCCAACACCTGATCGTCCTCATACACCTTATCGGGCGTGATCTCACCATTAACCATCTTGCAAAAAAGGCAATCTTCCATTAAACCTCCACCCTCATCGAGGGAGTTGTTACGGAGCGACCGGGGCATATCAGGCGCAATGCTCAGTAATCCCGGCGTCCGGTGAAAGCATGGGAGAGGGTTCCCCCGTCGACGTATTCCAGTTCCCCCCCAAGGGGGACACCATGGGCAATACGGGTTACCCGAATGTTCCTTGCTTTGGACAGCTCGCTAATGTAATGCGCGGTTGCCTCCCCCTCCACGGTGGGATTAGTCGCCAGGATAAGCTCACTGACCCCCCCCTCCGTCAACCGCTGTTCTAGCAGATCCAAACCAATATCCCCAGGCCCCAATCCATCCAGTGGGGATAGACGCCCCCCCAGCACGAAGTAGCGTCCTTGGTACCCAGTCGCCTGTTCCAGCGCCGCCACTTCAGCCGGTGACTCCACCACGCAGATCTGCGCATCGCTGCGCTTGGGGTTGGAACAAATTTCGCAGAGCGCCGCTTCGCTCAACGTCCGGCAACGCCGGCAGTTACCGATCCGCTCCATGGCCGCTTCCAGCACCCCGGCAAGATGCCTACCCCCCTCACGGTTTCTCTCCAGCAGATGGAATGCCATACGCTGAGCAGACTTGGGACCCACTCCGGGCAAACACCGCAGTGCCTCTATCAATTGCCTGAGTAGTGACCGCTCCACGAGTTGTCAGAATGGCAGCTTCATTCCAGGTGGCAATCCCATGCCGGTTGCCAATCCCGACATACTTTCCTGGGTTTTGTCAGCGATACGATGAACCGCGTCGTTGATTGCCGCCGCCACCAAATCCTCGAGCATTTCCCGATCGTCACTCATCAAACTTGCGTCGATGTCAACCCGGCGCACCTCATGCCGGCCGTTCATTGTAACCTTTACCAGACCGCCACCCGACTCCCCGGTGAGCTCCTCTCTTGCCAATTGTTCCTGAGCTTTCTGCAGATCGGCCTGCATCTTCTGGGCCTGTTTCATCAGATTGCCTAATCCGCCTTTCATGGGTTGCTCCTCATCTCATTCATGATCACTCGTCTTCCACGGGCTTAATCGACCCTGGCACGATACGGGCGCCGAAGCGCTCCTGCATGTTTTGCACCAGGCTGTCAGCCGCCATCTCCTCGGCAACGGACTGCTGCCGTGCCGCCCGTGTTCGCGCCTCCTGCTGCGCTGGCGTGGGAGCCAGATCCGACAGTGTCCCGACTTCTATCCGCAGCCTAACCGGACTACCAAGCCAGTTCTCCAAGGCTTGGCATAAACGTTGTTCCGAGCTACCGACCTGCATTTGCTTGTGGCTGGGATCGAGCCGCAGCCTAAGGGTGGTTCCATCCCACTCCTGGAAGACACAATTGCTTGCCAACTGTTTTGCAATTCCGCCAATTTTAAGGGACTCCACCACCCGATGCCAATGATTCATGTCTATATTTTCTTTTGTGGAACCGGGATTTTGTGCAGTTGTTTCACCCATTGCTGGAGGTTGCAAGTGCGCGGCGGCCAATTGTTTCTCAGCTGTATCTGCCGGTGCATCTACGCCCACCACCGTGGCATCCCTCCCTTCCTTGGCGTCGGAAGCCGGAACCCGCACGATATCGCCTCCTTCCGGACGGAATGCCAGCATCCGTAACAGCACCATCTCGAATCCGCTCCTGGGATCCGGCGCCAGCGGTAGATCACGCTGTCCGATCAAACCGATCTGGTAGAAAAGCTGCACATCGGCCGGATCAAGCATTGCCGCGAGACTGGCAAGCCGTTGATCATCCCCCGCCCCGTCACTGCCTGCGCCGGGTAACGCCTGCTCCAGGGCTACCCGATGCAACAACGCCAACAGGTCCTGCAACACCCCCGCAAAATCGGGGGCCAACTCGGCGAGTTCCCCAACTTCGGCCAGCAACTGTGCGGTACCCCGCTCCGCCAAGCGGCCTAACAGTCCGTAGATGGTTTCCCGGGCGTTGGTACCAAGCATCGTGCGTACCTCCGCTTCCAACACCTGTCCACCGCCAAAGGCAATCGCCTGATCCATCAGACTGAGGGCATCCCGCATGCTGCCGTCCGCACCCCGGGCAAGTAGATCCAGGGCGGGCATGTCATAACTCAGCCCCTCCTGCTCCAGTATCAGCTTCAAATAGTCGCGAATCTGCGCGAATGGCAGGCGCTTGAGATTGAACTGGAGACAGCGGGACAACACGGTTACCGGAACCCTTTGGGGATCGGTGGTGGCCAGCAAGAATTTGACGTGGGGAGGTGGCTCCTCGAGGGTCTTCAACAGCGCATTGAAGCTGCCGCTGGAAAACATATGGACTTCGTCGATCAGATATACCTTGTAGCGGCCTCGAACCGGTGCATAGGGAACGTTGTCCAACAGTTCTCGGGTTTGATCGACCTTGGTTCTGGAGGCGGCATCAACCTCCAGCAGGTCGATAAACCGTCCCTCATCCACCTCTCTACAGATGGTGCACTCGCCACAGGGCGTGGATCCTACTCCCCGTTCGCAATTCAACGATTTTGCGAAGATCCGGGCCAGCGTTGTCTTGCCCACGCCCCGGGTACCGGTAAACAAATAGGCATGGTGCAGCCGGTCGTTGTCCAGCGCATTGACCAGGGCCCGCACCACATGCTCCTGACCCACCAGTTCGCGGAACAGACGGGGGCGCCATTTCCTAGCCAGAACCTGGTAGCTCATGGTTGACTGATGACTCCTTGTAGCGGAAGCAAGAGACCCGTTGAATCCGAAAGTAACAGTCCGGCCATAATCTCATCGGGCGGCGGCCCGACCCAGCCACACCCCGGCACACGATATTGCTGCTGCGGCTGCTCCCTTCCGGG
>JAGRGP010000082.1 GCA_020445415.1 Gammaproteobacteria bacterium | reverse complement strand
AGCTTGCAGGCAATGCAGCGCTCCTCCCCGCTGGCATAGCGCCGCTGCGCATGCAAACCTCTGAATCTGGGTGAGATCGGCGCCTTTTCCTCGGGATACTGGACAGTAAACTTCTTACGGAACAGGTAGCGACCGGTAAGTCCCAGACCGCGCATAAGCTCCAATAGAAACAGGCTCTTGATGTAATCACGCACGATATTCATCTGTCACGCCCCCTCAATCGAACCACCAGGGCATCTCGTACACCACAGCCAGCCCCACGACCATGATCCAAACAATAGTGATCGGAATAAACACCTTCCAGCCCAGACGCATGATTTGGTCATACCGATAGCGGGGGAAAGTGGCCCGCAGCCATAAGAAAAAGAACCCCACAAATGCCGTCTTGGCAAACAACCAAACAAATCCAGGCACCCAGGCAAACATATTCCCCAGTACCGGCCAACCTTGGAATGGGGACAGCCAGCCACCTAGAAAGAGCAACGTAGTCAACGCGGAAACAAGGATCATATTGGCGTATTCGCCAAGAAAGAATACCGCGAATGGCATACCGGAATACTCGACATGGAATCCGGCAACTATTTCTGATTCTCCTTCGGCAACATCGAACGGCGCCCGATTAGTCTCAGCGACTCCAGAGATAAAATAAATAAGAAACAACGGCAACAAAGGTAACCAGAACCAGTTGAACAGTCCGCCTTCTCCCGACTGTGCGAGAACGATCTCACCTAAATTTAAACTTCCCGCTGCCACTAAAACGCCGACCAGCGCAAATCCCATTGCAATTTCATAAGAGACGATTTGGGCTGCCGAGCGCATCGCTCCCAGAAACGCATACTTCGAATTTGAGGCCCAGCCAGCAATGATAACTCCGTAAACCCCCACCGAAGTCAATGCGATGAGATAGAGCAAGCCGGCATTGATATCCGAAAGCACCAGCCCTTCGCCAAATGGAAAGACCGCCCAAGCGGCAAGCGCTGGTCCCAGAGTCAGCATGGGTGCAATCAGGAAGAGGACCTTGTTGGCCCCGGTAGGGATGGTAATCTCCTTGAACATTAGCTTCACCGCGTCCGCGATAGGCTGCAACCATCCCTTGGGACCTACCCGGTTGGGGCCGATTCGCACCTGCATGTAGCCAATGATCTTGCGCTCCGCATAGGTGAAGTAGGCAACACAAAGCATCAAGGGTGCCACAATGACGACAATCTTGATCAGAATCTGAATAATAATTAGATTCTCGCCCAGCCACTCCCAGAGATTCATCAATGCATCCATCGGCTACGCCTTCCGCAGGGTTACTTCACCGAATTGCCCGCCCAGCGACTCGGTCCCCGCCAACCCGGCGGGAATTCTGGCACACTGATCGGGTACGGCGGGATCGATCTCGACCGGAAGCGTCGCCCGGCCACCATCCTGTTCGACGAGGGCAGATTCACCGTCGGCCAGCCCCACTGCTACCGCGGTGCTCTGGTTTAACCTAACCACCGCGGTAATCGCGTCGCGAGTGCGCTGCAGGGAACGGGCCCGACGCACCACGGGATCTAAGGCATAAAGCGGGACATCTCCAATGCGCTGTGTGCCCGACACCCCGGCATGCAGATCTCCAGAGAGCTCTTCGGTACTGCTGTTGTCCAGTTTTCTGTCATCCGCTAAGACTTTAACCTCTTGCAATACCTGCTCCGAATCGGACTGATCAAACCCTGTAATATCCAAAATATTTCCTAGCACACGCAGCACCTTCCAGGCGGGCCGTGCTACGCCTGGGGGTGGTACCGCGCCACGAAACGATTGCCAGACACCCCCAGCATTAACATAAGTTCCCGAGGTTTCCGCAAAGCCCGCGATGGGAAGAATGACATCCGCTGCCGCCAACAAGGCCGCACTGCGATAGGAACTCAGCGCCACAACGAATTCCGCACGCTCGAAAGCTGCGGTTGCCTGGCTCGGGCTCCAGAAATCTGCCCCGGGCTCTACACCCATCAGTAGGTAGCCCTTTCGAGGTTGCACCAGCATAGTCCACGCATCAGCACCCTCCTTTCCGGGCAAAGCACCGGCCAGCCGTGCTCCCGTACTGTTTGCCGCCTCCGGCAGATAACCGAGCCTTGCACCGGTTTTTTCCGCAATTCGGCTGGCCAACGAGCGGATGATCGAGTAATCCGGGTGAGCAATTGCCATGCTACCCAACAACAACGTGCTGTAATCGGCAGTTTTTAATTGTTGTGCAATTTGATCATGGACGGCTTCGGGTTGCGCTTCATCGATCAGCGGCCCTTCACTCCCCGCGGCCTTAGCGATCGCCGCCAAATCCGAGATCATTCCAACCGGGCTACTAACCAGCTGGGTAGCCCGAAAGTTTAGATCGAGGTTGAGCGGGTTGATCAAACTGACTTGGGCGCCATTCATGACCGCCTTACGCAACCGATGGCCGAGGATGGGGTGGTCTTTTCGAATATTGGACCCTACTAACAAGGCGGCCGCCAATTTGTCCAGGTCAGCTATCGGTTGCCCCAACCAGGGCAAAGCGGGTTCCGCTCCCCTGAAATCAACCTGGCGGAGTCGGAAATCGATACTCTCACTACCAAGGCCACGCATCAGTTTCTGGGCAAGGTACAGTTCTTCCAGCGTCGATGCCGGAGAAAGCAACGCGCCCAACTGATCACCGCCCGTATCCGCAACGCTCCGCAATCCCTTAGCCGCCATCTCCAGGGCTTGCTCCCATTCCACGGCCACCCACTCCCCATCCTGCTTAATCAACGGATGGGAGAGACGGTCATCACTGTACAAACCCTCGTAACTAAAGCGGTCGCGGTCGGAGATCCAGCATTCATTAATCTCCTCGTTATCCCGGGGATGCACCCGCATCACCTGGTTACGGCGCACATGGAGATAAAGGTTTGAGCCCACCGAATCATGAGGCCCGATACCCTCCACTTGTGTCAGTTCCCAAGCCCGGGCACTGTAAAGGAAGGGCTTTGAAGTCAGCGAGCCAACCGGACAGATATCGATGATGTTACCCGACAATTCAGAGTCCACACTGCCTTCCACATAGGTTCCAATCTCCATGTGTTCACCCCTGCCCGTCGCGCCCAACTCTCGTACACCGGCAATTTCGGCACCAAACCGGACACAGCGGGTGCAATGAATACAGCGGGTGAAATCGGTGGCAATCAGCGGGCCGATATCCCGGTCAGGCACAACCCGTTTGCCTTCGACAAACCGAGAGGCATCCCTCCCATAGCCCAAAGCGATATCCTGGAGTTCGCACTCCCCACCCTGGTCACATATCGGACAGTCCAACGGGTGATTGATCAGCAGGAACTCCATGGTTCCTTTCTGAGCGGCCAAGGCGAGTGGGGAGCGAGTGGAGACCTTCATCCCGGCATTGATTGGGGTCGCGCACGCCGGCATTGGTTTTGGCACCTTATCGATCTCAACCAAGCACATTCGGCAGTTGGCCGCTACTGAAAGCTTCTTGTGGTAACAGAAGCGGGGAATACTGATTCCCGCCGCATCGGTGACCTCGATGAGCAGCGTACCGGCCTTTGCCTTCAATTCCCGGCCATCGACTTCGATTGTTACCATCTGGTCATCAGACATTGACTTTATTCTCTATAACCGGTTTCTACCTCTGCGCGAGGCCGCCAAACACTCCAACCACCCAGTTTCTCCCCGGGTGACACGCCGACTGAGGCAAATCACCCCACCAGGCAGCGTTTGTGCTCGATGTGGTATTCGAACTCGCTACGAAAATGGCGCAGCATTCCCTGCACGGGCATCGCCGCGGCATCACCTAATGCACAAATGGTGCGTCCCGCGATCTTGGTGGTCATATCATCAAGCAGTGCCAAATCTTCTGGCCGGCCGCGACCGCTCTCTATGCGATTGACCACGCGATACAACCAACCCGTACCCTCGCGACAAGGTGTGCACTGCCCGCAGGACTCTTCATGATAGAAATACGACATGCGCTCCAGCACTTTGACCATGCAGTTACTATCGTCGAGCACGATAACCGCCCCGGAGCCTAGCATGGATCCCGCTTTGGCAATCGCATCGTAGTCCATGGTCAGCTCCATCATCTGCTCACCCGGGATGACCGGCGCAGACGAACCGCCAGGAATTACCGCCTTAATCTTGCGACCGTTCTTCATGCCACCCGCCATTTCCAGCAGGGTGGAAAAGGGTGTGCCCATAGGTATCTCGAAAACCCCCGGGTTGTTGATGTTACCGGAGATAGAGAACAACTTGGCGCCACCGCTATTCTCCACGCCCAAGTTCTTGAACCATTCCGCACCCTTTTCCAGAATCACCGGAATGGAGGCAAGAGACTCGGTATTGTTGATAATCGTGGGACACCCATACAGGCCAAAGTGCGCAGGGAACGGCGGCTTATATCGGGGTTGTCCTTTTTTACCCTCGATAGACTCCAACAGCGCCGTCTCTTCACCACAGATGTAAGCCCCAGCACCCAGGTGGGAATGGAGTTCAAAATCGAACCCCGAGCCAAGTATGTCCTTACCTAAAAAGCCCGCGCTGCGTGCCTCAGCTAGGGCCTCTTCGAAGCGCTCGTAGGGTTCCCAGAATTCACCCCGTATATAGTTGTACCCGACAGTCGCGCCAATAGCGTAACCCGCGATCACCATACCTTCGATCAGCTGGTGGGGATTGTAACGGAGGATATCCCTGTCCTTGAAAGTACCAGGCTCACCCTCGTCCGAGTTGCAAACAACATACTTCTGACCCGGTGCATTGTGTGAGATGAAGCTCCATTTCAGGCCGGTGGGAAACCCTGCCCCACCTCTCCCGCGCAGGCCTGATGCCTTAACGATGTCTACGATCTCCCCCGGGGGAGTCCGCTCCTGAAGAATGCGGGCAAGCACGTCGTAACCACCACGGCTTCGATACTGTTCCAGCAGCCAGGAACGATCGAGATCCATATTGCGGAAACAGACTTCATTCACCATGACGCTTACTCCAGGCCATCAAGAATCGAGTCGATAAGTTCCGGACTCAGATTTTCGTAATATTTGTGCCCGATCTGGAACATGGGAGCACCGCCGCAGGCACCCAAGCATTCCACCTCCTTCAGGGTATACTGACCGTCCTGGCTGGTTTGCCCCAATTTGACCCCTAGTTTCTTCTCCAGATATTCGACGATACGATCCGAGCCATTTACCATGCAGGAGACGTTGGTACAGACACAGATCTTGTGTTTACCAACCGGCTTGCGCTCGTACATGGAGTAAAAACTAGCCACCTCATAGACGGCGATGGGCGCCATGTCCAGATACGCCGCGACCTTGTCCATCAGTTCGGTGGTGAGATGCCCGCCATTATCCGCTTGCACCAGATCCAACGCCGCCATGACTGCTGACTGCTGCCAGCCTTCGGGATACTTGCTTATCCAGCGGTCAATCTCGGCGCGCAGCTCAGAACTGAACAGAGCCTCCTTGTTCCCCACGGGTTTGACAGTGGTCATTGGCAAGTTCTTGAAACCCATTAGCGGTCTATCTCCCCGAACACAATATCCATGGTGCCGATAACCGCCACCACATCTGCCAACATATGCCCCTTGACCATCTCATCCATGGCAGACAGGTGCGCGAAACCCGGTGCTCGAATCTTCAGCCGATAAGGCTTGTTGGCACCATCGGAGATGACATAACAGCCGAACTCACCTTTGGGGGCCTCTACCGCGGCATAGGCCTCTCCGGGGGGCGGACAATACCCCTCGGTAAATAGCTTGAAGTGGTGAATCAACCCTTCCATACCCTCCTTCATTTCGGAACGGGACGGAGGGGCAATCTTGTGGTCGGAAACGATGACCGGACCTGGATTCTGTCGCAGCCAGTCGACACACTGCTGAACGATTCTCGTGGACTGCCGGAGTTCCTCCATCCGCACCAAATAGCGATCGTAGCAGTCGCCGTTCTGGCCCACGGGAATATCGAAATCCATTTGCGCATATGCGGCATACGGCTGCTTCTTTCGCAAGTCCCAAGCTATCCCCGATCCCCGCAGCATAGGGCCGCTGAACCCTAACTGAAAGGCACGCTCTGGAGACACCGTGCCAATACCGACGGTACGCTGCTTCCAAATACGATTGTCCGTCAACAAGGTCTCGTATTCGTCCACCAATCCCGGAAAGCGGCGACAGAAATCTTCGATGAAGTCGAGTAATGTACCTTGCCGGGCTTCGTTCTTCTTATCAATCTCCTTGTCGCTTCTGAACTGGTTCTTTTCATAGCGGGGCATCACCTCGGGTAGATCCCGATAGACACCACCAACCCGGTAGTAAGCCGCGTGCATTCGTGCGCCTGAGACCGCCTCATAGCAATCCAACAGATCCTCGCGCTCGCGGAATGTGTACAGGAACATGGTCATTGCCCCGACATCGAGGGCATGGGTCCCGATCCACATCAGATGATTGAGGATGCGGGTTATCTCGTCGAACATGGTGCGGATATAAAGGGCCCGCTCCGGCACGTCGACTCCTAACAGCCTCTCGAGCGCCATCACATATCCATGCTCGTTACACATCATCGAGACATAATCGAGCCGATCCATGTAGGGTATGCTGTGATTGTAGGGTTTGGACTCGGCAAGTTTTTCGGTGGCGCGGTGGAGCAAACCAATGTGCGGATCGGCACGCTCGATTACTTCGCCATCCATCTCCAGCACCAAACGCAAAACACCGTGTGCGGCTGGGTGCTGTGGTCCGAAATTCAGTGTGTAGTTACGGATCTCAGGCATCGGCGGGGTCCTGCGGCTTGTTGCTACCCTCGGCGTAGCGGTTGTCCTCCCGGATGACTTTCGGAACCAACGTGCGTAGCTCGATGGTTACCGGCTCATAGACCACTCGCTGCCTGTCCATGTCATAACGCATCTCGACTTGACCATGAAGCGGAAATTCTTTACGGAATGGATGACCGATAAATCCATAGTCGGTAAGAATTCGGCGGAGGTCCTGATGACCCGCAAAGAGAATTCCAAACAGGTCAAACGCTTCGCGCTCGTACCATCCTGCGGAATTCCATATACCACTAACCGAATCCACCATCGGATGCTGGTCATCGACGAACACCCGAACTCTCAGCCGTTGATTGAGGCTGACGGAAAGCAAATGGTAGACGACTGCGAAACGCTGCATCTCCGCCGAACTACCCTGCATCGCCCCCACCCCCCGGCCAAAACCGGTAAATGAGGCGGTGTCTGTTGTCCATTCCGATCGGCCGTACTGAGAGTAATCAACCCCACAGATATCGATCAATTGTTCGAATTGGAAGGCCTCGTTATCACGCAGCTCTCCGGCCACTTCCACAATCCGTTCCCGAGGCACCACCAACGTTAACTCACCGAGCCGGAGAGAGGACGCAAAGCCGTCGCCCGTAAAACGCTTGTTAAGATTCTCCAGCAACGTCTCCCGGCGGATCTCTGAAGCTTTCTTAGCGCTCTCGTTCATCGTCACTCCCGCCTAGCGCGCAATCGTGCTGGTTCGGCGAATCTTCTCCTGTAGCTGCAAAATGCCATACAGCAAAGCCTCCGCCGTCGGCGGACAACCCGGAACATAGACGTCCACCGGAACCACACGGTCGCACCCCCTCACCACCGAGTACGAGTAGTGGTAGTAGCCTCCGCCATTAGCACAGGAACCCATCGAGATCACCCACCGCGGCTCCGCCATTTGGTCATAAACCTTACGCAGCGCGGGAGCCATTTTATTTACCAGCGTACCCGCAACCACCATCACGTCCGACTGTCGCGGGCTCGGGCGGAAAATAATTCCAAAGCGGTCCAGGTCATAACGGGAAGCCCCGGCCTGCATCATCTCAACCGCACAGC
>JAGRGP010000081.1 GCA_020445415.1 Gammaproteobacteria bacterium | reverse complement strand
GGTCTTGTAGTCGTTTTTGAGCAGATCCAGCAGTACGTCGATGTAGAAGTTCTCGTCATCCACGATCAGGATCTTGGGCTTCTCTTCGTCCATTGCGATGTTCCATGCGTTTTTTCGACAGCTTGACCAGCGTTTCTTGAGCCAGATCGAAATCGTAGTTGTCGAGTTGGCTTTCCAGTTGTTGTAGGGTCTCTGCAAATTGGGGAGAGGGCAGGGCGGCTTGCAGTTGGGGAATAATCTCCTTTGCCAGCGGATCGCCGTCCTCCAACAGTTGCTCGAGACGCTCCAGCAGCAGCTTTTCCCGGGGGAGCTCACCGGTCTTACCAGTTTGTTCCGTCGCCGGTTTCTCCGCTTGCGGACCCAGCTCCAGTTTGGCCAGGGCGGTGAGCAGCCCGTTGAACGCACCGGTGAACTCGGACGGAAGTTCGAGTGGGCTCTCCTGGGTGGCGTTGGCCAGTATGGTTTCGAGCTGTGCCGCGGTTTCCTGCACAGTTTTGGCTCCGATATTTCCGGCTACGCCTCTCAGGGTGTGCACCAAGCGCCGAGCTTCATCACGGCTACCGGCGGCCATCATGAATTCTAGCTCATCGAGGGCATTGCCGTGATGGGTGGTGAAATCGCGCAGCAATTTGCGAAACAGACTCCGGTTACCGCCCACCCGCTCCAGGCCCCAGGCCAGGTCGACTCCCTCGATCTGTTCGGGTAGCAGCTCCGTTGCTTCCAGTCCGCTGCCCGTTTCTTGTGTGTACGATGGGACGGGCTGGGTACTTGTCTTCAGCCAGCGGTGGAGGGTGCTATAGAGCTGCTGCGGATCAATGGGCTTGGGGACATGATCGTTCATGCCCGCTTGCAGACATTTTTCACGTTCGCCGGCCAGGGCATGGGCGGTCAATGCGACCACCGGCAGAGAACTCCAGCGCGGATCTGAGCGCAACATCCGAGTGGTCTGGTAGCCGTCCATCTCCGGCATCTGGATATCCATCAATACCAGGTCGAAAGGTTGTTGCCGCAGCCTCTCCAGTGCCTCGTGCCCGCCGGAAACGGTGTTCACCTCAAGGCCCATGGTTTCCAGCAGCTCCCGGGCGAGCTGCCGGTTGATGGCGTTGTCTTCCACCAGCAGCACACGGGCACCGGCCAGCTGCTGCATGGTCAATTCCTTGCGGCGTCGATCCCGGGAGATCTGTATCGAGGAGCCAAGGGCCCGGAGTACGGATTCGAACAATGTGGATGGACTGACCGGCTTGAGCAAGACCCCGTCCGTACCCGCCTTTTCCGCGTTGATCAACACATCCGCGCGACCATAAGCGGTCACCAGCAGGATGGCGGGTATGTGGGTAAGGGTCTTGTCTTGCTTGATGCGCCGGGTTGCCTCGATGCCGTTCAGGACAGGCAGACGCCAATCCATCAACACCAGGTCGAAAGGTTGCCGCTGCTGATCGGCTGTGTGGATCTGCGCCAGTGCCGCTTCCGCGTTGGCTACCGCGACCACATCGAAAGTGAAGGAGGTCAGCATGTCGCTGAGTATCTGGCGTGCCGAGGGGTTGTCCTCCACCACCAGGGCGCGCAGCCCCCGCAAGCTGGTCTCCGGGACCAGGTGAAGCGCTTCGGATTCACCGTGAGCCTTGAACCACAGGCTGAATCGGAAGCAACTTCCCAGGCCCGGGGTACTGTCAACCTCCAGCGTACCATCCATCAACTCGACCAGGTGTTTGCAGATGCTCAAGCCCAGGCCGCTGCCGCCATAGTGTCGCGTCGTGGAGTCGTCCAACTGGGTGAAGGCGTGAAACAGGCGGTCCAGTTGCTCGGGTGGGATGCCGATACCGGTATCCTCCACTGTAAAGGTGACGCGCACTCTTTCTTCGTGCTGCTCTTCCAGCCGTGCAGTCACCTTTACCTCGCCTTGTTCAGTGAACTTCACGGCGTTGCTCACCAGATTGGTGAGGATCTGGCTGAGGCGCAAAGGATCGCCCCCCAGGGCATCGGGAATATTCAAGTCCCGGCTGAAGAGTAGTTCGATGCCTTTCTCCTCGGCCGGGATGACGATGAGATGCGCCAGGTTATCCAGTATATCGTTGAGGGAGAAGAGGGTTTGCTCGATCTCCAGCTTGCCGGCTTCGATCCTGGAAAAATCGAGTACATCGTTGATGATGCCGAGTAGGGTGTAAGCCGAGGACTGGATCTTGTCGATGTAGCCCCGCTGGCGTGGATCCAGACTGGTCTGTTGTGCCAGGTGGGAGAATCCGACGATGGCATTCATCGGTGTCCGGATCTCATGACTCATATTGGCCAGGAAGTGGCTCTTGAAGCGGTTCGCCTGTTCCGCATCCGCCTTGGCTACCGCCAAAGCGGTTTTCTGCCGCCGGACTTGAGCCAGCCACAGCAGGGTCAGCAGCAGTAGCAGTGCAGCTCCCGTTGCCACCTGCCAGAGCAGAGTGTAGTCCACCTCCATTTCGTAACGTATGGCAAGGGTTTCCTGACGGATGGCGCGCCGTTCCTGTTCGTCGATGGTGGCTAGTGCCCTGTCGAGGATGGCGAGCAGTTCCGGCCAGTCCTTGCGCACTCCAATGGCCAGATCATTCGCATAGGGAGTGGGTGCCGCCACTTTGATGTTACCCAGGCCCAGTTTGTCGATGAGATAACTGCCCAGGGTCAGGTTGCCAACATAGGCGTCCACCTCGCCAATGGCCAGAGCCTGCATGGCCTGAGATGTGGTATCCACGAACTGCAGGGTGAGATCCGGATGGTCCCGTTGCAGATATTCCTGGGTGATGTAGCCGCGTTCCACCGCCACCTTTTGGGCGCCCAGGTCGGCTATACCGGCAACCAGCGGGGCATCCTTGCGGGTGAAGATCACAAAAGGGAAGTGCAGATAAGGTTCGGTGAAATTGAGAAACCGCGAACGCTCCAGTGATGGGGTGATGGCCGGCAACACATCGATCCCGCCGCGCTTTACCTGTTCCAGCACATCCTGCCAACTGAGGCCTGAGACTGGTTTCATCTCCATCTTCAGCATGCTGGACAGGCGCTGGATGAATTGCGACGAGATACCCCGGTATTCCCCAACGAGCGTCAAGAATTCTATCGGTTCCCAATCGGGGTCTACCCCCAAGCGTATCCGTGAATGGTCCGCCAGCCATTTGCGTTCGCGGTCATTCAGCACAAGTATCGGTTGGTTGGGCCGTGGCGATCCGGTTTCGGTACCTAAGGGTACCCAACGATTGAGGATGGCGAATTTCTCCGTCTCCGGGATTGCGGCCAACGCCTTTTCGAGGATAGGGACGAGTTCGGGCCAGTCCTTGCGCACGCCGAAACGCAGACCCTGGTCTTCCACCGCGTAACCGGCGGCCACCTTCAGATTGGTGATGCCATTCCGATTGGACAGATAGATGTTGGTGCCCAGCACGCCCACATAGGCATCGGCTTCACCCAAGGCAACGGCTCTGAGCCCTTCCAGTGGTGTGGCCACCGGAACTTCCCGAATGCCTTCCAACTGCTTTCGCATTCGCGGTGTGATCGCAAAGTCCGCTGCCCAAGCCACCCGTCTGCCCGACAGATCCGCCGGACTCCGTATCTCCCCGGTGTTAGCGCGGCTCATGATCACCAGCGGTGTGGGAATGTAGATATCGGTGAACTCCAGGAAGGTCTCGCGTTCCGGGGTCTGTGCCAAGGCAGCGATCACATCCAAGTGATGTTGCTGGATTCCCTGCAGCATCTGAGGCTGGTCGAGCCCGCTGACGGGCTGGATATCGACGCCCAGGCGTTCACCGATGAGCTGCAGGAAATCGGCAGCTACCCCCCGGTAAACGCCATCTTCTCCCACAAAACTGTAGGGGGCATTGGCAGCATCGATTCCGACGCGGATGTGCTCATGAGCAGTCAGCCATGCCTGTTCCTGAGCGGTCAACGTGGCGTCAAAATCCGCTCCGTTCCGGCCATTTTCCAGCCAGCGGCGGCGGATTTTCCGGTGTTCTTCCGGAGTGATGCTGGCGAACGCCTTGTTCAGGGCACTGACCAGGAGGGGCCAGTCCCTGCGCACCCCCAGCCGCAACTCCGACTTACCCAGCTTCGGAATGGTGGCCACCGCCTGCAGATTGCGTAACCGGTTCTGCTCGATCAGCCAGTCGGCCACAGCCGGATTGCCGATATAGGCATCCGCGCTTCCGAAGGAGACCGCCGCCAGCGCCTCCCGGGTCTCTGCCACCACCAGCAGCTTGATGGTGGGATATTGCAGTGACAGGAGTTCGTGCAGGTAGTAATCCTTTTCCACGGCTATCGTGCGTCCATCGAGATCGCGAAGGGCGCCGATGTTGCCATTCTTGCTGTGGCGGTAGAGGGTGTAGGGAACGGCAAAGTAGGGATGGGTGAATTGCAGGTACTGTTCCCGCTCCTTGGATTGTGCAATGGCGGCGACCATGTCGAGTGTACGGTCGCGCGTTCGTTGCAGTCTCTGCGACCAGCCGGGCTCTGTGATCATGGCGAACTCGATGCCCAACCGCCTTCCGAGCAGATTCAGGTAGTCAGCAGTGATACCGCGATAACCACCCGCCTGGTCCACATATTCCACCGGGGCCCAGTTGCTATCACCGCCGGTGTGCACGACGGGATGCTGCTGCAGCCAGGAGTGCTCCTGGGGGGTTAGTTTCGGTCTGTGAGCGGAATCGCCGGTATCCTCCAGGGAGATCCAGCGGCGGCGAATCCGCCGGTGCTCCGCTTCGCTGATGGAGTTCAAACCTTTCTGCAGGAGACCCGCCAACTCCGGCCAATCGTTGCGGCAGGCCATGGACAGGGTGCTGGGTCGCCCGAACGGACCGGCGATGCGCAGGTTGGTGATTTCATTCTGATTCAGCCAGTAGCTGGCTACTCCGGTACTGAGGATGGTGGCATCTGCTGCCCCTTCCGAGACACGCCGCAACGCACTGGGGATGTCCGCCACCTCGATGATCCGCGCATCGGGGAAACGTTCCCGGATATGGTGGTTGATCGAGTAGCCGGCCGGGAGTGCGAGGGTTCGCTCCACCAGGTCCGATTCTCCCTGAATATCCTCGCGATGGCCCCGGGTGATCACGACCCGGCGGGAAACGAAATAGGGCTCGGTAAACAGCAGATGCGGCTCGCGGGTGGGTGTGCGGTTAAGTAGCGGCAGCACATCCACCTTTTTGTCGAAGCTCAATTGAAGTGCCGCATCCCAGGTTCGGGTGGGCACCAGGGTAAACCTCACTCCCAGTTTCTCTTCAAGTAGTGCCAGATAGTCCGCTGATACACCCTGGTGCCGGCCGGCATCGTCCAGGTATTCATAAGGCGCGAATTCGGGATCGACGGCGATGCGCAGTTCGCGGTGCTCCTCGATCCAGGCAAGATCCTGCGGGGTCAATTGCAGCGGGTTCTGCCGGGGCAGGTAGGTGCTGTAGTCCACGGCCTCGCCCAGCCAACGTCCCAGGATGGCCTCCAACTCGTCACGGGAGATGGCATCCAAACCCAGTTCGATATACTTCAACAGAGCGTCCTGGCCTGCAGGCACGGCCGCCTGCAGGTCAAACTGCGCCAGATTCTGCGGCAGTGCCACGATTTCACCGCGCATACCGGATCGGATCAGTTCCAGTTCGACCGACGGACGGTCCGCGATGAAGGCATCGATCTCGCCCCGTTCCAGGGCTGCCACCATCTGGCCAATGTTTTCGAAACCTACCGGTGCTCTAGCCGACGAGAGTGTCTGCGAGAGTTCCTGGGGGAGTGGTGTATAGACTCCAATGCGCGCCGCCTGAAAATCCTCCAGGGTGGGTTGGTGGGCATCCCGGTACAGGTGATAGAGAGCGATTGGAATCTGGAGATAGGATTTGGAGAATGCCATCCAGGGGCTGTGGTCCCTGGTGAGGAACAGTCCGGAATGGAAGTCTGCCCGCCGGTCGCTCAAGTCGGACACCGATCGGGCGGAGTCGGTGAGACGGAACTGGACCTTACGGCCGGTTTTCTGGGACCAGAGCCGCCAGATATCCACTCCGAGTCCCACTGGTTCCCCAGCTTCGTTCAGCATACTGAAAGGTGGCAGGTTCCGGCTGCCGGCAATGGTCACTACATTCCGGGTGTCGGTGCGCGCTTGCCCCAACCATTTTTGCTCAATGGCTGCCCGCTCATCCCGATCGATCCTGGCCATCCCCTGGTCGATCAACTGCCGCAGTTCGGCGTTGTCCTTGCGCACGGCGCCATAATAGGTGCGCTGGTATAGTGGGTTGTTGACATCGTAGTCGAACACCTCAGGGCTCCCGCTCTGGTGCAGGTAATAGCGGTAGTTGACCAAGGGGGAGATGAAGACCCTGACCTCGCCTGCGTGGGCGGCATGGTAGAGTTGGTCGAAATCTTCGTACACACTGAGTGCAGCCTGGGGAAGGCGTTCGGCCACGAACTGGTGAGTGAATCCCTTGGGCACACCGATGCGGAAACCGCGCAGGTCTTCCAGTTTGGTGATTCCGAGGACGGTGCGGTGATGGAAGATAAGATACTCCATCTCCAGCAGTGCACTGGTGTAGTCGAGAGATTGGGCTCGTTCCTCGGTAAAGAACAAACCGGCGTGGACGTCCGCTTCCCCCTCGCGGACCATGCGCAGGGTTTCATCCCAGGGAGCCTCGCGGAACTGCACTGCGATGCCGGTTTTTTCACTCCACAACCGCCATAGATCGATCAGCAGTCCGGAGGCGTTGCTTTGGGGATCGGTGTATTTCAACGGTGGTGTGCCCGGGTTGTAGACCACGGTGATGGAGTGCCAGGTTCCGCCAGCGTTGCCCGCATCGGTGGCGAGCGCCGATCCACTGATCAGCATCAGGAGAATGAACAGTGTCCTGAACAGGACCGAAGGGATGGAGGAGGGATTCAATGGCGGATGTGAGATGTAGTGGCGGCATCGGCTGCAGAACGACCTGTAATCCGCGCAACGACCTTCCCGAGCGAACGTAGCCTGTATCCTTGGTTATCTACACTGACCATCTGGTATCCCAGTTGTGGTGCTTTTCCATTTGGTATCACAGGTTCCTGCATTTTTTCACTGGTTTCAAGTGGTATTCCAGGCAAAGGGTCAACATCTGATTGAACTCAGTTCAGCTTTTACTCCATTACTTCAGCCGGTTATCTTAAACGGGTGCTGGCAAGCTCCCCTCCAGTCGATAGCGCAGGTAATCGGCGAGGATCATGGCGTGGTCGAACGCCAGCGGTGCGGGAGGTGTTCCGGGCAAGCGGATGGCAATTGTCTTGGCGTCGTC
>JAGRGP010000008.1 GCA_020445415.1 Gammaproteobacteria bacterium | reverse complement strand
ATTCCCAGGCGTTGGGACGAGCAGGGACGGGAATACCAAGCAGATGCCGATGATGCGGCCTATGCCACGTTTCAGCTCGATGGCGGGGTGATCGCGCAGCTAAACAGCTCCTGGTGCGTCCGGGTGCGACGCGATGATCTGGTCACTTTTCAGGTAGATGGTACCCTGGGGTCGGCGGTGGCCGGGTTGCATCGGTGCTGGACTCAATCCCGGGTCAATACCCCCAGGCCGGTGTGGAATCCGGATGTCCCCCAGACCATCGATTTTTTCGGCAATTGGCTGGAAGTTCCGGATAATCAACCGGTGGAGAATGGATTCAAATCCCAGTGGGAAGCATTTATCCGCCATTTGTTCGACGATGGGCCTTGGCAGTACACCTTGCTGGAAGGGGCCAAGGGGGTGCAGCTGGCTCAGTTGGGACTGCAAAGCTGGGCGGAACGTCGCTGGATAGAGGTGCCGGAGCTGGTGCAATGACCGGACTCGAGGCACTCCCGTGTGATGGAAATGACCGGGGATGAACACGATCAGACTTCCTGGTTCCCATGGCGCACTCGAGGCCTACCGGCTTACCGGGCCACGCGCTTTCCCTCGACATCCGGCCAACCATCCGCTGCCCCGGATTGCCTATGCCGCCGCCCATGTGGTGATCGATCCCTTGCTGAGTGGGGATCCCTGGTCCGATCCCCGAATCGACTGGGACGCCACTCTGGCCTATCGCCACTCCCTGTGGAGTCACGGCTTGGGTGTTGCCGAAGCCATGGATACCGCCCAGCGAGGCGCGGGGCTCCATTGGCCGCTGGCCCTGGAATTGATCCAGCGTTCGGCGGCCGAGGCAAAGGCTGCCGGAGGATTACTTGCCTGTGGTGCGGGAACGGACCAGCTCGAACCCGTGCCGGGCGTCACACTGGGCGAGGTGATCAGCGCCTACGAACAGCAGTGCCAAGCGGTGGAGGCGGCGGGGGGCAGGATTATTCTAATGGCCAGCCGCGCACTGGCAGCCTGCGCGCGCTCTACTGACGATTACGCCCGGGTGTACGGTACGCTCCTGTCCCAAGTGCGGGAGCCGGTAATCATTCATTGGTTGGGTGAAATGTTTGATCCGGCGCTTGCAGGTTATTGGGGTAGTGGGGATTACGCCAGCGCGATGGAGGCCTGCCTGGATATCATTGGTGCCAATGCCGGTAAGGTGGAGGGCGTTAAGATATCGTTGTTGAGTGCCGAGCAAGAAATCCGGATGCGCCGGCGGCTGCCCGCGGGCGTGAAGATGTATACCGGGGACGACTTCAACTACCCACAACTTATTGCTGGCGACGAGCAAGGCTATTCTCACGCCCTGCTGGGGATCTTTGACGCGATTGCGCCGGCTGCCGAGGCGGCGTTGGCGGCCTTGGGACGGAATGACATGAGTGCCTATCATGCGCTTTTTGAACCCACCGTCCCGCTCGCCCGTCACATCTTCGCTGCGCCAACCCGCTTCTACAAAACCGGTGTGGTGTTCATGGCTTACCTAAATGGTCACCAAGACCACTTTGTAATGCTTGGAGGTCAGCAGAGTGCCCGCTCTTTGCGCCACCTGTGCGAATTGTTTCGGCTGGCCGACCGGGCGGGATTGTTGAGCGACCCCGAGTTGGCGGTAGCCCGGATGAAGGCGGTCTTGGCGATTAACGGCGTCGTGGGTTAAAGGGTGGCGGATGTTTCGAAAATTTCGTTGAACACCGCTACCGTCAAGGCCCAATGGAGCCTCCGGGAGTGTATCGAAGGTTGTGCCCGACACGGAATCCGGGGGATCGCCCCCTGGCGGGATGTGTTGCACGCGATGGGCATTGACGAAGCAGCGCGGGCTATCAAGGACAATGGGCTGCGAGTCACCGGCTTGTGTCGGGGCGGCATGTTTCCCGCCACCACGGCCGCCGTGCGGAAGAAGGCTCTCGACGACAATTACCGGGCGGTGGACGAGGCGCTAGCGCTAGGCGCTGAATGCCTGATACTGGTAGTTGGAGGGATGCCCGAAGGCTCGAAGGATATCGCGGGTGCCCGTAGCCAAGTTAGGGACGGCATTGGCCAGTTACTGGATTACTCCCGTAAGCACGCCATGCCTCTCGCAATCGAGCCGCTTCACCCCATGTACGCTGCAGACCGCGCCTGTGTAAATACAATGTCACACGCCAATGACCTGTGCGATGAGCTGGGTCCGGGGCTGGGGATCGCGGTGGATGTATACCACGTATGGTGGGACCCAGCCCTGGAGCGGGAGATCCGGCGGGCGGGGCGTGACCGATTGCTGGCCTTTCATGTCTGCGATTGGTTAGTCCCGACTCGGGACCTGTTGCTGGACAGGGGCATGATGGGGGATGGTATTATCGATATTCCCTTGATCCGCACATGGATGGAGCGGGAAGGGTATCAAGGTTGCTACGAGGTAGAGATCTTTTCTTCGGAAGACTGGTGGAAAAGGGATCCCGATGAGGTATTGAACATTGTCAACGCCAGGGTGGCTAGCGCCGTATAACCCGTTTGTGGCGCGCGTGGTTGGATAACGTGACGGAGAGAAATGCACTGGGGGCTGCAAACGAGTACCTAGGGGAGCCCTTGCGCGCCTTGCGAGGTATCGACTTTCAAGAAAGCATTAACAAGGGAGGGAGCAATGATGGGAAAATGGCGGCTAGCATTATTGTCGGTATTGTGGGTTGCAGTGCAGCCAGCAATCGCGGACGCTCGGATCTTCAGCGGGGTTGGGTCAACGTCCATATTCGTTCACGATGAGACCAGGGGCTTCGATCCTTGGTCGGCGGTACACGACGGTGATGGTAATGTCGACGGCGTTATCGATTATCCCAAAAACCCCGACCTGGCGGACCCGACGAAAGGCGTTCGTACCCTTTTAACAGAGATATGGTACCCGGTGCGGGCCAATGAGCTGGGGCGGCGGGCGACCCGTGCCATCATGGGCGATTATATGCTGGGTAACCGCAGTGCGTTTGTCGCTTCCCATTTCTACATGACGACTTCCGATGTAGACCCCGACCGGGTTCCCGTGGATCAGACGGCGGACCAGGCCTTGCTGGAGGCGAAGCTCGCCTTGTTCGATAAGGAGCGAAAGAGCTACCGGCTGGACAAAAAGGGGCGGGTTCCCCACATTAACCCCAAAGGTGCCCCTTACCCTGTAGTTATCCTGTTGCATGGCGCCACTGTGTCCCGGGCGATAAATGGCTCGATTGCCGAGCAACTGGCCCGCCGTGGCTATGTGGTAGTGGCTCCCGATCATACCGGCAGCGTGCAGTTCACCTTGGCGGGTTCACCGCTTGACGATTCGCCTCAAGGTGCCCTCAACCGGGCAAATGTTTCATTCACCCCTTGCGACGCACTCAGCCCGGACTGCGGTTTGTATCCCGCCCGTTACAATGTGTTCGAGTTTGATTTTTCTCCTCAGAAGATTATCCGGCTCGCCGACGCTATCAATCAGCGGGTGTTGGATTTACGCGCCGTCATCTCGGAGTTGCGCGACATCAATGCCGGCCTGGTAGAGACGGGTGCGGGATTGCAGGGTAAGCTCGATCTGGATCGTATCGGCCTGGTTGGATTGTCCCTCGGGTCCATCGTGGCACAGGTCGCGAAGTCGACGATCGAGGAGATAGACGCCTATATCGTGGCCGGTCCGGTCGGCGGTCCCGATATGCGTCCCTTGGTTCCACCGGCGTGGCTAGCGGCGCGGCCCGCCGACGACCCAATGCTACCGCCAGATCTCGGGCAGGTCCCCGCAAACCGCATACCTTCCACAATCCCGGCCATGTATATGCTTTCCGGAGAAGATGAGGTTATCGCACCGTTCGCCCTTGGGTTTGGTATGACCGGCTTGTTACCCTTTCCCATGCCAGGAAATTTCTTTCCGGGGGTACGCGCCCAGTATGAGTCCGCCGTGGGTCCGGCGTTGTTCAGCAACTTGGAGAACGCGCAGCATGCCTCCTATTACGATGCCGAGGCAGCAAATTTTCCGTTACTTTATCGGACGGAATTCCCCTCTATCCTCAATTATCTCGGAGCCGATTTAACCTATGAGGTGGTAGACAGCCGAGTTGCGCATCGGATTGGCAACGGTGTCATCACAGCTTTCTTTGATCGGTATTTGAAGGAAAAGCCTTGGTTATTACATCGCCTGCTGCGCACCAAGCGGCTTAAAAAACTGGGTTTCACCCTTGAGGCCAATGCCATGGTGTCTGGCAAGTAAAACGGTAATTTGACCGGCGAGGATCTATTCAGTCAATACGCCACCGGGATTTCACCTGTTATTCCCGAGCAGGGGAATCCCGGTGTCCTGTCGCCCAAAGGAGCTTGCGGTGGCTTGCGGGGCGATGGGTTTTTGCTCCCAGCGTGGGGCGCCCTGAAACTCTGGTAAGCGGCCAGGAAACCGATACCTCCGCATGCTGGGCAGAGGCGGTTCCTCGCTCATGTAAGCAGTTCGGGGCGATCCCTGAATAGTGCCAATGCCTCGGGATTTGCCAGGCTTTCCAGGTTTCTGATCTTTCTACCATGGACCAGGTCGCGCACCGCCAGCTCCACGATTTTCCCGCTCTTGGTACGGGGGATATCAGCTACCTGTAGTATCCGAGCCGGTACGTGGCGGGGGGTGGCGTGGCTGCGGATCCGCTGTTTGATGCGGTCTACCAAAGGACGGTCGAGTGTTAGACCTTCACGCAGCTTGACGAACAGCACCAACCGGACATCGTTTTGCCATTGCTGGCCGATGACCACCGACTCCAGTACTTCATCAACTTTCTCTACTTGGCGGTAGATTTCGGCAGTCCCGATGCGCACCCCACCGGGGTTGAGCGTGGCATCAGAACGGCCGTAGATGATCATCCCATCGTGTGCGGTGAGTTCCACGAAATCGCCATGACACCATACCCTGGGAAACCGTTCGAAATACGCCTTCCGATAGCGTGACTCATCGGGATCGTTCCAGAATCCCAGGGGCATGGAAGGGAAAGGACGGGTGCAAACCAGCTCACCTTTGTCACCTCGTATCGGGTTGGCATCATCGTCGAATACGTCTACCGCCATTCCGAGCCCCCGGCATTGGATTTCGCCACTCCATACCGGCAAGATCGGAGAGCCCAGCGCGAAGCAGGAGATGATATCGGTGCCTCCGGAGATCGAGGCGAGTAGAACCTCTTTCTTGACGTGCTCGTAAACATACCGGAAACCCTCTGGTGCCAGTGGACTGCCCGTGGAGAGGATGACCCGGAGCCTGTCGAGCCGATGGCTCGTGGCAGGATCTAACGCGAATTTTCCGCAGGCTTCGATAAACTTAGCCGAGGTGCCGAAGTGCGTCATTCCCGCGCTATCGGCGAAATCGAAAAGTATCCGTTGCCGACCGGCGAAAGGGCTGCCGTCGTACAGCAACAGGGTGGCCCCGGAGGCGAGCCCGGATACCAGCCAGTTCCACATCATCCAGCCGCAGGTAGTGAAATAGAACAACCGGTCACCCGGGCGCACGTCAGCGTGAAGCTGATGTTCCTTCAGATGCTGCAATAGGGTGCCACCCGCCGAATGCACGATACACTTGGGCACGCCGGTGGTCCCGGACGAAAACATAATGAAAAGCGGATGGTCGAAGGGGAACCGTTCAAACTCAATCTCCTGGGGCTCGAAAGGCGCCAAGAAATCCTGCCATGACACACCTGGTATCGACAGGTGGTTTTCCGCAACGGAATCCAGATAAGGGACTACCACCACCTGAGACAGGTCTGCCAAGCGGGCGGCTAGCTCGCGGTTCTTGTCCATGCAATCGAGGGATTTACCGTTGTAATAGTAGCCGTCGGTACAAAACAGTATCTTTGGCTGGATCTGTCCGAATCGGTCCAGTACTCCCTCGATGCCAAAGTCGGGGGACGCGGAAGACCAAACCGCGCCTAACGAACTGGCCGCCAGCATCGCGATCACCGTCTCTGGAACGTTAGGCAGATAGCCCGCTACCCGGTCGCCTTTGACTACCCCCGCATGAATTAGCGCTTGCCGACATCGGGAGACCATCCGATAGAGTTCAGCATGGCTAACGCACCGTTCTATTCGGTCTTCGCCCCAGAACAGGATGGCGTCGCTCTCGTCTCGGTTTCGTAGCAGATTCTCCGCGTAATTTAGCCGTCCCTTGGGGAACCAGCGGGCACCTGGCATGCGCTCCGGATGGACCACAATCTCGTCTCCTCGGTCACCTATCATGCCGCAGTAATCCCAAGCCAAGGACCAGAACCCCGGGAGATCGTCGATCGACCACTCCCAGAGGTCTTGATAACCGCCAAACTGGCGGCCACTGTGCCGCGCCGCCGCCGTCATGAAGCCACTCACTGCCGTGGCTGCAACCTGTTCCGGTGTAGGCTGCCAGAGTGGTAGGTCGGACATTTCGATCGTCTCCTTGCTTAACCTATTCCCAAACCCGCCTGCTGTGCTCAGGCGACCCGGTGGGAGGATGTTATTTGGCTACTTGACACATCTCCAGCATATTATTGGTTTTAAACTGCCCGTACCATGGTTGAAAGCCTTGGTCTTTACGTAATCATAGGGGGCGGATTGAGGGTGCTCCCGGTGGATATGGGTGAGAGATTCAGAAACGTGTCAACCGAATTATGACACCGGCATTCGCTAACAGGTATTCCGCCAACCTGACGGGCGTGCGATACCGGTCACTCGGGCGTGGTACCGCCTTTTGCTTTACATCGCCGTGCTAATGCGTTTATAAAGCGGGTCAGGATGTTGCTGCCCGGGACCGAGGTTCTCGGGCGGGAAATTGACAGGGATTGTCAGCAACTCACGCGGCGCCTGTAGCTCAGTTGGATAGAGTAGTGGCCTTCGAAGCCATTGGTTGGGAGTTCGAGTCTCTCCAGGCGCGCCATTCACCATGGATCAACCGGGATCATGACCGTGACCAGAGGCGGAGACCAAAAAAACGCTGTCGCGAGTCTGAGCAACCTGTACCGTATCTTCACGGTTCCCGAGTCCCCGGAGTCAACCTTAGGCAAGATCGATCAGGAGATATCCCAAAATCTCTCAGGGTTCCTGCGCGACCGCATTGTTGTCACGGATAAAGACCTTGCCGCCATCGAGAAGGATTTCTCGGACTACCGGATTCCAGATCAACCCAGCTTTGTTTCCGACTACACCGAATACTTGATGAACACTCTGGTGGCACAGTCGGTGCATACCGCTTCTCCGGGGTTTGTCGGGCACATGACTACCGCGTTGCCCAGCTTCATCCTGCCGCTATCACGGGTTATGACCGCGCTCAATCAGAACTTGGTCAAGATTGAGACTTCGAAGGCGTTTACCCCGTTGGAACGCCAAGTCATCGGCATGCTCCATGGGTTGATCTATCAGGGCCGCGAGGCGTTTTACGACCGCTGGATGCACGATGCCCACAGCGCGCTTGGCGCGTTCTGTTCCGGTGGCACCCTGTCCAACATTACCGCGCTGTGGGTGGCACGCAATAACCTTTTTCCTCCGGGTAATGGATTTGAGGGTGTGGCGAAGGAGGGATTGTACGCTGCCTTGCGACACCACGGTTGCGAGGGGGTTGCGGTGCTCATTTCCCGTCTTGGCCACTACTCGTTCGGCAAGGCCGTGGATTTGCTGGGCCTTGGGCGCAACACCTTGATCTCGGTGGATACCGATGAACACAATCGCATCGAACTGAGTAAATTAACCTCGATTTGCAGCCGGTTGCAGGATCAGGGGATCCGCATACTCAGCCTGGTTGGTATTGCCGGCACCACGGAAACCGGCAACGTCGATCCGTTGCATGGACTGGCCGACTTGGCCGAGCAATTGGGCTGCCATTTTCATGTGGACGCCGCCTGGGGTGGGCCAACCCTGTTTTCCAAGCGCCACCGGCATCTGCTGGATGGCATTGAACGAGCCGACTCGGTGACCATTGATGCCCACAAGCAGCTCTATGTCCCAATGGGGGCCGGCATGGTGCTGTTCAAAAATCCCGCGTCCCTTTCCAGCATCGAGCATCATGCGGAGTACATTCTGCGCAAGGGCTCCAAGGATCTAGGTAGTCACACCTTGGAAGGGTCCCGCCCAGGTACCGCGATGCTAGTCCATTCAGCACTTAGCATCATTGGCCGTCGGGGCTATGAGCTGCTCATCAACCAGGGCATCAGTAAAGCCAAGGCGTTTGCCAAGCTAATTCAGGAACGTGGCGATTTTGAACTCATAACCGAGCCGGAGTTGAACCTGCTGACCTACCGGTACGTGCCATCCTACCTGCAACGGGCGCTTGGCGCGGCGCTGGAGGGCCAAGCTCGAAAGATCAATGCCGCCCTCGATAACCTGACCAAATCGATTCAGAAGTCCCAACGGGCGGCCGGCAAGACCTTTGTCTCGCGTACCCGTTTAAAAACAGTAATCTATCCTGGTCAGACGGTTACGGTTTTTCGGGTGGTGCTGGCCAACCCGCTTACCACCATGGAAAATCTCAGGGAAGTTCTTGATGAGCAAGAACATATCGCCAGAAATGACGAGGAGGCCATCGCGTGTCTGCATCGCTTGGCGGATCTGGTTGCTCCCGGGCGCGCAATCGCTTCGACATAATACGCACCCCGGCTAGGATTGGACTGCGGCTTTCGCCTGATCGGTGCCTGTTCTATCAAACCAAGTTCGGCGCCCATCGGGAGGGTTGGGGCTTGTCCCGGGGAGGGCAGGTATGGCTGGGCTGTTGTCCGGATCGCACTGTATCCATCCAGCCTGACGGGAGAGGGTAGGAAATTGGCCACCCTTGCTCAACCCGGTGTCCCCTGGTGGACAGGTCTGGGAGACCGCCCGGACCGGTTGAATCATTCCGCACTCCGCCGTACCGTGGAAATCCGTCTCTACGCGGAACTCAATGATTTTGTGGCCCGTGAATTTCGTAAGCGAAGCTTTGTCTACCAGTTTACCGGGCAGCCTTCGATTAAGGATGCTGTGGAAGCCATCGGTGTTCCCCATACCGAGATAGACCTGCTGCTGGTTAATGGTGAATCGGTGAACTTTTCCTATCTCCTGCGCGGGAGGGAGCGGGTCGCGGTATATCCGGTCTTCGAGGGGTTGGATATCTCGCCGGTAATACGCCTCAGGCCCGCGCCTTTGCGGGTAACGCGCTTTGTCGCGGATGTCCATCTAGGTAGGTTGGCCCGCCATCTCCGGTTACTGGGGTTCGACACGGTCTACCGCAACAACCTGGATGATTCGGAGATTGTCGCGATTTCATTGGCCGAAAGGCGTATTGTCCTGACCCGTGATCGGGGTATTTTGAAACACGGTTGCCTGACGCATGGCTACTGGGTACGAAGCTGTATCCCCCGGGAGCAAGTGGCGGAAGTGATCAAGGCACTGCAATTGGAGTCGAAGCTGCGTCCGTTCACCCGTTGCAGCGTCTGCAACGGGTGTTTGACAAGCGTGGATAAGGCCAAACTGGCGGGATGCCTGCCGCCTCGGGTGGCGCAGACTCTGGATACCTTTTTCCGCTGCGAGGGTTGCGGTAAGGTTTATTGGAGGGGGAGCCATGTTGATTCGTTGTGCCGCTGGATGGCCGGCTTGCGGGGCAGTCGGCGCGAGGATTGACATCGGCTAGTGTTTATTCGGTGGGCTAATCCGGGTGTGACTGGGAATCCGGTATTCCGAGCATCGGCCCGGCAGCTGCCAAGCGCGGGGTTATGGCTTCGGGCCCGTGAAGAATTCCGGCCACTCCCGCCGGACTACCTCGCCGTCGCAGCGCATGGCGATACAGCTGTCTAGGTAGTGGGGTTTTTCCCGTCGGCTTTCCGCGCGGGCTTTCTCTTCCATGAATGCGTTCATGGTTTGATAGCTGGTGGTGGCAATGGTGGACATCATCTCGATCAGGTGGGTACAGCCACGGGAAACGCCAATGCGCTCCTTGACCCGCTTCAGAAAGCCACCGCCAATCCGCAATCCGATTAAACTGCGCATGGCGGCCGGGGCACGGCTGCAAGCCCGGTAGGGATAGTGCTCCGATGAGGCGTCGATCGCGTGGATTACCAGGTCAAGGTCTAGGGTTACCCGCAGCAGCAGGTCATGCATCGGTTCTCCGGGGGGAATACTGCCGCCCCGGAACTCGTTCGGAAACGGGTAGGTTTTTACATCGACCAGTCGGGCCTCGATGTCCCATAATCCGTCATCCCGGAGAAAACCCTCGCAGGTGATGGTTCGGGTATGCAGATGTCTTCTTGGCTGGGGTGTTGCTAACGGCATGTATGTCGATCCTGAAAGGTTGCAGTTTTGGGTTGATAGTCGATCCCGGAATGGAGTCAGGTAATACAACCCTCCGGTTTTCGGCAATCTAAAGTGTTACAAAAAATATAACATTTATTAGATTATGTATCATAATGATAGCGGGCTTCCGGTGATCGGGAAGTTATTCATGGGCAAGGACGGGCTTGGAAAAAGGGCTGGGGATGCGTTTACACAGCTACATTCAGGGGTGTTGGAAGGCGGGACGAGGGCGTCCGGTTCCGTTGCTCAGCGCAGTGGATGGTCGCTTGGTGGCAGAGGTCTCGAGCGAGGGATTTGATTTCTCCGAAGTGGCCGCCTTTGGGCGGCAGGTGGGTGGGCCGGCCCTGAGGGAGCTCACCTTCCATCAGCGGGCATTGCTGCTGAAATCGCTGGCGCAACATCTCTTGGAACACAAAGAAGAGTTTTACCGGCTGTCCCGAGAAACCGGCGCTACCCGGGATGATTCCTGGATCGATATCGAAGGAGGCATCGCTACCCTGTTCGCCTATTCAGGCAAGGGACGCAGGGAGCTGCCGAACAGCCACGTCTATGTCGATGGCGAACCGGAACCGCTCTCCAAAAACGGTACCTTTGTGGGGCAGCACATCTATACGCCCATGACCGGCGTGGCCGTGCACATCAATGCCTTTAACTTTCCATGTTGGGGGATGTTGGAAAAGCTGGCTCCCAGCTTCATCGCGGGCATGCCGTGCATCGTCAAACCGGCTAGCCAAACCGCCTATCTTACCGAGCTGATGGCGCGCCGGATCCTCGAGTCTGGGATTCTGCCAAAGGGCTCTCTGCAACTGATTTGCGGTAGCATCGGAGATCTGCTTGACCACCTCTCCGCCCAGGATGCGGTCACCTTTACCGGTTCTTCCGGTACCGGCCTCATGCTCCGCCGGCATCCGGCGCTACTCCGGCACTCGATTCGCTTCACAATGGAAGCCGATTCGCTCAATGCTTCGGTCTTGGGGCCGGATGCCCAACCGGGCACTCCGGAGTTTGATCTGTACATAGCCGAGGTGGTACGCGAGATGACCGTTAAGTGCGGCCAAAAATGCACCGCCATCCGCCGCGCGCTGGTTCCCCGGGCCTTTGTCCAACCGGTTATCGAGGCGCTTGAAGCGCGCCTGCGGAACCTGGTGATCGGCGATCCCTGGATTCCGGGGGTCTCCATGGGGGCACTGGCCAGCCGTGCACAGTGCAGCGAAGTCCGGGAGCGTGTGAATCGGATCGCCCAGGGAGCGAGGATCGTTTACGATGGTGCGGCCACCCAATTGCCCGAGGGACCGCTGGCACGGCAGGGGGCCTTTTTTGCCCCGGTGGTGCTCTATTGCGACAGTCCTTTCGAAAACAGCCAAGTTCATGACATCGAGGCCTTTGGACCGGTCACTACGATTGTTCCTTACGACGATGGGGCTCAGGCCATCGAGTTGGCCAATCGGGGTCAGGGAAGCCTGGTGGGTTCAATCTTCACCGGCGATGACGAATTTTCCCGCCAGCTGGTTCTGGGGATAGGCGCTTGGCATGGCCGCGTTCTAATCGTCAACCGAGACTGCGCCGCCGAATCGACGGGTCATGGCTCTCCATTGCCCGGGTTGATTCACGGGGGGCCCGGACGGGCGGGGGGAGGGGAGGAAATGGGAGGTATTCGCGGTGTGTTGCACTATATGCAGCGCAATGCCTTGCAGGGATCCCCGACAACGCTCTCCCGAATAACCGGAAAATGGATCAGGGGAGCAGAGCCCCTGACCAAACCGGGCCATCCATTTCGTAAAAGGTTGGGTGAGCTCGAGGTAGGTGAAAGTATTTTGACCGGCAAACGGCAACTCACGTTGGCGGACATTGAACATTTCGCCAAACTCAGCGGTGACCGCTTCTATGCTCATATGGATGAGGCAGCGGCGCGTGCCAATCCCTTCTTCGAAGGGCGGGTAGCCCATGGCTATTTTATTGTTTCGGCGGCAGCGGGCCTGTTCGTCGATCCAGCTCCGGGTCCGGTGCTGGCAAACTACGGTCTGGAAAATCTGCGGTTTCTGGCGCCGGTTGCTCCAGGGGACGAAATCCAGGTACGGTTTACCTGTAAACAAATTACCCCCCGGGAAACCGAAGACTACGGTGAGGTACGCTGGGATTGTCAAGTGTTCAATCAGGCTGGGGTATTGGTGGCAACTTATGATGTGTTGACCCTGGTGGCAAAGCATTGAGGGGCGGAATAGGCATCCCCACCAGAGATTAGGCGACATCCACTGAGCCGCGGGAGCGGAGGCATGATCGTTTGGGAAGCGGAGATGGCGAATGGGCGGTAACAGTGACCAAGCGGAATTGGAACGCCAATTTCAGCAGCGCATTGATGACGATATCAAGATTGAACCCAAGGACTGGATGCCTGATGCTTACCGGGAAAATCTGATCCGACAGATCTCTCAGCATGCCCATTCGGAGGTGATCGGTATGCAACCGGAGGGTAACTATATCACCCGTGCACCCTCGCTGCGCCGCAAACTGATCTTACTTTCCAAGGTTCAGGATGAGGCGGGACACGGGCTCTACCTGTACAGTGCCTCCGAGACCTTGGGGATTAGCCGCTTGGAGCTGATCGAGGCATTACAGTCGGGAGCCGCAAAGTATGCCTCTATTTTCAACTATCCCACCCAAACCTGGGGCGACGTGGGAGCCATCGGTTGGTTGGTCGACGGAGCGGCTATTTGCAACCAGGTTTCCCTGCAACGCACTTCCTATGGGCCTTACGCCCGGGGCATGATCCGTATTTGCAAGGAGGAGAGCTTTCATCAGCGCCAGGGTTACGAAATCATGCTTGCCTTGGCCCGAGGCAGCGATGAGCAGCGGCAGATGGCCCAGGATTCCCTGAATCGGTTCTATTGGCCGGCACTTATGATGTTCGGCCCCCACGATGGGGAGTCCGCTCACTCCGCCCAGTCCATGCGGTGGAAGATCAAGCGCGAGACAAATGACGCATTGCGACAGAAGTTTATCGACCAGACGGTGCCCCAGATCGAGTTTCTGGGGCTGGACCATCCGGACCGGGATATTTCTTGGAACGAGTCGCGTGGTCACTACGATCATGGAGAAATCGACTGGCATGAGTTCTACAGCGTGATCAACGGTAACGGTCACTGCAATCGACAGCGTTTGCAGCACCACATCAGGGCCCACCAAGAGGGAGAGTGGGTCAGGGATGCGCTGGCCGCTTACCAGGAAAAGCAGCGGCAACGAGACTGCCAAGATCCGGACTAGCAGGTATTGGAGGAGGAGCCTAAGGTGACCCGTGAGACACTGGAATTGTTCGAGGTATTCGTGCGACCCAGGCGAGGTCTGGATCACAAGCATGTGGGAAGTTTGCATGCCCAGGATCATGCCCAAGCGCTGGAGTATGCGAGGGATTGCTATACCCGGCGCGGAGAGGGAGTGAGTATTTGGGTGGTTCGCTCAACCGACATTTGCGCCTCTCAGGAAGAGGATGTGGAAAGTTTTATTGACCCTTCCGAAGACAAACCTTACCGGCTGGCAACCTACTATCGATTGCCGGACCCGGTAGACAACATGTAACGCGCCGGTAATGATCGACCGACAGGATTCAGACGACATCCTGGCTTACGCGGTGCGACTGGGAGATGACGCACTGGTGCTCGGCCAGCGGATCTCGGAGTGGGTGAGCAACGGTCCCTTTCTCGAAGAGGATATCGCCTACGCTAATGTGGCGCTGGACTTTCTTGGCCGGGCACGCATGTACTATCGTTACGCCGCCGATCTGGCGCGAGACGGCCGTGACGAGGATCATTTTGCCTATCGGCGCAACGAGCGCGAGTTCACTAATTTGCTGATCTACGAGTTGCCTCGTGGTGACTTTGCCTTTTCGCAAGTACGTCAGTTATTTGTCGATCTGTACAATACCGGCTTTCTGGCCGGGTTGGGAACCTCGGAAGATCCGCAGCTTGCCGCAATTGCCGCCAAGACGGCAAAGGAGACCCGCTATCATCTGCGGCGCAGCCGGGAGTGGGTCTTGCGGCTCGGTGATGGGACCCGGGAAAGTCACAGCCGCACTCAGAAGGCGGTGAACGAACTGTGGGGCTATACCCATGAGCTATTCGATGTGGATCCGCTCGAGCAGCGTCTCGCGGCACGCGGGGTCGCGGTGGACAACCGAATGCTGAGGCCAGCATGGTACCAGGCGGTCAGCCGTGTTCTCGACGAAGCAACGCTCGAGATTCCGGGAGACGATTGGGCGGTGCGCGGTGGGAGGGATGGCTATCACACCGAAAGCCTGGGCCACCTGCTCACCGAACTCCAATACATTCACCGATGCTATCCCGGGTGCTGTTGGTGACGAACGCAGGACCAAACATTCGGGAGTCGAGTCCCAGGCAGTACCTCGAACAGCGTCGGGCGGGGTCTCCCGAGGCGGGTCTGTGGAATCTATTAGACCGGGTTCACGATCCCGAACTTCCACTCCTGAGTATCTGGGAGATGGGAATGCTGAGGGATGTGCGGCGCAGCGGAGATAAGGTGGTGGTGGTGCTTTCTCCCACCTACTCGGGTTGTCCGGCGATGGAGTCGATCGAGGCAGAGATCAAATCCTTGTTGCGCGGCGCCGGGGTGGCGGAGATCGATGTCAGGACCGAGCTGACACCAGCCTGGGGCGGCGATTGGATCTCCCGCGAAGGGATGGAAAAGATGCGGGCCTGGGGGATAGCCCCGCCCGAAGACGGCGAATTGGATGTAGCAGGTTTGCTCCCTCGCCAAGGTGTGAGATGCCCCCACTGCGGCTCGCGGGAGACCGGTTTGATCAGCGAATTTGGATCCACTCCCTGCAAGGCGTTGTTCCGCTGCAACCAGTGCAGTGAGCCTTTTGACTACTTCAAGCGGCTATGAATGCCTTTCTGGGGGCGCCGCGCCCGCCATGGAAATAGCAACCGATGCCGGATACCGAATTTTACCCCTTGACCATCCGATGCGTGCGCCCGGAGACTGAGACGGCCATCTGCATAACCTTTGAGGTGCCCGACATCTGGCGAGAAACCTTCAAGTTTGTGCAGGGGCAGTTCTTGACGCTGCAGGCAACGATTGATGGCGAGGCGGTGCGGCGCTCCTATTCGATCTGTTCGGGAATCAACGAAGACAGCCTGCGAGTGGGTATCAAGCGGGTCAGGGGGGGGCGGTTCTCCAACCACGCCAACGATTACTTCAAAGCGGGCCAAGTCGTCGAGGTCATGCCCCCCCAGGGCACGTTTTACTCTCCATTGGACCCACGCCATGAAAGGCGCTATATGTGCTTGGCAGTGGGCAGCGGTATCACGCCTATCCTCTCTATCATCAAGTCTATTCTTGCTACCGAGCCACGTAGCCAGGTGACGCTGATATACGGTAACCGACGCACCGGTTCCATCATGTTCCGGGAGGAGCTGGGGTTTCTTAAGAACCGCTACCTGGCGCGCTTACACTGGATCAATATCCTCAGCGATGAAGATCAAGGCAGCGACTTGCTCAATGGAATTATCGACAACCGGAAGGGATATCAACTCGCCCGGCATGGGCTTATCGATATCCGGGCCACCGATCATGCCTTTATCTGCGGGCCGGAAGCGATGATGTCCGAGGTATCCCGGGGGTTTCGCATGGAAGGGCTCGCGGATTCCCAGATTCACTACGAGCTGTTCGCCAGCTCCTCCGAGGATTCACGGAGGATGCTCGAAAAGGCCCAACAACGGGTAGCCGCGCATGGGGAGACGGAGAGCAGTGAAATCACGTTGGTCGCCGATGGCCGCGCTACGCGTTTTCCGTTGGCAATGGCCGGGGAAAACATCTTGGATGCGGGGTTGCATCAGGGGCTTGTATTGCCCTACGCCTGCAAGGCCGGAGTCTGTTCAACCTGTAAGGCGCGGCTGGTGCAGGGCCGCGTGGATATGGACATCACCCATGGGTTGCAGCCGCGAGAGATCGAGGCAGGGTTTATACTAACCTGTCAGGCTCACCCGGTATCTCGTCAAGTGGTAGTGGATTTCGACCAGCGCTGATACCTGTGGATGAATCGGGAGTTAGGTTTGAAAACGGCCGCTATGGCGGCGATCCGCTACTTGGAAGGGGCCGTGCCTGTTTGCTCCCCAGTCCCGGATATAACGGTCCGATGGGGGGGCCAGGGCCTGGTAGAGCTTGGCACAGAGGCGTTGAGCCTCGATTCCGCTCCACCCGTCGGGGAGCAAGCGGGCTGGAACACCAGGATCGTAGAGCAGTATCCGCCGGTACTCGTGGATTAACAGGGTACGCACCACGAAGGCGTGTTCCGGATCCACGTCGGCGATTTGGCAGCAGTCCTCCGGTGAGTCCGCCAGGGGGCGGTAGCGGTTGTTAAACGTCTGATAACGCTGCTCCAGCCCTGTGATGTCAAAGCACTGGCGGATCATCTCCTGGGTACCGAGCCCGTGAATCTGGTGGTGGTTGGTCGCCAGCATAATGACCACCTGGTCAGCAATCTTCAGCTCTCGGAATAACTGATCGACCGGTTCCAGAGAGGCACTGGGATGGCCATATACATTGGGCGCGATTGTCCCGAAGCCGAGCCAGTTCAGCTGTTTACGAAGCTCGGCCCGCTGCCCGCTACTCACACCCCGGGTGCCGGTGAAAATCAACCGCCATTTACCGTCCCAAGGTGGCTCCCTGAAGTAGTAGATACGCTGTTCGAACCGCTCTACCTGATCGAGCGCGGATCGGCTTAGCCGGTAGAAGCTACGTCGGCCCAACCGTGTGGCTTCCAGAAATCCTTCCTTGGCAAGCCGGTGAACGGAAGTCCGGACCAACCGCTCACTGATTCCGAACGGTGCAAGTAACCGGCTTAGGCTGCCCAGCCAGATTTCCCCCCCATAAGCCTCCACGACGTCGCCAAACAGGGTGGCGATCAGGGACGGCGTGCGGCCGGGAGGATTGACATGCAGTCGCGCCGCGATTTCCCGGCAACGCGCCGGAAAGGTTACTCTACTCATGGGAGTATGGTGCCACAATCTCGGCCGTGGGGACTAACGAGGCGGCCGGTTTTTCCTGGTCTCGAAGTCGTTCGCCAATTTTGAAATAGGTTCTAGTTCAACTGTGTGCTGGCCGAACTGGCCCCGCCTACCCGTGCTTGCTCAGTGAAGATCTCTTGCCGCTGCCATCAGACCACGGCGGCCGATTCTAATCGAACGGTAAGTCCGACGGCGTCGGCGGCCGGTAAGCACCAGTTGCCAGAGCTGACCCTGACGGCTGCGGAAGTAACCGGCGCAACTGAGCAGGTAGTAGCGCCACATGCGCCAGAAACGCTCGTCATAGCGGCTTCGCAAAGACGGCCAAGCACGTTCGAAGTTCTCCCACCACGCCATCAGTGTACGGTCATAGTCCTGGCCGAAGTTGTGCCAATCCTCGATCAGAAAACTCCGCTCCAAGGCTGCCGATAATTGTCGCGCCGCGGGGAGTTTGCCATTAGGAAAGATATATTTCTCAATCCAGGGGTCGGTATGGGGAGTCTTTCGATAGTTACCGATGGTGTGCAACAGGAACAACCCATCGCGGGACATGAGATTCTGCACGGTATTGAAGAACGTGGCATAGTTCTTTAAACCAACGTGCTCGAACATGCCGACCGACACCACCTTATCGTATTTACCGCGCAGGTCACGGTAATCGGTGAGTTCGATACGCACCGGTAGCCCCGCGCAACGCTGTCTTGCCAGTTGTTGCTGTTCTGCGGAAACGGTGATGCCGAGCACTTCTACGTCGTAGTTGGTTGCGGCATAGTGGGCCAGCCCACCCCACCCGCAACCGATATCCAGCAGCCGCTCTCCGGGTTCCAGTTGCAGCTTCTCGCAGATTAGCTGGAGTTTGTGCTGCTGAGCCTGGTTTAGGTTCTCGGCGTCCTCCCAGTAGCCGCAGGAGTAGCTCATGGTCTCGTCAAGCATCGCTTCGAAGATATCATTGCCGATATCGTAATGTCGCTCGCCTACCTGGAAGGCCCGTTTCGGCGACTGGAGATTGATCAGCTTATGACGAAGAATACTGCTGATAAGCCGCCACCGGTTTAGTTGTTGTACCCGTAGATCGGTATCCGCGCTCAGCAGGCGGTCGAATAGCTCGTCAAGTCTTGGACAGTCCCACAGGCCATCCATGTAGGCCTCACCAAAGCCCAATGAACCCCGGGTGAGAATTCGCTGATAGATCTCCCCATCCCGAACCTGTATGTCCCAGGGATTGGGGCCATCGAAGCGGATACCCGCGTGCTTCAACAGTTCTACCAGCACCGACGGTGGATCTATCGTTCGGGAACTGTGGTCGTGGTCTAAATGATGGGCCTTGCCTTCAGCCAGTAATTTATTCATTTTCAGACCCTCTGTTCCGGGTATTTCTACATACGATCATCCTGATAATTCGTCTCTCGATACAGCGCGTTTTTCGGGCATATTACGGGCCCAAGCGGTACTCAACGTCGTGATGACGATGGGTTGGACTTAAGTACCGACAAGAAATAAATACCACAACTGCTGTACTCATATCTAGCGGGTAATCCATTACATCCTAACTTGCGGTCGTGTCGGCGCGGCTGCTCCGGGGGAGCAGCCGTATGGGTCCGCGACGATCGGGAGCGGAAAGGGAGGCGTACTCAGTGCACTTCGTTCAGCCGCCAGTCGTAACCATGGTCATGAATGGCAGTGGCGGCCGCTAAACGTTGCTTAAGTTCCGGCTTGGCGTATTTTTTCAGATGGGCGATGATGGTCCTATCGTTGCCCCCAAAATCCTGCCTAAACCAGACATAGATACTCGAAACGCCGAGATTCTCTCCGTCCCACCAGACTCCCCGCGGAGAGTTGATGTAATCACGAGCTCCCCGGTCGAGCATTGCTTCGATGGTTGCGGGCCGGTATGCGCGGGAGGCTAGGTTCGGGCAGCCGATCGATGCGCAGTTGACGGCGTAGTGAAGGCGAGGATCCTTCCAAAAGGGCCTGAGAATACGGTGCTCGATGTCGTTGAGCGTGACTTCTATCCCTTCGATCGTAATCAGAGGTTTGTCCCACGGGCCATCCGCCAGAAATCCGGGGGAGATATCGATGTCGCGGATGCTTTCCACCGGATAGTTTCGGACGATGGTTTGCACCGTCAAGGCATTGTAAAGATTAATCCAATAAGCGAGTTGCTCCGGCCGGTTGAGCTGGCTTACCGATATTTCGGAAAGGCTGTCGATGTACTGGTCGAGCAACACCTGATCTCCCTGTTTTAGGCCGCTGTAATCGAAACGATTGACGTCGCCGGCTACCTCTCGGAGGTGGCGCCCGAGAATCTGGTCCCAGGGATCATGGTTTACCCGTATCGATGATGCCGGGTCATGGGTCTGCCAGCGGGGCCAGGGGTCGGCTGTTGGCGCAAAGAGCGCCTCAAACGAGGCAATTCCGCTGAGCGGAATGACGAGCAGGACAAAGATCAGCGGTTTGAGTCCCGCCAGTGGTTGCAGTGTTGATTTCACGTAAGACTCCTTGTGGGCGGAGTGCCACCCCGTCGGTTAGCTTGCCGACTTGGTCGCCGGCGGGCACGGCAAACCTTTCAATCGCCAGCGATGCCGTGGATTCCCGTCTGAAGACCGGAGCAAAGGCCAAAAGATTTCGGACTCGGGCAGGCACCGAGGCGGTCATGACATTTCGCTATCCGGGTAATGGGTGAGTTGAAAAGCGTCTTCGTAAGGAGTGGAGACAACTATCTCATCCCCCCGGTCCACCGCCCGACACACCCTGATGAGTGGTTCTGCGGCATCTGCCCCGGGAGGGATATCTCCGCGCAAGGTCGTAGTCCTCAGTATGGCTTTACCTCCCTGACTGGGGAGGGTCAATGCCGCAACGACAATGCAACACATCCCCGATTCCGAAACATCATGAATGGGTCCTATTCCGGCAACCAGTGCGAAATCGACGACCCCCGACTCGAGATCGGCGAGCCCGTGAAACAATGCTGAAATTCCGGCTTCGGCACCGCCGATCAAGGTCAGGCAGGGACCCTGAGCATTGGCCGCACAGACGGCATGCGCGGTGATCCCGCTAGCCAGGGTCCACGGAAAGTCCCGGGGATTTACCAGATCCACTCCCTCAGCAAGCGCTGCCCGCCAGAAGTCTACGGCGATGTCCGCACCGGCGTTTACGGCCGCCACGTAGGTGCCGACTCTGTGGCGGTCGGCACCGTCCGGCAGGAGGACGTTCATCTGTTCGCCCAACCACTCCGCCAGCGCCTTGCTTCCGGTCTGGCCGAGGTCTTCCCGGTAACGGTGGTCCAGCCAGGTTGCCTTCACCTTGCCTCCAATAGCAGCGCCGAATTCAGCCCGCCAAATCCATAGCCGCAATTGAGTACGTGCGTAATTCTCTCGGGCTGGCGAGCCGTGACTACCATATCCAGCGGACAGTCCGGGTCGGGCTCGCACAGATGGGTTGTGGGGGGCAGACATCGGTGTCGTAAGGCGAGTATCGTGACCACCGCCTCGACCGCGGTGGCCGCGCCCATGGAATGTCCCAGTGCACCCTTGATCGCACTCACCGGCGGCCGGTGCTCGCCAAAGACCCGTTGGATTGCCTGTGCCTCGGCGGCATCGGAGGCGCGGGTGCCGCTGCCGTGGGCGCAGATCCAATGAATATCCTGGGGTGACAGATCCGCGTGGCGAATGGCTAATTCCATTGCCCGCGCCATGCCCGATCCATCCGGAGTCGGCGCGGTGGGGTGATAGGCATCGCAGGAGAGACCGAGTGCGCCGATTGCTGCCAAGATCGGCGCCCCGCGTGCCAGCGCATCCTGTTGGCGTTCCAGCAGCAGGAAGCCTGCCGCCTCACCCAGCTGCATCCCCATGCGCCGCCGGTCGAAGGGGCGGCACAGTTCGCCGGACATGGCCCGGCTCCGGCTGAATCCCGCTAGGGCGATGCGAGAAAACGGTTCTACGCCCCCGGCGAGGGCATAGTCAACCTGGCCGGAGGAAACCATCTGGGCGGCGGCACCGATGGCATAGTTCCCGGCGGCACAGGCCGTGGCATAGGCCCTAAGCGGGCCGGTAGTACCAAGCGCCTGCTGAATCGCCCGGGGGAAGGACTGCGCGGACGCCTGGGTAAGGTCTGTGGTAACTCCGGCCGCTGCGCCCTCGAAGGCCGCGCTTTCTCCCATGGTAGTGCCAACCAAGACAGCCAAGGTCCCCATCGGCTGAAGTCCGGCATGCGCTACCGCCTGACGGGCGGCGGCAACCGCCAGGCGGCTTCCACGGAATGCATCGTCCCCACCAAACCCTTCCACTCGTGCGGCGAGGGGGATGCGATACCCCTCGGCGGCCAGATCATCCCAGTGGCGCACCGCGGTATCGCCCGCCAGCAGATGTAGCCAGAGCCGCTCAAGATTGTTGGACAAAGGGGTTACCACTCCCATGCCGGTGACAACTGCGGCCTTTTCCCTGGTGCGGATCATGACGCCTTATGCGTTGGTCTCCGGCACCCTTTCCAACACGTAGTCGATAACCTTACCGACTCTGTCGAGCGCCGAAAAATCTTCGTCTTTTACATGGACCCGGTAGTGGAGTTCGGCCCGCGCCACGAACTCCACGATATCCAGGGAATCCAGCCCCATGTCGTGTTTAAAGTGCGCCGCTTCCGACATCCGTGCCGCGGCTTCCGGTTTGTCCATGGCCAGCAACTCTTCCTTGAGTACGCTGAAGATCTGATCACGCGCTAAGGTACTCATCGTATTTTCCTATGGTTACTGCCTGCTGCAATGCGCCCGGAGCCGCTGCTAAGGGTGCCAAGGGATCCCCAAGGATGCGGTAACCCCTTATCGCACTGGCGGAGGTCGGTAGTGCCAGGAGAAGGGTTTCCGCCAATGTCTGTCCTCCTTGGCGGACGGCTTGACAGAGCCCGAGTGCCCAACGGGTATTGTCGGCATGCAGCGTTGCCTCGACCGCACCAAAACTTGCGGCGGCTCTGCCCATGAGCGGCAATGCTTCGGAGAAGGATAACCCAGTGCGCTTGCGGCTGGCGGTGGCGCAGCACAGGGAAAACATCACTCCCAGGGGATGACCGGCATTGCCCTGGAAATGGTGGGCCCGGGTGCCGTGATAGCCGACCCAGCCTACCGGGCGGCCGTGACCCACGTAGATCGCGGCGGCGAGGCCGCAGTCAAGACCCCGCATCAGATCGTCCCGGGTCAGTTGATCCCCTGACCAGCCCATGACCGCGGTGGCGGTTGGATCTGCTGCCAGCAGTTCCTCGATTCGATTGGCAAGGTGTAGATACTTGGGATTCCACTGACTCAGTACCGCCACCACCCGCTGACCGGGGTTGGTGCTGCGTTCATGCAACCGTGCCGCCGCTTCGGCAAATCTCTTGAGAGGCACCTCGCCTACCTCGGGAAGCCAGCCGGTGGGTACTCTACGGCCACGGCTGTCTTCCAGAAAAGGGCCGGGCAGCACGGTGCGGGGTGAACGCCGCCGTGAACCAACCAGCAACATCGCGTCTGCCCCGCCGGCAAGTTGCCGCTGCCGGACTGGGTCGGGCACTTCCCCCGGGGTCTCGACCAGACGCAGGTTGAAGCGCCGGCGATAGGTCTCGAGCAGCGGGGAAAGGGCCTCCAGCGCCTTTGCAGCGGCGGCGACGGTGATCCGCATTAGGCATGCACCGCCGCGACGAAGGGATCCCAGGCGCTGGTGTCGTCACCGTCCTTGAGCCGGCAGTAGTAGTCGGCCACAATGTCTCCTTGCTGCTCCGGATTGTAGTCGGCGAAGGTCTTGCCAGCAGCCAGAGCCGCCTGCAGGGCGGCCTCCTTGGTCGGGTGACCATCACTATAGTCATAGCCCTCGGTATTCTGGGCGTAGATTGCATGTCCCATATAGAAGGGGCCGACATTCTCTCCCTGCCACACGTGCGTCAGTTCGTGCATCAGCCAGTCGAAGGTTCCGGAGGCGCAGGGCACGCCCGGGGCCAGCACCGTTCCGGTCGGAAAGTGGATCACACGCATGGTACCCAGTCCGTTGGGATTGCCTTGGGCCCAGCTGGTCAGATCGGACAGCCAGGAACCGATGTGCACGTGGATTTGGTCGTAAGGCAAACTGTTGCCGAACACCAGCTGTGCTTCGGTGCGTTCCTGAATGGTCAGTTCGCGGAAGATGCCAAGGATCTCGAGCAGAACGCCCGCGACGAGAAAGACCGCGCCGACACTGATCTGGAGCGCGCCATTAAGGATATCCTCGGCCGACTCGCCCAGTTCGTGAAGGGTTTCGATCACCTGACGGGTGGCATCCTCGGTGGGCTGGACGAAGGCGGCATCGACGATTTCGGCAACCGTACTGCCCAGTTCCCGGGCCGCGCTGAGCAGGTTCGTCAAGGCTTGGTGCGGGTGTTGGATGGTATCGGCGATCAGGTCACCCAGGGTAACCCCCATTTCGAGTAGGGCCGCCACCACCTCTTTGACCGCTTGGACGGCACGACCGGCCGCCCAGGTCATGAACTGGGCAACCGCATGGCCGGCCCGGAATGCTCCCTTGACCACGAAGCGAATGCCCTCCAACAGGTCATGCTCGAGGTAGGAGAGCACGTAGCTGACCGAGTTACCCACCCGCACGGTGGCTTCGCCGAGGAGTTCCAGGGCCGCGTTTCCGGCGGCTTGCGCCCATTCGATTACGTCTTGCAACGCGGTGCCGATATCCTCGATGACTTCCAAGATGCGGTCGAAGATAGCGCCACCCTTCTCCAGTGCCCAATCCAGTACATCGGTTACGCTGCGCTTGACATAACGAATCGCCAATACCGTTTCCCGCCATAGCCCGGATGCCAGGTCTTCGCCGCGCTCGATCAGCCATTCCAGTACATCACCCACCGGTCCCAACGTTTGCAGGATACCGTTGATGATCTTGCGCATCACGAAATAGCTTCGGGATACCACGGTTTCCAACATCTCGACTACCGTGACTCCAACTTCCAGGGCGGCCTGAATAAAGCGGGCCGCTGCCCGGTAAGTGAACTCGATCATCGACAGCGTGATCTCGGCAATCGTCTTGCCGAGCTCGATGGCGGCCTTTACCACCTCCTTGAGCAGGTTCATGGCGATGTTGGCTACGTCCTTGAGCACATCGATCAGATTCTTACCAAGCCGGAATGCGGCGTCGACCACTTTTTTGATTGCCGCTATGCTGTGTTGCGCGAGGCTAATCACCATGTTGGCCAAGGTTTCTCCAGCCGCCAGTAGACCGGAGACGATCTTTGATACCGTCTCGATCGCCGCGGTCGCCACGTAGGCCATGAATTCCGAGAGCGCGGTACCGATCTTGGCCGCCGCCTTGGCCACTTCCCTGAGCAAGTCCGCCCCTGAGGCGATCACTTCATCGAACAGATTCTTGAGGGTATGCCCCAACTCGGTGAAGGCGCGCACTACGGAGTCCAGAAGCGCCGAGGGGCGGGTCACCAAGGTTACCAAAATCTCCCCAATCGCCTTACCCACCGCCAGCATGGCGCTGACCGTGTTGCGGATTAGGGTAAAGCCGAACTGCAGTGCTTGCTCGAGGATGTTGCCAATGGATTTACCGATCTCCAGCAGTGCCTCGACCCCTCGGCGTACGATGTCATACGTCTTGTTCGCCATCCATTCCAGGAGCTCCCACAATTGCCGGCCGAGCTGATCAATGGCGCGCAGTACGGTGACGAGCGCATCCTTGGCGAGCTCGAACGCGGCTTCCAGGACCTCAAACATTGCCTTGCCGATATCTTCCAATCCCTGGACGATTTTCTTGACGATCTCGTAACCGGCGATTACCGCATTCTCCAGCAACTCGAAGACGGTCTTGCCCGCCTCGATTAACGCGCGCACCAGGTCGGCAACCTCATCGGCCACCCAGTTGACGATATCCACGATGGCCGCGGCGATCGATTCAACGGCATCGACAATGGCGTCGACCACGGCGGTAACCGCATCCGAGATGGCATCGGCCACGTCCTCGAAAAACTCCACCACCGCCGAGTCCCGTTCGCCGTCGTTTGCCGCGGGCATGCCATTGGCTTCCAGGCGGCGCATTTCATGGCCCGCGTCACGTAGCCATTTCAATACCTCGCCAATGGCCCCCTGATCCTTGGCGCCGTCATCCTGTATGACGAAATCCTTCATCAGCGTGTGTCCCTGCTGTCGCGGCAGCTGACTGATCGCGTGCACCACGCCCCGGGCTTGGCCGGCCCGCCGATAGCCCTCGATCATCGCCTTGCGCTCCTGCGGGGGCATCAGCGCGGTGCGCTGAAAAAGCTCACGGTGTTTTTCGGGTTCCGCCAGGGAGACGGCGTAGGCCTCCGCCAGCCGGACGGCATTGCCTCGGTCGGCCTGGTATACCTCGCGGAAGGCGGGAGCCAGTTCCGCAACGTGAAAGTCGGTGGATTTTAATTGGGAAACGACCTGTTCCCGGTTTTTAAGCGAGACGTTGCTCAGGGATGAAACAATGCGGTTCATAGTCACTCCTTGGGATGAGATTGTCCAAATAACCTGCCAATCAGAAAAACCGGTTTCCTTGTACTACGCATTATTTACGCGGGTTCCGGGACGGCCCCCGCGAGTTTCGCGCCGCGCCACTAATCGTATGCGGGTTGGATGGCCGCGTTGCGCTGGGTCAGCAGCTCAGATGACGAGGATCTCGTCAACTGTCGTCTTCCGCCCAGGCCGGCATGGCCCGCAAGAAATGTGCGGCACGGAGTTGCGCCGCGGCACGATCCAAATTGGGCTGCCAGGATTGCAGCCAATTTGCCACTCCTTCTTGCACCACTTCCTTAGACTTAAGCAGGCCCTGTTCGTCGGTGCAATATTTGCAGTAATGTTCCGCCGGGCCCTGGAATTCTAGATTATCGAGTGGAACACAACATGAGTAACACATTTTGGTCATACTGTCCTCCGTTATCGGCGGGTGAGTAAGCGGGAATGATTGTCAATGATAGGGTAACCCTCCCCGCTACATTTGGTGATGCCAAGCGGGCGACTTGCCTGGTTGCTAGTATTCACGACTTAAGCCTCTTGAGGCGAGCAGCTTGAGTGCCTTTGCCGTACCCAGGTCCTTAAGCTGGACGACAGCCTCGGCGACGATGTTCCCTTCGCTGCGGTTGAGCGCGCGCGCGAACGCGCGGTAGATATCGACCTTACGATCGTTTGGGAGAGGCCGACCGTCAGGCCAGGCATAGGCGAGGAGTTGTTTGCAGGCCACCATTGCCGTTACCGGGTTACTGCTGTCAAGGGCCTCAACCACCCCGCTGAAACCTCGCGGATCACCCAATCTGGCGAGGGCACCTGCCGCCTGAAGGGGAGCGGGAGTTGCCTCGGGAGAGAGCACCAAGAACCCGGTGAGCAGCTCCGCCGCGTCTACGCTTCCCAATCGGGCGAGGGCGTAGGCCGCTTGCACGCGAGTGGTTTCCTCGGCACCGGTATCATGGGCCAGACGCTCAAGGGGGGCTATCGCGTTTCGTGTATGTGCCGCGCCGAGAACCCGAGCGGCGGCGGCCTGGAGGATTCCGGTTTCGTTTTCCAGCAGTTCGATTAGTTGGTCGCTATCCACGCCATAGCCGTTGCTTGTTAGCAACGACCGCGCCTCATGATCCTCGCCATCCCGATAGGGAACACCGGATAGCCGGTGCGGTTCGGACAGTTCGGATAGGAGGCGGGGGTGCATTGGCAATCGGGCTCGGTGGTTAAGGGTAGTCCCCCCGATCCCCCTTGGTCTTGATGGCATTAGCACGGGCTCGATATGCCGGTGCCCCGTCGCCGTATGCGTGGCGTTCACCCGCCGCTGTGGAGAGCGCCGCCAACAGGGCCGCCGCAAAGCGACCGGGTAGTGCCCCAAGTAAGGTCCGGACTTCAGCCGTATTGGTCGCAGTCTGACTGTTGAGCCAAGTGGTTACCGTGGTCATGGCCCCGGGGCCGTTGCCCTGGTCGTCATTGGCATGGACGAGTTCGTGACGCAGCGTGAGGTCCTCGGCCCAGAATGCAGTACGCGGAGGGCGTCCATTGAGGTCGCGCATATTGGGTGTCAGGTCTGACACCACCGTAGGGTAGTTGGCGTTGGTGATATCGGCGTCCGTGGCGGAGGCGATGTCAACCTGGCCCCGGGGTCCGGTACCGGAGCGGACTTGATAGGTGATAGGGTGCTCGTAAGTGCCCGCTACTTCGAAGGTGCCGGTTGTCGGAGTGATGGTTACTCCGGTAAGCCTGGAGCTGAACGAGCGGGTCGTGCCAAACCCCGACGGGGCAGCCCCACCCCGGGCAATGCTCCCGCGATAGGTGAATGCCCCCTGTATCGCGTCGGACTTTTCCAGTTCAGCAAGCACCGGGATCTCGATATCTGGCAGGTGCAGGGGCATTCCCTCGGGCGCCTCGACCGGAGTTTCTGTGGATGTTGTGCTCGGAACCCGTACCTCCGCTTGAGTTGAGACGTTTCCCAGTTGCTGGAATAGGGTGAGATAGTCTTCACCGCCCCGTTCCTCACCTGGCCCGGCGTCCCAACGCGCCGATGATGGGTAAATCCGGTAGCTATCCGGTGCGGGACCTGACCGGCGCCTAATCTCCGCGCGGAACGGATACCGCATGACCAAGGTATCCTGACGTATCCTCATGGATGTTGCGGGATGTCTGTCAGAGTTCCGGACCCCGCCATCCTGTCGGGGTAACACGACCGATTTCACCCTTTGGCTTTGACCGGAAGTTATCCGGCTCCATGACTGGGTGCCGGGGGTTGAGTATCCTGGTTTTCTCGGTCTCCGTGTCAACGCATACATGACAATCTCCTTTTGCCGGAATCACCGCTAATCGCGTGAAGCGAAAGTTCGGCCGTGAAGTATTCTTCCTTTACCCGGTTATTTTAGCCGGTATTGACCGATTGCCACCCACTACTTGGAAAATTAACCGAATCACCCCTATCTGGGCTCCGGTTTCCGTGGCACCCAGAACAGGTCTCTTAACGGCGTTTGGCAGTTGCGCGCCGTATCCGAATTTATCGCTCGCCCGGGTGTCGATTCCGGTGGTCCCTATAGGGGCAGGCCGTATTTCTTAACCTTCCGCCACAGCGAAACGCGGTCTATGCCCAGGATCTTCGCTGCCCGGGTTCGGTTGCCACCGGTTTGTTCCAGTACCCACTGAATATAGTCCGATTCTTGCTGCTCCAACGTGGGCATCGTCTCATTTCTTCCACGGTAGGCGTGAATACGCAAATGCCTGATGTCGTCTGGTAATTGATCAATTTCGAGTGATGTTCCGGTTGCCAGGGCCACTCCTCGCTCGATCAAGTTAGACAGTTCACGGACGTTTCCCGGAAACTCATAGCAGCTCAGCACCTCCATAGCCTGGGGTGAGATATCTGCCACCGGCTTATCCATCAGAGCCGCGTAGCGCCGTAAAAAATAGTGGGCTATCAGCGGAATGTCCCCGGGTCGATCGCTCAGCGGGGGCATGGATAGATTGACGACATTTAGACGATAGTAGAGGTCGCTTCTGAATCCTCCCGAGGCAACTGCTTCCCGCAGGTCTCGGTTGGTGGCGGCCAAGAAGCGGACATCGACCCTTACCGGCTTGGCGGCACCGAGCCGGTAAAACTCCTCCTCTTGTATCACCCGCAATAGCTTGACTTGCATGGACGGAGGCATCTCGGCGATTTCATCCAGCAACAGCGTCCCACCCGATGCGGTTTCGATTAGTCCCCGCCGCATATCAGCGGCACCGGTATAAGCCCCTTTTTCATGCCCAAAGAGTTCGTTGGCCAGCAAGTCCTCGGTGAAGGCGCCGCAGTTGATCGCAACAAACGGGGCATCCCGGCGTCGGCTGTAGCGGTGAACATACCGGGCCAGTAACTCTTTTCCCGTTCCACTCTCACCCGAGATCACGAGGTTGCAGTCGCTGGTTGCAATCTGGCGCGCGGTGCCGAGCAACCGTTCCATGCCCGCATCCTGAGTCACCAGCGGAAGGTCTTCCCGAAAGGTTTCCATTACGCTCCGGAGGTTCCGATTCTCCTTTCGCAACTTGACCATCTCCAGCGCCTCACGGGCCAGATGTCTTACCTCCTCTAATCTGAACGGCTTGGCAATATAGTGGAAGGCCCCCGCCTTCACGGCGTTTACCGCGGAATCGACACTGGCATATCCGGTAATCATGATTACCGCCGTATCCGGGTACTTGGCCTTGCAGTCGGCGAGGATGGCCATGCCATCGATACCCTCCATGCGCAGATCGGTAAGCACGAGGTCGAAATCACGCTCCCCCAGGATCCGGAGCCCGGCTGCACCGCTGGCGGCCGTGGTTACGGCATGGCCTTCCTTGCTGAGGATATGGGATAGATTCTTCAAGGTGGGCCGCTCGTCGTCCACAATCAGGATTTTGGCGGCAACGGTCGGAGAATGAAGCGGACTTGTCATAACAGAACCCGGAAGGAAGATTAATCCGTTCTGACGGTGTCGGATGGCTGTGGAATCCAAGGTTACCGTCAATACCGTTGCAAATTGTAGCACTCAGTTTTCGGAATGAAACAATTCTGAAATATTGGACCAAATGGTGTAAATCTTAAGGGTACTCGAGCAATCGCCCCGGCGTTGCGGGCAGGACCGCCAAAGGGTGGTTTCAAACTGTAACCTGGGGTTCCGTCCCGTGGCGCCACGAGCAGGTCCGCGCACCTAGTCGCTCTGGTATTTAGCCAGATTGGCATATTCCTTGAATACCAGTTTCGCCGAACCGGGATGCACCCATTGGTCGGCGTTGGCTGTCCGAAGCTCAAGTATTTGGGGCAAACCACAACAACAAAAAACCGCGAGGAGCCTCTGCGCTATGGATACCGTTTTCATGCTGGCGGTCGCCGCCGTCGTTATTGTTCTGATCTTCGATTACACCAATGGGTTTCACGATGCGTCGAATATCATCGCAACTGTCATAGCCTCGCGAGCCATGACACCCATTCAGGCGGTCATCATTGTGGCCACCTTTGAGTTTCTCGGGCCGATCCTGGGAGGTACGGCGGTTGCGAACACCATTGGTAAATTCATTAATATTGGCGACCTTGATGTGCTGCCGTCGTTGGCCATACTGCTGTGTGGGATCGTCGGAGCAATCGCGTGGAATCTCCTGACATGGTGGTTTGGGATTCCCTCGTCATCTTCCTCATGCCCTAGTGGGCGGCTTGGCGGGTGCCGTTGTGGTTGCGGCGGGTGTGGACCATGTCGTGTGGGGATTCCAGGAGTTGGGGCAGGGCCATTTTACGGGAGTTACCAAGGTGCTGCTGTCCTTGGTTATTTCGCCTATTATCGGATTTTGGGCAGGCTTCATTATTCATCGAGTGATGGGTTTTTTGCTACGTGGGGCCAAGCCCGTGGTCAACAAATACCTGCGCCAGGTGCAATTCTTGACATCCGCCGGCCTGGCATTTTCTCACGGTGCCAATGATGCGCAGAAGAGCATGGGAATCATTACCCTAGTCTTGTTGCTCGGGGGGTTTCTGCCCAGCTTCGAAGTGCCTTTCTGGGTGGTAATATCCTGCGCCCTAGCCATCACTCTGGGAATTATGTCCGGTGGCTGGCGTATCGTTCGTACCGTAGGGTTTGGCATCTACAAGGTTAGACCACTGCACGCATTTGACGCTCAGCTTACCTCAGCCACCGTGATTTTTAGCGCTTCTATGATCGGTGCGCCGGTTTCCACCACCCATGTGGTCAGTTCCTCCATCATGGGCATTGGTGCATCGGAGCGCCCCAAGGCGGTCCGCTGGGCGAAGGCAAAAGAGATTGTGAGCACCTGGATCATCACCATCCCAGGAGCGGCCACCGTGGCGATCGGTGCCTACCTAGTGATTCATTTGATCGGCGTTGCGTGAATCCGCCGACTACTAACAATTTTTACTAAATCAATGTGAAAGGAGAAGCGACAATGAGCGGCAATTCCGATTCCGTAGTGACCCGGTTGGTTGACAGGGTGTTCCCTCGCATGCCGGATTTCTATTCTTTGATGAATGATCAATGTGAGGTCTTGGTGGAGGCCATGGAGGCGTTGGTCCTGTACATGGAGAGCGGTAGCGAAGAGCAGGCGATGCGGGTGCGGGAGATCGAAAAAAGAGGTGACGAGTTGAAGGCCCGAAACGTGGACGTCTTGAACAAAGCGTTTGCCACCCCCATGGATCGCGAGGACATTTACCGGGCGATTGTCACCCTGGACATGGCGATTAACTATGCCAAGACCACGGTTCGGGAGATGGAGGTGCTGGGAATACGACCCGACCAGTACATGCTGGAGATTGCCACCGAATTCAAGAATGGCGCCCAATCATTGCAGGCCGGTTACGCGAAGTTAACCGACCGACCGGTGGCGGCGGAAGAGGATGCAAAATCCACTCGCAAGGCTGAACGTAACACCGAGAAGATCTATCGTCGCGCCCTTTCCCAGCTGTTTGACGTCGACGAAATGGTCCGGACGCTGGATGCCGGAGAGCCCGGGTCAAGAGGCAAGGCGATGCTGAAAGTCGTCGATATATTTAAGCACCGGGAGATCTATCGCCACCTCTCTAATGGCGCGGACCAACTGGCTATGGCCGCCGACCGGCTACACGACATTATCGTCAAGATAGCTTGATTAGACCCAGGTAGGGCAGGTTGGAGAGCGACTTACCCAGGCCGCTGGGGGGCATTGGGTGAAGCAGCGGAATAGTTGAGCCGCCGGGCGGGAAGCTAAAGTCGCGCCGGTTTAGTTCCCGCGCTTTGAGGATGTTGGTGACCGCCGCGTTGACGCGGCGGCGCCCGGCCGGAGGAAGAGTACCATTTGTCCCCGGTAATCCGGTGCGTAATAGCAAGGTATCAATCGCGTTTGGCCAGGGGATATAGAGATGATATCAAAGATCCGCTGTGTGCCATCACCCTACCGAAAATCAGGGGATGCGTTGGCAGCTGACCTCAGATCGCAGCGTATTGCCTTGGTATTGATGCACCAACCGGACGGCAGCGTGTTGAACTATGTGCTGGGGGCTTGCGAGCGTCTTCAGGCCTGTCTCGACGTGCTTACCGACTTGCCGATCCAGCAGGTGGCACAAGCCATTGGTGCTGCCTGGGGTATAGCGGCCATCCCCTGGCAAGTCATGCCGATCGCGGGGGCCGGTATTGATGCCCTTATCGATTACTCGCGGCAGGAACATGGTCTGCTATTCTTCGTGTCGGGTACTGGGGACCGAGATGCCCAGCGGCTGCGAAGAGAGTGGTTGTCTAGGGAATACCGGGTTAATACCCCATGGGTCGTAGTCGAGAACAGACCACCGGATGAGTTGGCTGCCAGCCGCCCCTTATAGCAGCTAATATTCTAGAACCTATCTCAAGATCGCTTCACGCCACCGATACGGCGTTAACACCTGCCTCAAATGCTCATTTACGCCGTGTAAACTGCGCGTTTTCCGCCGGTTTTG